>DLLX01000048.1:56706-63145 GCA_002479145.1 Prevotella sp. UBA7551 | reverse complement strand
CCTCCACAATCTCTGGAAGAGCTCGGAGTTTAAGTTCTATGCCATCTTTACCGTAGTCTGCACGGCCATCATCATGGCTGAGCTCATGACGCGCAACGGCTATGGGGTGGAGCTGGCCTTCCGGTCGGCCCTGTTCCAGGTGGTGTCGTTTGTCACCACGACGGGTTACAACAACGACGACACCACGATGTGGCATCATGTGACATGGCTGGTGCTTTGGCTCTGCATGATTGTCGGAGCGTGTGGCGGCAGCACCACGGGCGGACTGAAATGCGCCCGCGTGGTGATGTTGCTCAAGATCGTGAAGAACGAGATGCGCCAGCGGCTGCACCCCAATGCGGTGCTGCCCCTGAAGATCGACGGCAACAATGTGGCCAATTCGCAACGCGTGTCGCTGCTGGCATTCACCACGGCTTACATGCTTCTGCTGTTCATCGCTGTGTCTGTCCTGACAGCGCAAAACATCGATGCGGCCAATGCGGTCACCGTGGCGGTCAGTTGCCTGGCCAATTCGGGACCGTCGCTGACGTTCAGCTCGGTGGCGCAAATCACATGGGCTGACCTGCCGGACCTCTCCAAGTGGGTGTGCTCGATCATGATGTTGATTGGGCGTCTGGAGATATTCTCGGTGCTTGTCATCCTCACGCCGCAGTTCTGGCGGGAAAACTGAGGGTGAGGGTGGCGGACCAACCGTCTCTTGCCCTCCGGCAAGATGATGGGCTGCACCCATGGTCGTGCGGTATTGGCAGAACGACAGTTCCAAGATAACAATGATAATAACGATTTAGAATAGGTGAAACATGGGACCTTTCAGATTTAAGCCCTTGCTCAAGCAAACCCTTTGGGGTGGTAACAAGATTGTGGACTTCAAGCATTTGGACACTCCGCTCTGCAACGTGGGCGAGAGCTGGGAAATCTCGGGCGTGCCTGGCTACGAGACGAAAGTCAGCGATGGTGAGTGTGCCGGCATGACCCTGTCGGAGCTGGCCGGACAGCTGCGGGAACAACTGGTGGGTAAGGATAACTATCAGCGCTACGGCAATGAGTTCCCATTGCTCATCAAGTTTATCGATGCCCATGAGCCCTTGTCCATACAGGTGCATCCCAATGACGAGGTGGCTCGCCGACAAGGCAAGGAGAGGGGCAAGACGGAGATGTGGTATGTCATGAAGTCTGATCCCGAAGCCTCGCTGATGGCTGGCTTGAGCAAGCACATCACGCCTGATGACTACAAGCGCATGGTGGCCGATGATACCATCACCGATGCCATCGCCCATTACGCCGTGAAGGAGGGCGACTGCTTCTTCCTTCCTGCGGGACGCATCCACAGCATCGGGAAGGGGTGCTTCCTGACCGAGATACAGCAGACCAGCGATGTCACTTACCGCATCTATGACTTCAAGCGGAAGGACAAGAATGGCAACTATCGCGAACTGCATACGCAACTGGCGGCGGAGAGCATCGACTATCATGTGGAACCCAACTACCGCTCATGCTATGTGCCGGCTCAAGATGAAGGCGTCGCTTTGGTGAGGTGCCCCTATTTCCACACGTATGTCTACGACTTGACCAAGCTGATTACCATCGACTTGAGTGCGCTTGACAGCTTTGCCGTCATCATCGTGGTTGACGGGAGGGGAACGCTCACTGACGCCGAAGGACATGTGGAGCAGGTCAAGGCGGGTGACACGCTGCTCTATCCAGCCACCACGCCCTCGCTCAAGGCTGCTGGTTCGCTGAAGTTCTTGCTCACCTACGCATAGTCCCCATTGAATGGACGCACGTGGGGACTGTGGAGGGTAAACTGCGCTTCCTATTGTGTGAAACGCGAAAAGGCGCATCAGAAATTGTTTCTGATGCGCCTTTTCACGTTTTGGCTCTGCGCCATTCAAGTGTCGAATGTACTACGACGTCTTTGGATGTAAATGGGACTTGCCTTCTTGGGGAAGACGTTACTCCTCCTTGTCCTTGATGGCTTGCATGACCAGTCCCTCGAGCTCCTCGCAGAGCTCAGGATTGTCACGCAGCAGCGACATGGTGGCGTCGCGCCCTTGGGCCAGCTTGGAACCGTTGTAGCTAAACCAACTGCCGCTCTTCTGGATGATGTTGTACTCCACGCCGAGATCCACCAGCTCGCCGGCCTTGTTGATGCCACTGCCGAACATGATGTCAAACTCGGCCTTCATGAACGGGGGCGCAACCTTGTTCTTGACCACCTTCACGCGCACCTGATTGCCGAGGATCTGGTCACCGTCCTTGATGGAAGAGACACGGCGAATGTCCAAACGTACTGAGGAATAGAACTTCAACGCATTTCCACCCGTGGTGGTTTCGGGGTTGCCAAACATCACTCCAATCTTCTCGCGCAGCTGGTTGATGAAGATGCAGCAGGTGTTTGTCTTCGAAATAGTGCCTGTCAACTTGCGCAATGCCTGACTCATCAAGCGCGCCTGTAGGCCGACATTGTTGTCGCCCATGTCGCCTTCGATTTCCTTTTTCGGTGTCAAGGCAGCCACAGAGTCAACCACAAGTATATCGACAGCAGACGAACGGATAAGCTGATCGGCTATTTCCAACGCCTGTTCGCCCGTATCGGGCTGCGAAATCCACAGATTATCGACATCTACACCCAACTTCTGGGCATAGAAACGATCGAAAGCGTGCTCCGCATCAATAAAGGCGGCCACACCACCCATCTTCTGCGCCTCGGCAATGGCATGGATGGCGAGGGTCGTTTTGCCTGATGACTCAGGGCCGTAAATCTCGATAATGCGGCCTCGGGGGTAGCCCCCGACACCCAAGGCTGCATTCAGTCCGATGCTTCCCGTGGGAATTACCTCGACCTGCTCGACTTGCTCATCGCCCATACGCATGATGGAGCCCTTGCCGAAATCCTTCTCTATCTTGGCCATAGCAGCCTGAAGGGCCTGCAACTTGGCAGCCTTCGGGTCCTGTGCGGCGTCTTCCTTTTTTGCCATAATCGTTGTTTTAACTCGTTATTCTTACAGTTCCAAATCCTTGTCAAACTCCTCATGCCAAGGCAACCCCTGCTTATTGAGCTGTTCCATGAACGGATCTGGGTCGAATTCCTCGACGTTTCTCACTCCCGGCTTCTTCCAAATGCCTTGCAGGAAAAGCTTCGCACCTATCATCGCAGGCACACCCGTGGTGTAGCTCACGCCCTGCATGCCCGTTTCCTGGTATGCTTCCTGATGCTTGCAGTTGTTATATACATAGTAGGTGTGCTCCTTTCCGTCCTTCACGCCACGGATACGGCAGCCGATGGAAGTCTCGCCCTCGTAGTCCTCACCCAGGTCTTGTGGGTTGGGAAGCACGGCTTTGAGAAACTGCAGCGGCACGATATTGACCTTTACCCGCTTCGTCGGGTCGTCGGCAAGCGGTGCTTCGTAGGCCACCTCGTCGATACGCCCCATGCCAAGGTTCATGATGCAGTCGAGATAGGTGAGGTACTGCTTTCCAAACGTCATCCAGAAGCGACCGCGTTTGATGGTGGGGAAGTTCAGCACAAGGCTCTCCAGCTCCTCATGGTGCATGAGATAGCTCTCTCGCGGGCCGATGTTGGGATACGTTAGTGGCCGATGGACAGCCAAAGGCGCCGTCTCTATCCATTTGCCATCCTCATAATAGAGTCCTTTTTGAGTGATTTCACGGATATTGATTTCCGGATTGAAGTTGGTGGCAAATGCCTTATGATGGTCGCCGGCGTTGCAATCGACGATGTCCAGATAATGAATCTCATCAAAATAATGCTTGGCGGCATAGGCGGTGAAGATACTTGACACACCCGGATCAAACCCACAGCCCAAGATGGCGGTCAGTCCGGCATGCTCAAATCGTTTGCGATACGCCCATTGCCAGCTGTATTCGAAGTGAGCCTCGTCCTTAGGCTCATAGTTGGCAGTGTCAAGATAGTTGCAACCACACGCCAGACAAGCCTCCATGATGGTCAAATCCTGGTACGGCAAGGCGAGGTTGATGACCAGTTCGGGCTTGTAGTCCGACAGGAGTGCCTTCAACTGCTCCACATCGTCGGCATCTACTTGCCCCGTCCGTATGTCCATCGTGTAGCCTTTGTCGTGGATAGCCTTCACCAGACGGTCGCATTTCTCCACATGACGGCTTGCAATCATCATCTCGGTGAACACGTCCGTGTTCTGTGCAATCTTGAATGCGGCAACCGTAGCAACGCCACCAGCGCCTATCATTAATACTCTACTCATTCTTTATGGTGTTATGTCTTTGTTATTTCAACTTTTGGTCTATCTCCGCCTGGGTGATTCCGAGCGCGTCCATCAGCGAGAAGCCAAGCATCTCCTCACGGAAATTGCCGCCCTGTGCGGGTTGCATGGTAAACAATGTGACGTGTTTCTGCTCATCATCCACGTCGCGCAGCGCATGGCGCAAGTCTTGCCAGAGCGACGTATCGTCACCATCGGGCACGATCATCAGCCGTGTTACCTTCTCCTCCGACAGCAACAAGTGCACAAGGTCGGTCAACACGTCGGCCTTCTCGGCGCCTTCTACGCCCGTAGCGATACAATTGATGATAAATTCACCCAGCTTTTCTGACCTAAAGGCTTTGCCATCCAGTTCTGATTCATAGTCGGCAGGGGAAAAATGGGAGAGCTTCGGCGTGCCATGGTCGTGCAACAGCACCACCTGCGTCTCATGGTCGCCAGGGCGCAACCGGCCATCGAGGGCCACATCGACGAGCCACTGGCTGAGGTCGGCTTGGGGAATGCGCCGCCCAAGCATACGTTCAAAATTCACGATGAGGTCGAAAGCCACATGATCAACGTAGTCGGCATCGGCAATGATGATATTCTTGCTCCAGTTGACGGGTTGGATTCCTTGTTTTTTCATTGGCACAAAGATACGCTTTTTAGCTTAGCAAGCCAAACTTTTCACAGCTTTTCTTTGTTGTTGGTCTACCAGTTATCCCGAAGTTATCTTTTATGTTCCGATGGGTTATACACCCCCTTGCGTCACGCTGTGGCCAAGCATGTCAGACGGTATCTGACTATATTTCAAAGGCTATAGTACACCAAATGAGTAGAGTCAGCAGAAAAAGCGAAGAGGCGAAAGTTTCTTTACAAAACAGAACGGCCGATATTAGCTTGCAAAACAGGCCATAAAGCCGCACGATAGGGGCCGTATGGCAAGACAAAAGAGGCGGTATTGCGGGACGATATCGGCCCTATTGCAAGTCAGGAATAGGCGTTTGCGTGAGTAAAAAAGTAAAGTACTGATTTCAAGCTACTTACAAACTTCTCGAAAGAAGACTTTTCCTGACCACAAGGAGTATTCCTTGCTCATTGCGGAAGGAAACGGTATCTTTTGCGATTCTTTTATCTTTACTTTTCCGCTGGTCATACTTCATCACGGCAGCCACCACCATTGCTTTATCATGCGGTTTCGTCTGAGGCAGGAGGAGGCATAGACTGCCGAGCCTCATCCGCGCTCAAGCACCGCTCCACGTCGGCAAGCAAGTGGCGGTAAGGCTCCGACTGCATGAACCCGGTGTTTCGGCGGAGCATCGGAACGATTTCCACCGTACTGTGGTCATAGCACGACAGCTCGTTGGTGCGCTGCAAATTGTGTACTGCGAAGCGGTTGATCTCGCGCTCGCGGGCACGAACGAGCTGACTACATACCTTCTGTAGCATCGGCACCACCACTCCGTCGAAGAGGTGGTGTCCCTGTATGTAGAGGTAAGTGGTATCCGGCGTGACGCCCAGCCTTGCCAAATCGCTCCCCAGCTCCCCCAACTCAGCCTTCACATTAGGGTTTTTCCGCCGCAGTTCAGCCACTTTCCGGCTGACCTTGTGCTGCAAGTTATCGAGCAACAGGGATGCGTTGCCAGTGGAGAATGCGCCGATGGAGACGACGTTGTTGAAATCGGCAATGGTGAACAGGTTGTTCTTCCGTCTGCGGTAGAAGAAGATGCTCCACACGAAGAGTGGATAAATAATCTGGCTATAGCGGCGCAAGAAGGCATCGAAATCGAAGAGCTGCTTGTCGTTGAGCGTCACGGCGACGCACATATCGTGCAGGCTCGGACCATAGCACTGGTAGTTTTCTATCGCATACACATAGGTATGGAGCACGTAAGGATTGGTGCAGACTTGCCTCGACTCCTCCGTGCGCCCCTGCAACAGGTAATCATAGTCAGCATCCACGCAGGCAAGCATGTCGCGCCCAGTTCCATTGCGCATCAGACTGGTCAGCACCGACTTCTTTCCCCTTGACAGCTTCTTGCGCGTAGGGAGCATCACCTCAAAGTAGCGGTGCTCATTCTCAAACCGACCGAGCACCATCCGCCAGAAGTACACGTCGTCGTAGGCTTCCACGTAGGCCACTATCCTGCGTCTTGCCTTGCGCCCATTGAGGCGGTTGGCAGCGGTGACGTAGTCGGAGG
>DLLX01000048.1:33129-56590 GCA_002479145.1 Prevotella sp. UBA7551 | reverse complement strand
GTGGGTGGTGAGGATGATCTGCACATTGGGGTTCAGATCGAGTATCAGGTCGATGAGCCTTTTCTGCCACTCCACGTGCAGACTCACCTCCGGCTCGTCCATGAAGAGCACATAGGCCTTGCCGTCCTCTACGAGCACGGTGAGCAGTATGACGAGCATCTGCTTCTCACCGCTCGACAACTGGTAGGGCATCAGCACCTCTCCAATCTGCGTGAATCGTATCTCGTTCTCCGTGCGGACTATCTTTTTCCCCGTCTCGGAGAAAAGGTCATCGATCAGGTCCTGAAATTTCTGTTTGGGTTGGCTGAGCTTTTGCGCCTCAGCGGCAGCCTCGGGGGTGCCTTTCTGCAGGGCCTCAATCATGCGGTTGCCGATATTCACCTGATAGTCGAGGTACTTTCGCTGGAGCTTGTAGATTTGCCAATCCAGCTCCGTGACGAGAGCGGAGTCTATCCGACCCGTAATCTCGCTGCTCATCAGCGGCCGGTCGAAAGAGCGGATGATGTCGAAGCGGATCCACTTGGCCTCCTCAGGCTCGACGCGGAGATGGACCCCCTTGAGCAAATGGCTCGGAAACTCACCACCGTGGGCGAGACTGCGCACCACTTTGTTCAGGATGGTGCTCTTGCCTACCCCATTGATGCCGCTGAGAATGTTGACCCGGCGGTTCAGCTCCCAGCGGACGTGCTTCTTTCCGCTCCACAATGAGTCGATTTCTATCTCCTTAATGTACTCAGCATATTTCTGCATGGTTGATGAGGTTTAGTTATTCCTACTGCAAAGATACCCCTTTTCTTTCAGACAAAAAACAAACAGAGTGCCTTTTTCTTCCATTTTCCTCTACCCACGATGTTTTTAGGTGGTGCTACAAATTACCTACGTAAATGTGCAAAGCTCATGGTGATTTGCGTCTTGCTACCTTTAGCGAGACCTCTTCGCCTCACTACATGGCGGACTGTACACTATTTTCCGTACGCTTGCTTGCGAAATCAGTCCTTTTTTGCTACTTTTGCAACATCAGTTCAACCAATTACCAACAATAAAGCAACCCACCAGATGAAACGAATCACCCTACTTTTCCCCCTTGTGATGACGCTTTGGACTGTCGCTGTGCCTCTTTTGGCTCAGGAAAAAGGCAGTCTGAGGCAATATGTGGAGCCGCGTATCGGCACAGCCCACTGCCGATACTTTCATTTTGCGCCCGGCTCCCTGCCTTTCGGTATGGCCAAGCCAGGGCCATCGACCAACGGTCACTACGGCAATGTGGACGGATGGCAGGCCACTGGCTACGACTACCGTGACCATTCGATAGAAAGTTTTCCATGTACCCACGAGTTTCAGGTGGGCGGCATCAGTGTGATGGCCACCACGGGACGGCTCATTACCGTGCCGGGCGACACCACCGAGGCGGGCATCAAAGAGGGCTATCGCTCCCACTTCAGCCATAACGACGAGAGGGCAGAGGCTGGCTACTACAGCGTTCTGCTCAAAGACTACGACATACTCGCCGAGCTGACGGCCACAAGGCGCGTGGCCATGCAACGGTTCACCTACCCTCAGTCGGAGGAGAGCCACATCATCTTCGACATCGGCAACAGAATGGGCGAGAGCGGAGCTGTAAAGGACGCGCAAGTGCGCATACTTGACGACGGCACTGTGGAGGGATATGTGGTCACCTACCCCGAATACGTCAAGGCATACCAGCCTGGCGCAACGGTCTCCATCTTCTTCTCAGCCACGATAGACAAGAAAGCGACGAGCTGGGGCACGTTCAACCACGCCCATATAAATAATAGGTACGCGCGCGAGGCAAACGGCGAAGGAGCGGGAGCCTACCTATCCTTTGCCACTCGGAAGGGTGAACAGGTGACCGTGAAAGTGGGCATCTCCTACACTTCCGTGGAAAACGCACGTCGAAACCGGCTCGCCGAGGCGCGGACGCTGACCTTTGACGAGGCAAAGGAGCTGGCGGAGAACGAATGGGAGGAGATGTTGGGGCGCATTACCGTCGAGACGGCACACAAGGAGGACAAGGTTAAATTCTACACCGGACTCTACCATGCCCTGTTGGGGCGCGGCGTGTGCAGCGACATCAATGGCGACTACCCCAAACACGACGGGACGGTGGGACATTTGCCCCAACGCAATGGGCAGCCGGAGTTCAACCTCTACAACACCGACGCCATGTGGGGCGCACAATGGGGGCTGACCCAACTGTGGATTATGGCCTATCCCGATCACATGAGCGACTACATCAGCAGCCACCTACAAGTGTATAAGGACTGCGGATGGCTGGCCGACGGGTTGGCCTGCAGCCGTTTCGTGTCGGGCGTGGGCACCAATCAGTTGAGCAACATGATTGTGGCGGCCTATATGGCGGGCATCCGCGACTTCGACATCGCACTGGCTTACGAAGCCTGTCTGAAGAATGAGATGGGATGGGAAGGCCGTCCACGAGGCGCAGGAAAGGCTGATACCAAGGATTTTCTGCAACTGGGGTACGTTCCTCACGTCCATGCCAAAGACGGAGGGCTGTACAATTTCTCTGCCTCGCACACCATGGAATACAGCTATAGTGCCTATGCCGTGGCACAACTGGCCAAGGCTCTGGGCAAAGCAGACGACTATGAGCGGCTGATGAGCCTGTCGCACGGCTGGGAAAAGCTGTATGACCCGTCATGCAACTTCATCCGGCCCCGCTACAGCGACGGAACCTTTGTCGAAAACTTCGACCCTCTGGAGGTATGGCGCGGCTTTCAGGAGGGCAACGCTTGGCAATACACATTCTATGTGCCACACGATGTACAGTCGATGATAGCCAAAGTGGGGGCAAAGGTGTTCAACGCACGCCTCGACAGCATCTTTACCCTCTCACAAAAAAGAATCTTCAGCGGAGGAACAGAGGTAGAGGCATTCGCCGGACTGCGCACACTCTATAACCAAGGCAACGAGCCTTCGCTCCACATCTCATGGCTGTTTAATGAGTCGGGACGCCCTTCAAGGACGCAACACTGGGTGCGCGCCATCCTCAACGAGTTTTATGGGACAGACGGCATACACGGCTATGGCTACGGACAGGATGAGGACCAAGGCATGCTGGGAGCCTGGTACACCATGTCCTCCATCGGCCTTTTCGACGTGAAAGGTCTCGACGACCTGCACCCGTCACTGGGATTGGGCAGCACTATCTTTGACAAGGTGACCATTCGGCTGCACCCAAGCTATTACAAAGGACGTGCGTTCACCATCAAGGCGGTGAACAACAGCCGCCAAAACGAATATGTACAACGGTTCATACTGGACGGAAAGCAGATAAGGGGCACACGCATTCCCTTCCAACGACTTGCGGAAGGTGGCACACTCACCATGGAAATGGGTGCAAAGCCTGTGGATGACTACGAATAGGTTAGTCTGCCGGGGCAAGCCGTATCCATTTAACCGAGCCCAGTAAAACCTGTTAGGGACATGACAACTCAACAACCCGCCAAGACGACCTCAACTCTGCGAGGTTCTCTGGCGGGTTGTCCTGTACCAGAATCTACTCTTCGGCCATGCCCCAACAGAGTAAGTTTACAACCTACTCAACCGCTTTTAAGGCATTATGAAAGAAATGAAAGTCTTTTCAAAGCACTTCATAAAATTGCCAGCAACAAAAAAAAATTAGCCCATCTTTTTCTTAACAAGAACGTAACAAGTTGACAAAACGTCAGCAGAAATCCTCCTTTTGCGCATACTAATCCACTTTCTTACAAGAAAAAGCTCATCATGATACATACAATTCTTACTTTTCTTTATTTCGAACCCGTTACTAAACGGAAGTCCAGCATAGGAGAAAAGAGGATTTATTGTTAAATATAATTAATAAAGTATGGTCGTATTGGGAATTTTTCCTAACTTTGTAGTGTAATCGGGAAAAAAGAGTTTCGGTAAGAAAGTTGGTGAAACCCAAATCAAAACCTACCAAGTCAAGCCGGCGCTCTGCATAAACAACAACACAAAAACAAAGTTTTAGGAACCGCCCTAAGCCAACAACAAAACTTAGGAGACCTAAACCAAATGACAATGGATAGGAACAAGAAACAAGAGTACGATGTCATTATCATCGGTGGCGGCATCACAGGAGCTGGAACGGCTCGAGACTGTGCCCTGCGGGGACTGCGTGTGCTGCTCGTTGAGAAGTATGACTTCACCAACGGAGCCACAGGTCGCAACCATGGTTTGCTTCATAGTGGCGCGCGCTATGCCGTAACCGATGGTGAATCGGCAAAAGAATGTATTAAGGAGAACATGACGCTGCGCAAGATTGCACGTCATTGCGTTGAAGAGACCGACGGCTTGTTCATCACTTTGCCCGAGGATGACCTTGACTATCAGAAGACTTTCGTAGAGTCTTGCCACAAAGCGGGCATCCGGGCCGATGTCATTTCACCGGAGGAAGCACGACGCATAGAGCCGGCTGTCAACCCTAACCTGATTGGGGCGGTACGCGTTCCCGACGCCTCCATCGATCCATTCCGCCTGACTACGGCCAACATCATCGACGCACGCCGCCACGGAGCCGACACACTCACCTATCATGAGGTGACAAAGATACTGATTGAGAATGGGCGTGCCGTGGGTGTGCACTTGCGCAACAACCGCAATGGCGAGGAGAGCGAGGTGCACGCACGGCTGATTATCAACGCCGCTGGCATCTGGGGACATGGAATTGCCAAGCTCGCAGGAATCACCGTGAATATGTTCCCAGCAAAGGGCACACTGCTCATCTTCGGACATCGCGTCAATAATATGGTCATCAACCGGTGCCGCAAGCCTTCGAATGCCGACATTCTCGTGCCCGACGACACAGTCTGTGTCATTGGAACGACCAGTGACCGCGTACCGTTTGAATCGGTCGACGACCTGAAAATCACGCAGGAGGAAGTGGATATCTTGGAGCGTGGCGCCATAGACCTTGCGCCTTCATGCGCTACAACGCGCGTCATTCGCGCCTATTGCGGTGTTCGACCACTCGTAGCGGCCGACAATGACCCGTCGGGTCGCTCTATCAGCCGTGGCATCGTATTGCTCGATCATGCCACACGCGACGGCCTGGAGGGCATGATTACCATTACTGGTGGTAAGATGATGACTTACCGCATGATGGCAGAAGTGGCCACAGACCTGGCTTGCAAGAAGCTGGGAGTGAACAAAGCGTGCGAGACTGCCACCACTCCACTGCCCGGAAGTGAGGTTCCCATGCAGGAAGACGCAACGAGTGAGAACGCACAAGAACTCAACAACTATGCTGCTGAGGGACGCCATGGCACAATGACCAAGGAGGTGCCAACGGGCAACAGCATCGACGACGCGCTCGTTTGTGAATGTGAGGACGTGACAGTGGGCGAACTGAAGTTTGCCGCAGAGAAGCTCCACGTACACAATATGATCAATCTCCGCCGCCGCACCCGTCTCGGGATGGGCACCTGTCAGGGCGAACTTTGTGCTTGCAGGGGCGCCAACGCACTCTGCCGAGTCGCTAAGATGAAACCGGAGGAGGCACAACGCGATTTGGCTTCGTTTGTTGCCGAGCGCTGGAAGGGCATGCAGCCCGTGGCTTGGGGCGACACACTGGCCGAAGGACAGCTTATGTCACTAATTTATGAGGGACTTTGCGGATTCAACCGCGTAGCAGGAAACGATAAGGAGGTAGCACGATGAAATACGATTCAATTATTATAGGAGGCGGTTTGTCGGGTCTTACCTGCGGAATCGCCTTGGCACAAGGCGGCAAGAAAAGAGTGGCCGTCATAGGAGCAGGGCAAAGCACCTTGCACTTTAACCCTGGTTCTATCTGCCTTTTGGGCTATGATGCCGAGGGGAAGGTGGTAAACAACCCGCTGGAAGCGATAAGCAAGCTGCCCGCATCCCATCCTTATCACCACGTCAGCAATGTGGCTGAGCGTGCCGAAGAGGCTGCCAAGCTCCTGGCCGAAGCTGGACTGAAGATGAACGGCAATGCCAAAGCCAATCACTTCCGCCTGACCCCGATTGGTGTCACGAAGCCGGCATGGCTCACAATGGACGGAATGGTGACCTGCAAGGAAGAGAACAAGCTGCCTTATAAGAAAGTGACGGTGGCCAACATACGCGGCTTCCTTGATTTTCCCACCGAGTTTCTCGTTGCCAACCTGCGAAACGCTGGCGTGGAAGTAGAAGTAAAGGAATTCCATACGGACACTTTGGACTTCGCCCGTCATACTCCTTGCGAGCTTCGTGCAACAAATATTGCCAAGTATCTCAATGATGACGACAATCTTGCCGAGGTCACAACGGCCATCAATGGGCTGAATGCCTCAGGCGAGGTGATTCTTCTGCCTGCCGTCTTGGGACTCTCCAATGCCGAGACTGCCGAAAAGCTGCGCAAGCAAATAAACAAGCCCATCGAGTTTGTGGCCACCATGCCACCCTCAGTGCCCGGAGTACGCATACAGATGCAGCTCATCAAACGGCTGCAATCGCTCGGAGGCTACTACTTCAGAAGCGATATTGTCAAAAATGGCAAGGTCAACAAGGATGGCAACAAGGTGGTCTCCGTGGAGACGGAGAACCTGCCAGAGGAGCTGCTTGAGGCTGACAACTACGTTCTTTGCTCCGGATCGTTCCAAAGTCATGGACTAAAGAGTGATTATGACAAAGTCTTTGAGCCTGTCTTCGGCCTCGATGTGGAGTCGGAGAAGAGCCGCGACGGCTGGCATGCCGACTACATTTTCGACGCACAGCCATACATGAGCTTCGGCGTAAAGACCGACGAGAAGCTACATGCGCTCATCAACGGCAAGCCCATAGACAACCTTTATGCAGCAGGAGCGGTACTTTGTGGCCACAATCCGATAAAACTCGACGACGCAACAGGTGTGGACATGATTACCGCACTGGAAGTCGCACACAACATTCTTAGCAAGTAAACTCATCATGGCAGACGAAAAACCAATACAGATACAAAAGGAAAGCAAGAGCGAACACAACTTCGAGCAATGCCTGAAGTGCTCCATTTGCACGGTTTACTGCCCGGTGTCGGCAGTAGAGCCCAACTATCCAGGCCCGAAACAGTCGGGTCCGGACAACGAACGCTACCGTTTGAAGGGCGCACAATTCTTCAACGAGAAGCTGAAGTTGTGTCTCAACTGCAAGCGTTGCGAGGTAGCATGCCCTGAAAATGTCAAGATTGCCGACCTTATCCAAGAGGCTCGCATCAAATACAGCACCCACAAGCCGTCTTTGCGCGACTGGATGCTGGCCAATACAGACCTTGTCGGTACGCTGGCACACAACTTTGCACCCATTACCAACTTCGCCCTCGGGCTGAAACCGGTGAAAGTGGTCATGGACAGCGTCCTGAAGATTGACAAGCACCGCACTTTCCCCTCCTATTCTTTCCAGACTTTCGAGCAGTGGTACAAGAAACACGCTGCCGAGCAGGCCGCTTTCCATAAGCATGTATCCTATTTCCACGGCTGTTACGCCAACTACAACTTCCCGCAGCTGGCCAAAGACTTCGTGAAAATCATGAATGCCTGTGGCTATGGAGTCAACTTGCTGGAGAAGGAGAAGTGCTGTGGCGTGGCACTTATTGCCAACGGGCTGAGCGGTCAGGCCAAGAAGCAGGGCGAAATCAATATGAACTCCATGCGAAAAGCCATCAAAGGCGGCGACGACGTGCTTACCACCAGCTCAACTTGCACGTTTACGATGCGCGATGAGTACAAAGACCTGCTCAAGATAGACAACGACGATGTGCGTCCTCACCTCACATTGGCCACCCGTTGGCTCTATCGCATGGTGGAGTCGGGCAAAATCAAATTGGCCTTCCGCAAAGATTTCAAGCAAAAGCTGGCCTATCACACGGCTTGCCACATGGAGCGCATGGGCTGGGCTATCTATTCGACTGAGCTGCTCCGCATGATCCCTGGTGTAGAGCTGGTCATTCTTGACAGTAATTGCTGTGGCATCTCCGGTACCTATGGCTTCAAGAAGGAAAACTACAAGCGCAGTCAGGCCATCGGCGCGCCACTCTTCAAGCAGATTGAGGAAGTGAACCCCGACTATGTTTCCACGGATTGCGAGACCTGCAAGTGGCAAATCGAGATGTCCACATCCAAAAAGGTGAAGAACCCCATCTCCACCATAGCAGAGGCACTGGACGTCGAGGCTACCCGCAAGCTCAACAAGGCTTAGCATTTACAATCATTCTAAATAATTCAACAATCACATCAACAACTAAAAAGTAAATTGATTATGAGTAAGTACATTTTGGCACTTGACCAAGGAACTACCAGTTCCCGTGCAATCGTTTTCGACCACAACGGTCAGATTTGCTCTGTTGCCCAAAAAGAGTTCACCCAGTACTTCCCGAAACCAGGATGGGTAGAGCACAACCCCAACGAGATCTGGTCTTCTGAGGCCTCAGTCATCGCCGAGTCCATCTCTCAGATCGACATCAATGGCAAGGACATCGCCGCCATTGGTATCACCAACCAGCGTGAGACCACCATCGTTTGGGATATCGATACCGACGAGCCCATCTACAATGCCATCGTCTGGCAGGATCGCCGCACGGCCGAATATTGCGACAAGCTGAAAGCCCAAGGCCTGGTAGACACCATCCGCGAGAAGACGGGTCTTATCCTTGATGCTTATTTCTCTGGCACAAAGATTAAGTGGATTCTCGATAACGTGCCTGGAGCACGCGAGCGTGCAGAGATGGGCAAGCTCCGTTTTGGTAACGTTGACACATGGCTTGTCTGGCGTTTGACCCGCGGTCAGGTTCACGTAACGGATGTTACTAATGCCAGCCGCACCATGCTCTTCAACATCAACGAGCTGAAATGGGATGAGGACTTGCTGAAGTTGCTCGACATTCCTGCCTCCATGATGCCTGAGGTGAAATCAAGCTCCGAGGTCTACGGCCACACCAAGACTACCATCTTTGCCCACGAGGTACCCATTGCCGGTATTGCTGGTGACCAGCAGGCCGCTCTCTTCGGCCAGATGTGTATTGAGCCGGGTGCCATCAAGAACACCTACGGCACAGGTTGCTTCGTAATGCTGAACACCGGTGACAAGCCCGTGATTTCAAAGAACAACCTGCTGACCACCGTGGCGTGGAAGATTGGCGACAAGGTGAACTATGCACTTGAGGGTTCCATCTACGTCGGTGGCTCCGTGGTGCAGTGGTTGCGCGACGGTCTGGGCATCATCAAGAGCTCTTCCGAGGTCGAGGCACTCGCCTCTACCGTTCCCGACAGTGGCGGTGTGCGCTTTGTACCGGCACTGACCGGCCTGGCTGCTCCGTATTGGGATTCTTACGCTCGTGGCACCATCACCGGTATCACCCGTGGAACGACTGCCGCACACATCGCACGCGCTGCCCTCGATGGCATTGCTTTCCAGACCTATGACATCGCACAGGCCATGTCTCGCGACCTCAACGCACCGCTCACGGAGCTGAAGGTTGATGGCGGTGCCAGCCGCAACAACCTCTTGATGCAGTATCAGGCCAACCTGCTGGGCATCAAGGTTATCCGTCCGAAGATTACGGAGACCACCGCACTCGGTGCTGCCTACCTTGCCGGACTCGCTGTGGGCTTCTGGAAAGACATCGACGAGGTGCAGAAGCAGTGGCAAGTGGAGCGCACCTTCGACCCGGCTGAAGACAGCCAGGAGATTGAGGAGGCCAAGAACGGATGGAAGGATGCCATCCAGCGCACACTTTCCCGCAAGTAAACCATATTAAGACACTTTCCCTCATGGCTGAAAAGTCCATGAAGGGAAGTGCCTAACATACAGCAGAAATACAATCAATTAATTATACAAATATTAAAATCAATTTATCATGAATCCGGATTTGCTTTATAACTGCGGCCTTGAATTCTTGGGCACGCTCGTATTAGTTCTCCTTGGTGATGGCGTGTGCGCCTGCATGGGCCTGAATAAGAGTAAAGGTCAAGGTGGCGGATGGGTAGTCATCACGCTCGCATGGGGTCTTGCCGTCATGGCAGGTGTGTTTATTGCACACGGTTCTGGCGCACACCTCAACCCTGCAGTCTCCATCGGACTTGCTGTTGCAGGGATGTTCCCATGGGCAAACGTCTTCCCCTATATCGTGGCTCAGATGCTCGGTGGCTTCATTGGCGCCGTTCTTGTGTGGGTTGTATATAAGGATCACTTCGATGCAACCGACGATCCCGAAGCCAAGCTCGGCACTTTCTGCACAATGCCTGGCATCGACAACAAGCCGCTCAACTTCCTTCAGGAGCTTGTCTGCACCTTCGTGCTCGTCCTGTTGATTATCTGCATCGGCACCTATGGCTCAGATGTGGCCAACATTGGCGCCAACGGCGCATGGCCTGTCACCATGGTCATCGTCTCCATCGGTATGTCTCTTGGTGGTGTAACGGGTTACGCAATGAACCCTGCCCGCGACCTCTCACCGCGTATCGCCCACGCCATCCTTCCCATCAAGGGCAAGAGAGACAGCGGTTGGGGCTATTCTTGGGTGCCTGTATTCGGTCCTATCGCCGGTGCTGCACTTGCTGCCCTCGTCGCTTCACTGTATCACTTCTGCTAATCAACAAAATCAATAATTAATTTTTAACCGTCTGCCCCATCCTTTCCCGAAAAAGAACGAGACAACAGTTCTGCTAAAGTGCTTCCACACACATGTGGAAGAAAGCCAACCAAGCGGCACGGGAACGGATGGGACAGACACAACTTCAGAAAATATGATGATAAAATCTTTACTTAAGGGCATGTTCGTGCTGTCTGCACTCGCCCTTCCGACAACAATGAACGCACAGAAGCTCCACTACAACGCTGGTCTCGAGACCTCTCACCTCTGGCGTGGTCTTGAAGTTTCCAAAGGACTGACGTTCAACAATGAGTTTGCCATCTCCGACAACAACAACCATTTCCGCCTCGGCGCATGGGGAGGAATGCAGATTGACGGCGACTACAAAGAGGCTGATATCTATGCAAGCTACACCTATGGTGGATTCAGCATCGCCGTGTGGGACATCTATAACTTCTCCGACGGTATCTACAGCAACGACAAGCAGTATCGCTACTTCAACTATGATGCCCGCACGACAGGCCACTTCCTCGACGCTTCCATCAGCTACAATTTCGCAAAGCAGGGCTTCCCGCTCACACTGAGCTGGGCTACCGTACTTGCTGGCCGCGACCGTGGTGCGCTGAACAAGCAGAACATCTACTCCACCTTCGTGCAGGCTGCCTACACCTTCTACGAGGATGAGAAGTGGAAGGTTGACGCAAGCGTTGGCGGCAACTTCGCACTCAGCAACTACGATGAAAATGATGGCGCTACGTTCTACGGCAAGTCGGCTGGTGTGAACGACGTGCGCATTGGTTGCACCTACAAGCTCAAGATTGGAAAGGCCAACCTCCCTGTCACCTCACAGATGATGTGGAACCCGGAGGCCAACAAGGGCTACTTCCGTGTGGCTATTAATCTGCTCGATATCTAAGCAGAAACCATAAGGTCCGCATCCGTCTGCCAGACAGCTTGATTGGTCAAGCGCTACGGCTGATGACGGAATTGAGATAAGCGTGTCCCTCGGATGTAGGGGCACGCTTTTTTAGTCACATCCTTTCAACCCGATTCCAAAGCAACACAAGAAAGCAACTCAGCTCGACAAATGTACAGGACAAGCCTTCCCATTCTGCCTCTAATATGCCTTCCTTTTGAAGTCAGGCAGACGGCGTTTTACAATAGGTTTGGTATTGCTTTGCAAAAGGGGCTTTATGACGTTGTCATAAAGCCCCTTTTGCATCATGAAATAGCCTCTATTACATTGCAATACAGGCCATTTCATAATGTAAAATCTTTTTAATCCTTGCCAATACAAGAAAGGCACTGATTATCAAGTCATTCTGTAATTTGATATCTTCAAATTAGTTGGTTTCCAAAGCAAATCATTAAGCACTCTAAGGCACTCAAAGACTTGTCCTTCTTTCATTTCACGAACTAAGTACTTAACGTACCACAGATGATAGTCGCAGCCCCACAAAGCGACATAAGAAATTATCCGTTACAGCTATATCCTGTCCTCATGATCGCGCATGAGGTCGTTATCCAGCTCTATCTTATTCTTGCTGTTCTTTCTGAAGCTCCATCTGAACAGGACCCAGGGCGTGAACGTCTTTTGGGTAGTGTAGGTGACACTTCGGTAAGTGCCTGTACCGACCGTGGTCTTACTTCTCGGGTTGCTGATAAAACTTGTACAACCGACGGACAACAGGATGTCGGGAGTGAAGCTATATGAAAGGACGAGGCTGCTTGTAGGGTTGTAGTTCTTCGTCCTTGTGCATTCAGAGATGGCGTAATATGGTTCTATGCTGATTCGTGTGGGTAACGGAAGCATTCTCCTCCATTGATATAATATACCATATAACCGCTCCAATTTAGTTTTCTTTCCAGAACGCACGCGTGAAGATTACGAGCACGGTGAACAGTTCCAGACGACCCACAAGCATCAGAAACGAGCAAATCCACTTGGCCACATCAGGCAATTGCGACCACGACATCGTCGGCCCTATCTCTATACCCAGCGCAGGACCCACGTTGCCCATACTACTAATGGCGATGGTAAAGGCATTGGTGGAATCCACCCCGCACGCCATCATCGCAAAGCCAAGCAGAAAGACCAGTATCAGATAAAGCCCGACAAAGGCCAACAGCGTGACGCGCTTGGACTGGGGCACGTTGTGTCCATCCACGTTGAGGGGCAAGACTGCATTGGGATGCAGGATTTGCCGGAACTCATTGCGGATGATTTTGAGCACCATCACCGCGCGGATACTTTTCATGCCACCACTTGTCGAGCCTGAACAGCCGCCGACAACCATGCAGAGGATGAGGGCAAACCATGTGACGTGTGGCCATTTAGCTGCATCGTCACTAAAAAGGCCGGTGGTGGTGATGAACGAAACTACCTGAAAGATGCCACTGCGGAAAGCGTGCTCCAAACTGTATTGGTTGTACAACATCAGTTCCACCATGATAAACACGGTACAGGCAAGGACTACCAAGAGGTAGAAGCGAAACTCGCTATTGCGGAAAAGTTGCTTCACCCGGAAACGAGCCACGGCAGCATAGAGCAGCGTGAAGTTCATTCCCGACAAGAAACAAAAAAGCGCGCAGACGTATTCCTCTGCCGGAGAATGGAAAGTGGCGATAGACCCGCTCTCGGTCGAGAAGCCACCCGTGGCTGTACTGGTGAAGGCATAGTTGATAGAGTCGAACCAGCTCATGCCGCAGAGCTTATAGGAAAGGATACAGGCCAAAGTGAGGGCGGCATAGACCGCCCAGATCAGCTTCGCCCCCGTACTGAGCTTAGGGTGGAGCTTGGTAACTATCGGGCCGGTGGCCTCAGCCGCAAACACACGGGTGGAGCCGCCAACAAACGAGGGCAGGATGGCGATGGTGAAAAAGACGATGCCCAAGCCACCTATCCACTGCGTGAGCGAACGCCAGAAGAGCAACCCGCGCGGTAGGTGCTCGGGGTAATCGATGATGGTAGCACCCGTCGTAGTGAAGCCCGACATGATTTCAAAGAAGGCATCGGCCACGGAATGAAGATACCCGCCGATGAGAAAAGGAAGCATGCCAAAGAGGGTGAACAGCACCCAGGTGGTCGTCACCACAAAGTAGGCGTCGCGCCTGCTCATTGTATTGCTCGCCTGCAAGCCTAACAACCGGAAAGCAACTCCAGTGGCAACAACTGCGATAATGCTCCATACGAAGGGCATGACGTCGCTGCCTCCATAGTAGATGGCCACGCCTAAAGAGCTTGACATCAGCAATGCCTCTATGAGAAGCAGCGAACCAAATATTTTTGATATAAGTTTAGTATTCAACATTGCCGCATGGTTTGTCCTTGTTCAAATATCAATTGAAAAGTCCCTCAAGCTTTTTGACGCTCACATTATGGCAGAACACCACCACGCTGTCACCCGCCTCTATCTGGGTGTTGCCCGACACGAGTAGCCCCTCTCCGTTTCTTACCAGTCCGCCAATAGTCATTCCCTTGGGCAGTCCCAAGTCCTTGACCGGCCGCCGGGTCACTTTCGACCCCTGTACGGGCACGAACTCTGCCACATCAGCATCGGCCGACATGAGAAACCGCACGTTGTTTACGTTGGCATCGAGCATCATCTGGTAGATGTGGCTGGCTGCAATGGCCCGCTTGTTGATTATCGTGCCAATGTCGAGGCTCTCTGCCATAAAGGCATAATCGACATTCTCGACCATCGCCACGGTCTTCCTCACCCCCATCCGCTTAGCCATCAGGCAGGCCAGGATGTTGGTCTCGGCTTTCCCCGTCAGCGCGACGAAGGCCTGGGTGGAGCGTATGCCTTCCTCGTTGAGCAGCGAGAGGTCGCGGCCATCGCCATTGATGACCAGCACATCCTCATCAAACTTGCTGTTGAGGGCCTCGCAGCGTTCCACATTCCTCTCAATCACCTTCACCTGCATATACTCCGGCATCTGTCGGATGGCCCGCACGGCAGTCGAGCCGCCCCCCATCACCATCACGTTCTTCACGTCGACATAGTGCTCTTTGCCTACCACGCGGCGTATATAAGGAATGTAGTTGCGGGTGGTCATGAAGTAGGCCAAGTCGTAAATCTTCAGCACGTCACTGCCTCGGGGGATTATGGTGTCGCCACGGCGGCGGATAGCCACTACATGATAGGGGTCGTCGGGCCCGGAAATCTCATGAAGAGGCTTGTCGAGCACCTTGCAAGTCTCCCGGAGCTTGATGCCCAGCATCACCAATGCGCCATCGTGGACATCCCACCGCTGCCGGACCCACGACATTTTCAGCCCGTTGATAATGTCGCGCGCGGCCAACATCTCGGGGTAGATGATGCTGCTGATACCCATCTTTTGGAATACCTCCTGATTCTGCGGGGTCACATACTCCGCGCTGTCTATCTTGGCAACAGTCTTCTTAGCACCCAGTGTCTTGGCCAGTCCACACGCCATCATGTTGTAATTTTCGTCGGGTGTGACAGCAATAAAGAGGTCTGTGTCCTCCACTTTTGCCTCCTTCAGGCTGCGGATACTGGTCGCCGAGGCATGCATGGTGAGCAGGTCGTAGTCGCTCGCCAGCTTTCCGAGCTTCTCCTCGTCCTGATCCATGAGTATCACTTCCTGCCTATTGCGTGAGAGCAGCTTGGCAAGATACGACCCGATGGCAAATGCGCCAGCGATAATAATCCTCATACTTTATACTTATTGTTTGCTTAACAATTCCTTGATGTCCTCATAGGCGTAGCCGCAGAGGTGGCGAAGCTGGCTCACCGTGCCCTGCTCGACAAACTCGTCAGGCATTCCGAGCCGCGTCATGTGCGGGGTAAAGCCGTGGTCGCTCATCCATTCCAGCACCGCCGAGCCCATTCCACCCGCACGGATGCCGTCCTCGATAGTAATGACACGCCTAAACTGGGTGCCCACTTCCTGCAGTATGTGGTCGTCGAGCGGCTTGAGGAAACGCATATCATAATGGAATATCTTATGATGCTGTGGATTTCCCTCGCCGGCCAGCTCACGGATGGCTCGCTGCACATCGTTGCCCACAGGCCCGATGGTAAGTACTGCCACATCGCCAGGTCCAGGCTGTCCCTCGGTCAACTTGCGTCCTGTACCCACTTTCACTTCTGTAAGAGGACAATGCCAATCGATCAACACGCCACGACCGCGGGGGTAGCGGATAACGAAAGCACCTTTTCCTGGCAACTGAGCTGTAAACATCAGCCGCCGCAGCTCATGCTCGTCCATCGGCGAGGCTATCGTGAGATTGGGGACAGGGCGAAGGGCTGCCATATCGAATGCGCCATGGTGCGTCGCACCGTCTTCACCCACCAGTCCGGAGCGGTCCAGGCAGAGCACTACGGGCAGATTGAGAATGGAGAGGTCGTGGATGATGCTGTCGTAGGCACGTTGCGAGAAAGCACTGTAAATGGCGCAGAACGGCTGCAGCCCGTCTTTGGCCATGCCAGCTGAGAAAGTCACAGCGTGTCCCTCGGCAATACCTACGTCAAACGTGCGGTCCGGCATCTCCTTCATCATCATACAAAGCGAACTGCCCGTAGGCATGGCAGGCGTAACGCCCACAATGCGGTCGTTCTTGCGGGCCAGCTCGAGCAAGGTCTCGCCAAAGACATCCTGAAACTTCGGCGGCTGCGGCTCGGCACTATCGCTATTCTGCCGCTTACCCGTGACGGGATCAAATCGGCCAGGGGCATGCCAGATGGTCGCACTCTCCTCAGCCGGCTTGTATCCCTTGCCCTTCTTTGTGTGAAGATGCAGGAGCTTGGGACCTCTCATGTCCTTGATTTGGCGGAAGATGCGCACCAGCTCCATTACGTTGTTTCCGTCGTAAGGCCCAAAATAGCGGATGTTCATCCCCTCAAACATGTTTTGTTGATGCGCCAACGCACTCTTGAGGGCATTATTCAAGCGAATAATACTCTTTTTGCGGCTCTCACTCAGATAGCCACGCTCGTGCAACCATTTGCTGGCCTTGAAACGAAGACGGTTGTATGTCTCATTAGTATCCAGGTTGAGTAAGTACTTTTCCATTCCGCCCACGGAGCGGTCGATGCTCATATCGTTGTCGTTGAGGATGATGAGCAGGTCGTTGGACTGGCTGGAAACATTGTTGAGTCCTTCAAAAGCCAATCCACCACTCATCGCACCGTCACCAATCACCGCTACGACATGGCGATGAACGGAGTTCTTTCCTTCCATCTTTGCCGCCACAGCCATGCCCAACGCCGCTGAGATGGAGTTGGACGCATGGCCACAAGTGAATGTGTCGTACTCACTCTCCAAAGGCGACGGGAAGGGACGAAGGCCTCCCAACTTCCGGTTGAGCTTGAACAACTCACGACGACCCGTCAGAATTTTGTGGGCGTATGCCTGATGGCCAACATCCCAAACAATACGATCATCGGGAGTGTTGAATACGTAATGCAGGGCCACGGTGATTTCGATAGCACCGAGACTCGAAGCCAAATGCCCGGGATTAACCGCCACCTCCTTAATAATATTATCACGAAGCTCTCTGCACACTTCTGGCAAGTCCTTCACTTCCAGTTTGCGCAAGTCACTTGGATATTCTATTTGGTCAAGCAGTATCTGATGGTTTTCTTCAGTCATTTCTCTCCCTACTTAATAAATTTTTGCAAAGTTACAAATTAGCGGGCGCAAAGCCAAAGGAAAAAACAAGAAATTCCTTTGTTACACACGGTGATCAAGAGACGTTTAATTATGGTTAGTTTTAATCCAATAAGCGACATCTTTCTGGTTCATCTATTCGAATGAACTCCGCCATAATGATGTAAAATGAAGAAAAGAATATACTTAGCCTTCAGTCACCTTTTCAATCTTGAAAATGTTGATGACTTGCGCATCGGGGCAACAGATGCAGACACTGTCGCCGGCCTGTCCTGAAAACGATCCTCCATAGCGCAGAATGTCAATGAAAGGGAAGGCAACGTGTGCCGCCATGGGGCATAACGCACCCCGTTCGGTGTCGAAATCCCAGCTGTCACCCACTTTGTGGCCTCGGTGGCAAACGTGTTCACCCTTCTTATCGACCAATGTAATTCTGATTTTTGGCTTTTTCATCCTTGTTCATTTCTTGTTTCTGTATGAGAAATACGCCTCACCGCCTACCAGTTTCCCGCCATGATGGAAAACAAGCACATCTTTTCAGCTACATTGCGGGGGTGGGACTGTGACGTGGGTGGGGCTGTCTCTGATCTCCTATAAAGAGAAAACAGCGTGGGGTACAACGAATTAGGTGAGCGAATCGAGATGGCTTTTGATGTCTTTCAACTCGTCTCTCACAGCGATAAGCGACTCCAAAACCTGCTGCGTCCGCTCCGATCCATCACGATTTTGATGAATCATCTTTTTGGCTGCGGCAATCTTGAAGCCCCTCACCTTCACCAAGTTGTAGATGAGCCGCACCTGCTCAATATCCTTTGTGGTATATTGGCGCACCCGATTGGGGTTGGTCTTTGGCCTCAAGTTGGGAAATACCGTCTCCCAATAGCGAAGTAGGCTTTCCGACACATTCATCATCTGAGCCACCTCCTTTATGGAATAATAGAGCTTGGTGGGACGCTTATTGGTCATCTCATCCATGTTTTTTCTTTCTTTTGTTCAATTCG
The DNA here is from genome assembly GCA_002479145.1 of Prevotella sp. UBA7551. GTDB lineage: Bacteria > Bacteroidota > Bacteroidia > Bacteroidales > Bacteroidaceae > Prevotella. The sequence goes on along the minus strand of DLLX01000048.1, from coordinate 38,344 downwards.
GTTTCCTTTGAATTTGCAAAAATACTCAAAAGTCAGTACCTTTGCAACACTTTAGGATAAAATTTTGGAATTAATAGCATAAGACGATGATGACAGCAAATGAAATCCGCGACTCATTCAAGAAATATTTTGAGTCGAAAGGTCACACCATAGTGCCTTCCGCCCCTATGGTCATCAAGGACGACCCCACGCTAATGTTTACCAACGCGGGCATGAACCAGTGGAAAGACATCATACTTGGCACAAAAGATCCAGAGCCACGCCGCCGTGCCGACTCCCAGAAGTGTCTCCGAGTTAGCGGAAAACACAACGACTTAGAGGTAGTAGGCCACGACACCTATCACCACACGATGTTCGAAATGTTGGGCAACTGGTCGTTTGGCGACTACTTCAAGGAGGGCGCCATTGACCTGGCATGGGATTATCTCGTCAATGTCCTCAACTTGAATCCTGAAGATTTGTATGTCACCGTGTTTGAAGGTGATGCGAAGGAAGGTATTTCCCGTGACGAGGAGGCCGCAAAATTCTGGCTAAAGCACACCTCCGAGGACCACATCATCAACGGCAACAAGCACGACAACTTCTGGGAGATGGGCGACACTGGTCCCTGTGGCCCCTGCTCTGAGATTCACATCGACAACCGTTCCGACGAGGAGAAGGCCCTGATTCCAGGCCGCGAGTTGGTCAACAAGGACAACCCACAGGTCATCGAAATCTGGAATCTCGTCTTCATGCAATACAACCGGCGCAGCGATGGTTCGCTGGAGAAGCTCGGCATGAACGTCATCGACACCGGTTTGGGCTTCGAGCGCCTGGTCCGCATCCTCCAAGAGAAACATTCCAACTACGACACCGATATCTTCCAGCCCATCATCAAGGAAATAGAGCGGCTGTCTGGCTACACGTATGGGTTCACCACACCCAGCGGTGAAGAGGGAGAATGCACGAGCAAGCAGGAGAAAATCGACGTCGCCATGCGCGTTGTGGCTGACCATTTGCGTGCCGTGGCTTTCTCTATTGCCGATGGACAGTTGCCAAGCAACGCCAAGGCCGGCTACGTCATCCGCCGTATCCTGCGCCGCGCCGTGCGCTATAGCTACACCTTCCTCGGGCAAAAGGAAGCATTCTTGTACCGGCTCGTCAACATTCTTGTTCAGGAAATGGGCGTCGCCTACCCTGAGTTGACGGTTCAGCGCGAATTGATTACACGCGTCATCAAGGAAGAAGAGGACAGCTTCCTCCGTACACTTGACAAGGGCATCAACTTGCTCAATGGTGAAATGGACGAACTGAAAGCCCATGGAGAAAAGGAATTGAGTGGCACACAGGCGTTCCGTCTCTTCGACACCTATGGTTTTCCCTTTGACTTAACGGAGTTGATTTGCCGGGAGAATGGCTACACCGTCAACGAAAAGGAATTTGACGAGGAGATGGCCAAGCAGAAAGCCCGTGCCCGTAATGCCGCGCAAGTGGAGAATGGCGACTGGGTTATCCTGCACAATGGCGAGCAAGAGTTTGTCGGCTATGACCACACTGAGTACCCTTGCCATATCCTTCGATACCGCGAAGTGAAACAAAAGAAGGGCACGTTCTTTGAAGTCGTACTCGACTACACGCCGTTCTACGGTGAGATGGGAGGCCAAGTGGGCGACCAAGGCACCCTCGTTAGCGGCGAAGAGACCGTGGATGTAATAGACACGAAGCGAGAGAACAACCAGAGCATACACATACTAAAGCGGATGCCCAAGAACCCAACGGAGGAGTTTACAGCCTGTGTGGACATCAAGTTCCGCGAAGCCTCCGCCCGCAACCACACCGCAACCCACCTTTTGGACTACGCACTGAAGCAGGTTCTGGGCGACCATGTGGAACAAAAGGGATCGTATGTAAGCCCCGACACGCTTCGTTTCGACTTCTCCCACTATCAGAAAGTCACCGATGAGGAGCTTCGCCGCGTTGAACGCATAGTCAACAGCCTTATCCGACAGGACATTCCACTCGACGAGCATCGCAATATGCCGATGGCGGAAGCCAAAGAACTGGGCGCCATTGCGCTGTTCGGCGAGAAGTACGGCGACCATGTGCGCGTGGTTCGCTTCGGTCCTTCCTGTGAGTTGTGTGGCGGAATCCATGTTGCCTCAACAGGTCACATTGGCTTTTTCAAGATTGCAAGCGAAAGCAGTGTGGCCGCTGGCGTGCGCCGTATTGAGGCCATGACAGGCGAGACCTGTGAAAATGCTATCTACTTGTTGGAGGACACGCTTCGCGATGTGAGGACACTCTTCAACAATGCCAAGGACTTAAAAGCTGTGGTCGGTAAATACATCAACGAGCACGACCACATGAAGAAAGAGATAGACCGGCTCCGTGCACAGGCCGTAGAGCGTATGACCCAAGAGCTTGTCAAGCGTGCAGAGGAGGTGGACGGCGTAAATGTCGTGAAAGCCGTCATGCCTTTGGAGCCCGCCGCGGCCAAGGACCTGGTGTTCAAAGTGCGACAAGCCATCCCCGAGAATCTGGTATGCGTCGTCGGGTCAGTCCATGAGGACAAGCCAATGCTCAGCCTCATGTTCTCTGACGACCTCGTTGCCAGCCATAATCTGAATGCGGGGAAGATCATCCGAGAGGCGGCTAAGCTCATAAAAGGTGGTGGTGGAGGCCAGCCCCACTACGCCCAGGCTGGAGGAAAAGACAGAGACGGACTCACCGCAGCAGTCGAAAAGGTGCTTGAAATCGTCCTGAAGTAACGTCAGTCCATTCATGAACAGCGGGGACGATCCATCCCCACAGAGGCCATCAACTGCTTAAACTTCCTGGTTAAAAAGCAGCATCATAACCCAATGGCGTCAGTCCAAAAGACTCAGAAGGTCTGGACTGGTGCCATTTTCATGTATTTTCATTGTGTTTTATGTGCGTTTTAAGGATTACTTAACGCTCCCATTGACAGAAATGGAAAGAAACATCGTATCTTTGCATACTATTTATAAATAGACAAGTAAGGAACTATCATTGAGAACCATCTATCTTCAAGAGAAAGGACCATCCGACTTACCGGCGTGCGTGGCAACTATCGGCTTCTTCGATGGTGTTCACCGGGGGCATCAATTTCTGCTTTCCCATGTGGTGAAGACCGCTCAGAAAGAGGGACGGCTGTCAATGGTCATCACTTTTGACAAGCATCCTCGTGAAGTACTCCATGCCGACTACCAACCCCAGCTGCTTACCAGCCTCCATGAGAAGCTGTGTCTTTTGGAGCGCACAGGAGTTGACGTGGCGGTCATTCTCCACTTTGATGCGGCATTGGCCCAACTTTCCGCACTTGATTTCATGCGCGACCTGCTTCATCGGCGACTCCATGTGGTAAAACTCTTCATTGGCTACGACCACCGCTTTGGGCACAATCGCGCTGAAGGCTTTGCCGATTATGTGGTCTATGGGAAAGAGATGGGGATGGAGGTGGTGCAGAATCCTGTATTCAAGCTAAATGGCGAGAACATCAGTTCGACTATCTGCCGCCGCCATGTGGCTGCAGGAGAGATGGAAATAGCCACGGCTTGCCTGGGTCATCCTTATATCATAGAGGGAAAGGTGGTCTCCGGTTTCCAAGAAGGGCGCAAAATGGGAGTCCCTACAGCCAACATTCAGCCCGATGAGCCACGCATTCTTATCCCCGCATCGGGTGTCTATGCCGTCAAGGTCAGAATAGAAGGAGAGGAAACCTGGCGATTGGGCATGATGAATATCGGGACACGACCCACCTTCGGAGGCGATTCCCTAACTTTGGAAGCCCATATTTTCAACTTCAACGGCAATCTTTATGGTAAGAGTCTACAAGTAGCCGTCCTTCATCGCATCCGTGATGAACACAAATTCCGTTCCGTTGAGGAATTGACCCAACAACTCAAGCAAGACCAACAAAAGATTATTGAAATAGAAGAAACAAATGAAAGAGAATAAAACTTTAGGAAGATGGGCGATAGACGCTGTACTAATGCTCATCACTTTCTTCGTCATACAGGAGGTTGTCAATATTGTCGTGATGCTTGTTGATTGCTATTTGAACCACACCGACTTCACTGAGCTGGCCCAGGGAGTAGCCAATGGCACACAAGGTAAGATTGTAGCCGTCTCGTCTGTGATGTCCAGCCTAATCACCATCATGTTGTTTCCCCGCTTGAGGTGGACGCCCATCGACCGCACCTACCTCCGTTCCCAGCCATGGATTACGCTCTTGTGGTGCGCCCTACTCGCTCTGGGCACCATTCTTCCATTCGAGTGGGTCTACGAAAAGCTGCAAATCCAGATAAACGATGCCGACCAAGCCCTCTTCGAAAGTGTCATGCGTGAGCCATGGGGATATGTGGCATTGGGTGTCCTTGCTCCTATCGCCGAGGAATTTGTCTTCCGTGGAGGTATATTGCGAGTCTTGCTGAATATAATGGGAGGAAGAAGCTGGAGGGAAGAAACCCATGACTCGTCTCACGACACAGCCCACTCCGAAGCCTTCACACACAAATGGTCGCCCTATGTGGCCATAGCTTTGTCTGCTCTGCTCTTTGGAGCCGTACACATGAACTTGGCTCAAGGGGTGCACGGATTCATCATGGGGCTGCTCCTCGGATGGCTTTATTACCGCACGGGCAGTATGATGCCGGCCATCATCATACATTGGGTAAACAATACTGTGGCCTACGTCATGTTCGCACTGATGCCTCAAATGGCCGATGGAAAGCTGATAGACCTATTCCATGGGTCAGAACGAATGATGCTCACGGGCATTCTTTGCTCGCTCTGCATCTTCTTCCCAAGCCTCTTCCAAATCATTGTGCGCACAAAGAAATGACAATTCCACTTGGCAACGGGGAAATAGAGTCGCTTTATTTCTGATTAAGAATCATGATTCATCAAGAAAACAACAACCATTATGAGATAATGGCTCCCGTGGGCAGCTACGAGTCATTGGCGGCCGCTATCCAGGCTGAGGCCGATTCCGTCTATTTCGGCGTGGGCAAGCTCAACATGCGCTCCCACTCGGCCAACCATTTCGACATCAGCGACCTGCAAAAGATAGTAGCCATCTGTGGCGAACACGGCATCAAGACCTACCTTACCGTCAACACCATCATCTACGACGGCGACCTCGCCACAATGCGAGAGATACTGGATGCCGCCCGGAAGGCAGGTGTGACCGCCATCATTGCCTCCGATGTGGCGG
>DLLX01000048.1:15187-33107 GCA_002479145.1 Prevotella sp. UBA7551 | reverse complement strand
TCGGTGATGAGCTACTGCCGACAGATTGGTTTGGAAGTACACCTCTCCACGCAACTCAACATTTCCAACGTTGAGTCCCTGCGGTTCTTCGCCCAGTTTGCCGACGTGGCCGTGCTGGCCCGTGAGCTGAACTTGGAGCAAGTGCGCCACATCTATGACGCTATCCATTCGGAGCACCCCATTCTTGGTCCGGCAGGAAAGCCTGTCCGCATTGAGATGTTCTGCCATGGAGCACTCTGCATGGCCGTTTCGGGCAAGTGCTACCTTAGCCTCATGGCCCAAGACAGAAGCGCTAACCGTGGAGAATGCGTACAGATTTGCCGCCGTTCCTACCTTCTCACCGACCGCGAGACGGGCAATGAGATAGAGGCTGACCACGAATACCTGATGAGTCCCAAGGACTTGAAGACCATCCGCTTCATCGACAAGATGATGAAGGCGGGTGTGCGCGTGTTCAAGATAGAGGGACGGGCGCGCGGTCCAGAGTACGTGCTCAATGTGGTGCGCTGCTATAAGGAGGCAATACAGAGCGTCCTTGACGGTACCTTTACGGAAAAGAAGAAAGATGAATGGGACAAGCGACTCGCTGCTGTCTTCAACCGCGGCTTCTGGAATGGTTACTACCTGGGGCAGAAGATGGGAGAATGGAACAAACACTATGGCTCCAGGGCGACAGAACGGAAAGTATTGGTGGGCAAAGTGACCAATTACTTTTCCAAAATTGGCGTGGCTGAGGTGGCGGTAGAGGCTGCACCGTTCAAGGTGGGCGACAAACTGCTCATTACAGGAAACACGACTGGTGCCATGTATGTACAACCCACCAAGGTACATGGCGACAATGGACAGCCCATTACCCTTGCGGAGCAAGGACAGCGCGTGGCGTTCGCCGTACCCTGCAAGGTGCGGCCCAATGACAAGTTCTTCAAAATCATCAGCGTAAACGAACAGTAACGGCAAGAGAAACAGAACCAAAAATATAGAATAAATCCGTAGATTAGAAAGGCCAACGATAATGAATACGATTAACGAATTGCAGGACGAGGTCGTCGAAGAGTTCAATGAGTTCACCGACTGGATGGACAAGTACCAGATGCTCATCGACTTGGGCAACGACCTTGAGCCGCTGGACGAGAAGTACAAGAACGAGCAGAACCTCATCGATGGCTGTCAGAGTCGCGTGTGGTTGCAGTGTGATTATGTGGACGGCAAGTTAATCTTCACTGCCGACAGCGATGCGCTCATCACCAAAGGCATCATTGCCTTGCTCATCCAAGTGCTCAGCGGCCACACGCCACAGGAGATTCTTGACGCCGACCTCTACTTCATCGACAAAATCGGCTTGCGGCAGCACCTTTCACCGACACGTTCCAACGGCTTGCTCGCCATGGTAAAGCAGGTCAAGAGCTACGCCATAGCCTATAAAGCCAAGGAGGAGATGGCCTGATGCGTAAGCTCACCACCCCCGAGATACAACGGCTCACGGTCGAGGAATTCCGAAACGCAGACAAGTTGCCGCTCGTCGTCGTACTCGACGATGTGCGGTCGATGTACAACGTGGGCAGCGTCTTCCGTACATGCGACGCTTTCCGCATCGAGGAGTTGTGCCTTTGCGGCATTACGGGCACACCACCACACGCAGAAATTCACAAGACCGCCCTCGGAGCAGAGGAAAGCGTGGCGTGGACCCACTACCCCACTGCACTTGAGGCAGTGCGGAAGCTGCAAGAAAGGGGATTCGTGGTCTATGCCGTGGAGCAAGCCGAGGGCTCTACAATGCTTCAAAACCTAAGGAAACAGGACGCTCCGATGGCTGTTGTCTTTGGCAACGAGGTGAAAGGTGTGCATCAAAACGTTGTCGATGCGTGCGACGGATGTATTGAGATACCCCAATTTGGCACAAAGCACTCGCTCAACGTGAGCGTCACGGCAGGCATGGTAATATGGGAATTGGCACGAAAGACCATTGCGCCAGACCAAGACTAAGCCAATGAGCCGTTCATCACATACTTGAAAACACACAAGAATCAGAAAGGTGATCAAACCATAAATAAACGGAGTTGCTTATCAACCTTGTTATGATTTGAGTATACCAATTACAAGAAACCGCAGAGAAAGCAAGTCTTCTTCTGCGGTTTCTGCTCTTGCAGGGCATTACCTTGCAAATGGATTATGCCCTTTTGTTACCCTGATCAATCTTTATTTTGACTTAAACCCCAATCGGTCTTTAGATCTAAATCGACAATGAAAAGCGAGAAGCTATTCATCTTTTCGACGAAATCTAATGACCGTTTAGGGCCAACTTTTACTCGTCCGTATCTTGATACAGGTCGGCGTCTTTGTCATCACGACCTCCCACGTTTTCCTCCATAAACTTCTTGGCGGAGCGCAACTGGTGACGCATGACACTAAGCAGCTGTTGTGTCTCCTGCAACAAGTTGAGGTACACCAAGTCTACCTGCAACAAGCCTGTGTCTTGGCTCTTCTGCATACGGTTGAGATGGGTCTTACGAACAACAGAAAGCTCGTCTTTGCAACCGTCAGCCTCAGCCAATGTGTCACGGTAAGAACCATACTGACCTGTTGAAATCAACTCGCAAGTAGAGCGCATCAGCTCATTCACTTTGCGGCGAATAGGCTCATATTCCGTGATATACGCCTTGGGAAGCGGGTTGAAGTTGTTGTCCACGTGTTCTTTGATAGGAACAAGCATACGCTGAAGCGTGTAAACATACTGCTGGTCGCTGTTCACGCCAACGTGAAACCATGTGTTGCGCTCGATGGCTATGTCCATTGGGGAGCGGCGCAGTCCCAACAATTCCTGCCGGCGAATCTTCTTCAGCGTGTCCAGCTCGCGGCGCAGGCTCTTTCTGCTCTGGCGCAGCGCACGCACATTTCGCGTGACAAACGACTCCACGACGACATTATATTGATCCATGACATACTGACAGACTTTGGTTTGCGTGTCGCGCACATGGCTACGGAGCAGCTCCCACACCAGCTCCGGGTCGCGCGTGCGCATCATCAAGCGGAAACTGTCGTCCGCCTGTTTGGTCTTTGCGCTCCGCTCCTTGTACTGACGGTTGCTACGGTAAAGAAGGAAAACCACAAGAACCATGAAACCAGACTGTACAATCACACCGCCGTACCACATTGTGAGGCATACCAGCGCACAAGCAAGGAATGCTACGCCAGCGGTGATGAACCAACCACCGATGACACTCAACACTCCCGTGACGCGGAACACCGCACTCTCACGGCTCCAGGCACGGTCTGCAAGGCTCGAACCCATGGCTACCATGAACGTTACGTACGTTGTTGAGAGTGGCAACTTGTGGTTGGTACCAAAAGTAATGAGCATTGACGCAATGACCAGATTGACAGCGGCACGCACCACATCAAAGGCGGCCTTGTCATCGGTCAGCTCCACCTCGTTGGTATTGAACCGATTGTTGATCCACTGACGCACACTGGCGGGGAATATCCGGCGAACGCTTTCTATGATACTTTGCGAAGAGCGTACAATAGCCCGTGCGGCACGACTCGATCCAAACATCTCGTCGCCCTCGTCCTGACGGGAAAGATCAACAGAGGTTTTGATCACGTGCTGCGCTTTTTTGGAAGTGGCCATGGCTAAAATCATCACCACGCCGGCAAACATCAAGTAGAGGGGCGGTGTCTTTGCACTTTCCATGAGCGATGACATTAGGAATGTGTCGGCAGAGGCACCATGGGCGTTGGCAGTGAAGTCCTGATAGGAGTCAAGACCAGCAAGCGGCACACCGATGAAGTTCACCAGGTCGTTGCCTGCGAAAGCCATGGCAAGTGCGAACGTGCCCATGAGGACGGTGAACTTAAAGATATTGACCTTCAGCAAGTGCAGAATCTGCATGAAGAAGGTAGAGACGACAAACGTGCAGAGCAGCAGCCAGTTGGTGTGCTCGTCGATATAGTCGCGCACATTCTCGGGAAGATAAGGGCTCTTGCCCACTCCCTTCATGAAAATGAAGTAGGACAGCACCGTGAAGGCGATACCACCGAAGATGGCTATGCTGTAGCGGCTGTGCTTGGCATAGTTGAACGTGAACACGATGCGGCTCAGCCACATTACGATCATGCCGATGACAAACGAGATGGCCACCGACACGAAGATGGCGATAATCACCTGCAACGCCTTGTCGGAATTGAGCAAATCAGCATAAGTGAGCGTATCATCCGACATCATCTTCAGCAGAGCGAGCATGGCCGTACCGCCCAACAGCTCGAAAACGAGCGAAACGGTGGTGGAAGTAGGCATGCCGAGCGTGTTGAACACATCGAGAATAATGACATCCGTCACCATAACGGCGAGCATGATGGTCATCACCTCATGGAAGGAATAATGGTCAGGCCTCATAATGCCGTGGCGAGCCACATCCATCATGCCCGAGGACATTACCGCACCAAGCAGAACGCCGACAGAGGCGATGATGAGAATGGTGCGAAACGACGCCACGCGCGCGCCAACTGCAGATTGCAAGAAGTTGACCGCGTCGTTGCTCACGCCTACAAACAGGTCAAATACCGCAAGGCAGAGCAGGAAAATGACGATACATAAATAAATGGTCTCCATTTGCTGTAAATGTTATGTTTATATTTTTGACGGCAAAGTTAAGCCGTTTTTGCTACAACTCCGTTGCCTTTACGCTACAATATGGTTTCAATATAGGAGAGACTATTTTCAGCCATAATCCAGACGCGCTCATAAACCCATGAACACCCTCTTTCAATAGGGGCTGAATTGCGCTCTAATAGAGGCTCTTTTACCGTGCAATAGGGCCTCTTTTGCAAGGCGATTCAGCCCCTATTGCAACGTGATAGGACCTCTTTTGATTTTGACTGGTTTCAATTCAGGTTTGCGACTCATTTTGGCTCACCTTTTCCTATCAGTATTCCCGAATTACTTTACAGCTCTTGGGGTTCTTTACTGAACCACTACACACTGCGGGGAAGTTTTTACTGAAAGGCTTTACATGGCTGTTATGAGGCGTAATGTTACAAATAATGACTTTGACCAATCTTAATATTGTTTTTTGGTCACGATATGTCTGCGATGCTGAAAAGTAATCATATAATTTGTTGGTTTCGATGATATTTTCTATTTTTGCAACCAATTGAAACTTGTGAAATAGTGTGGCATTCTATTTGCCATCCCATCTATACGGAAATCGAAAATATAACACACTGAACATTATGGTGAAAATGTTTCTTCACATCTATTTTACATTTGTGATAACATTACTTGTTCTCATGTCCTCGCCAGCATCAGCAGAGGCAACAAAGCAAAAGGACAAATGCGACAGATTGCTTAAAGCTGGCGCAAAAGCTATAATCAAGGAAAATAATTATTCCAAAGGCATGAAATTACTACGCGATGTGTTGGCAATCGCTAATCACGACAATTTGTATAAGCAGCAATTTCTTGCTATCAACTGCATGGGTATAGCGTACCAGATGAACTACGACTATGGTGAAGCACTCAACTTATTTGTCCAGGCACGTTCCATAGCCAACCAACACCTACGCCCATCGGAAGTGAAATCGGTGCTTAACAACATAGCCATCCTCTATACCAAGGATAAAAACTACACTAAAGCAAATGATTATTTCTATGAAGCCTATAAACTTGCTGAACAGTCGGGCGACTCTTTGCGCATGGGTATGTATGCAGTTAATCTCGGTCAAGTAAACAATCAGATCGGGCACATAGCGGAATCGCAACGCTACTGTGAAATAGCCCGTCCCCTCATAAAAGAAAATTTATACCTTTCGTTTGTCAACAGCGAGGTGGAAGCTGCAAACTTACTGAAACGACACCACTATGCACAGGCTGCAGCAAGAGTAGAGCAACTGCTCGAGAACAAATCGCTGGATGCATATCCAGACGTACATGCAGACCTTCTATACATTCTTTCTTGCGCGTATGGAGCAATGAAAGAGGATGTCAAGGCTTTAGCAGCCATCCATCGCTGCCTTGACATCGATACAGATGTAGAACAGAAGATTAAGCATCTGGAGTTTTGTTCAAAACTGCTGGTGCGTCATAATTGCTACGCAAAGGCTTTGGAGTATAAAGACAGGGTCATACACCTTAAAGATTCACTTGACGGACTGCGCCGAGACGGGCTCATGGCTATATCCAAGGTGAAACTCGACGTGCAAGACTATGAGAATAATCTGAAAATCAAAGAGAGCCAGCTACGCATGCAGAAGTACATTTTTCTGGTCGCAGTGTTGGCACTGTTTATTATCGCTTTGGTATTCTATTGGGGATTGCACAATCGTCTCCTGCGACTTCGGCAGCACCACGAAGCCGAGACGATAAAACGACGTTTTGCGGAAGAGAAGCTCAAACAACAGCGTACAGAGTCTCTGCTGAAGGAAGAGCAGTTTCAACGAGAACTTGCCCAGCGCAACGCACAACTCGCAGCAAAGGCTTTTAGCCTTGCACAACTCGACCGACAGATGCACGATTTTGCAGAAACCTTGTCCAACCAGAAATTTGACGGTAACAACATTTGTGGTATGGTAAAGTCATTACTCCGACAAGTTGATTCCAGCAAGGAGTGGGGAGAATTTACCGAAGTATTTGAAAGTCTCAACAACAATCTGCTTGCCAAGGCCAAGTCGCTTCATCCTAATCTAAATCCGATGGACATGAGGTTCATTACCTACATCTTCATGAAAATGTCAAACAAAGAGATAGCTTCCATGCTCAACGTTTCACCCGATGCCGTGCGCAAGCGCAAAGAACGCATTTCAAAGAAAATGGACCTTCAAGGATCTGATCTTTTTACATATCTGCTTCAGTTGAGCAGCAAGTAAACTCTCTATTAATCAACAACTTACAAAGGTGTCACATTTTGTCCACCCCACATTCACACTTTGTCCGTATCATTTTGTTCATAAAACAAAGCTTACTTCATATCTTTGCCGTTGAATTGATTAGAATCCTATCAAAAAGTGTATGAAAAAAAACGTATTGTTCAAGGTTTTTGGCGGGTTTGCTTTGTGCCTTTCAGTCGCCATACCCTCCCCAGCACAGCTCAAGCAGGTTACGCCTGCAAGCTCGCTTCCTTTCTGTTTTATGGGTTATGACCCGTCGGTATGCGGTCGTCTCTTTGCTGCCACCTCTGCCTCGTTCTACGATGCAGTTTATCCACGAGCCTATGTCTCTGATGACAATGGTGAAACATGGCGGTGCACATTCACATTCACAGACCCCAAAAGTATTCCGGAATACGGAAAACAGGGGCGCATCAAGGAAGTCTATCCTTCTGGCAATTCTGATGAAATGTACGTTATTGTTGCCAGCTCCTCATCAAATGACACGGATGGTCTTTATCGTGTAAACACCAAAACGGGAGAGTACAGGCATGTTGACGTGCCAGATGCCAGCGATGGGTACACCATGGAGTACTTTGACAGTAGCGCAGATGGCAAATACATGGTACTTTGCGCTACAGCAAACATCAATTATACAAAGTTCACCAAAGTCTATTATACAGAGAATTGCGGTGAGAATTGGAAACTTATCTACAATTTTGCCGACCACGACTATGTCCATATTGGCAATGTAAAGCTGAGTCCAGATGACCCCCACAAAATCTACTTGTTCCGTAGTGGTGGTCCGACGGGTGTGTATGGATCCATATTCATCAGTGAGGATTCGGGAGATACATGGAAAGAGACACTTCCCGGCATCGAGACACAAGCCGTTTGGATCAATCCTAAAAATCCTAACGATATCTATGCAGCCACTCAGCTCATGAGCAATAGTCCAGAGGCGGTCTATCATTCCGTTAATGGAGGGTATACATGGAATGAAATCAAATTTCCTTGGCATGACTACATCCTAAATAATGTTTGGAGCATAACTGGTTCCATACTTGATCCTAACAGGATGTACATTGTCGAGGAAAACGAAATTTACCGCACCAATGACGGCTGGAAGACCTATCAAGATGTGACTCCAGACGGATTTGCCTTTGGGATGAATGCCTGTGTCAATCCATATAATGACGATGAGGTACTCATAAACAATGACGGTAACAGCATAAGTCGTACCACCGATGGCTTTTCCACGCTCAACCCCGTGGAGACCCGTGTAAGTTTCGGAGCTACTGGGATAGATCAGATAGGCCAGAATGTTGTTCTCTTGCAGCAAGACAGCTTGTGGATAGTACAGCCTGATGGAAAAGTAATAGACAAGTTCGCTGCTCATGGTTATCGGTCTATCTGGGCTACCGACACCAACCACGCTTTTGTTTATTCTCCAGATTCGGCGTGCCTTGGCTATGCCGACCTTTCAGAAAGAACTATCAGGGTTATCAAAGATAATGTCTCGGAAGTAGTGGATGCAGCTGGCGATTATATAGTCATTGATGGAAAAGTTTACAAGGGTTCATCGCTTGAACTTCAATATGCCTTGACAGGACATTTCACCAGTACAGCCAAAAACAAGTCAGCACTTGCTTTTGCATCAGGAAAGGAGCTTTGGATGTCTGCCAATAACGGAGCAACATTCAATATGAAAACTGCACCTGCCGAAATTCAAGCCGTAGCGATTAGCGCTGATGCACAAAACTTAATCATATCTACAAACTCAGGAGTATATGTTTCTACCAATGGCGGACAGGATTTTTTACCACAATCCGCTGCACCACACTTCAAACATGCTTTCATAGATAGCGATAGAAAAAGAATAGTAATGGTTAATGATGGTACGAGCACTCCCACTACAGCAAGCTACAGCACAGATAGTGGTAAAACATGGAATTCCATCACACCGAAACAACTACACTATTTGCATTCATCAGGAGCTGTATTCAATGCAGATGACACAGGATTTAACATTGCATTTGCCTCCCCAGACATGGGGCTGACAACTTATCGTCAAAACTTAGAAGTCTCCAATTGCAACGAATACAATTTGCCTTATACTGATGATTTCGAGCGTGGAAACAATGGCAAATGGGAGTTGAATACCGGCTGGAGTGTTGCTGAATCCAATACGGGACACCCTGCCACCACGCTCAATGACAGTCAGTATAAACTTCGTTTCATGCCAGAAAATCATCAAAAAGGGATTATTGCCTATGCCATATCTCCAGAATTGAATATCAAAAGTGACAAAAATGTTTCTCTTACTTTCGATTACACAGCAGGAAAGAGTTCCAAGCTACATGTGCTTTACCGCATCTCTGCACAAAAGCAATGGCAAAATATCGCTGAATACGAGAGTAGCAACTGGCGTTCGGTCACTATGGTTCTGCCAACTTCTCCTGCCGACTCTTGTCAAATTGCTTTTTCCGCAGAGAGTAACAACTCCGATGAAGTACAGATAGACAATGTGCGCATAGAATATAAGACCCCCCCAGAATTTGGTGCGGTAGGAAATTTGAAAGCTGAAATAGAGTATGGGGGTATCTGTCAGCTTTCTTGGACTGCTCCCCACGGCTATTATGGTGCACAATACCGCATAAAACGCGATGGCAACCTCATTGGAACAACACACAATCAACGGATTACCGACAGCAACTTCTCCACGGGTCGCCACACCTGGACGATCCAAGCTTTCACAGAGACGGAGCAGTCGGCTATTGCTTCTGTCACGGCGGAGTACACAGGTGCATTGAAACCAGCTACCAACCTCAAAGTGACAATGTGTGAAGCTGTTAATGGAAACGCTCAAGCTCGGCTTTCTTGGACGAAGCCGATAGATTATTGTAGTTCTACTTATCATGTGTACCGCAACGGGACGTTGCTCACAACGATTTCTGACACCACCTATCTGGACACACCTCTCGATGAAGGTACTTACCAATGGGAGATTGCAGCTGTGTACGGTGAAGCTGAATCGGAACGTATTTCAGCTACAGCCAAAACCAAAAATCGCTGTGCACCAGTGCGCAACATGGAGTTGAGCTACAATGTAGAGAACAAGTCCACAGACATTACTTGGGATGCTCCCGGTACACTACCTGCCGAATGGCTCAGCCGCTGCGGTGCTCCAGCTGGATATTTGGGCACTTGGGAAACAGGGCAATGGCGTCCCGAGGTGGCTGTTCGCTACACGCCAGAAGAACTTCAGTCACTCGGACTGGACGGAGCGACCATCAACAGTATAGCTTATATTCCTGGCACAGGAAAAGCTACCTATATTCCTCGAGTATGGATAGGAGGAGATGGTGATCAAGCAGGTACATCCATGACACCAACAGGAATTCCACACATCGGCTACGATTTGAAACTGGGAGAATGGAATGAAGTCCCTTTGGTTTCTCCTGTAACCATTGATGCCACGAAAGAATTGTGGTTCGGCTGCCTCATCCAGTTTGCTGGTAATCACCCTGCACTTGCCTTCGATGGCAACAAGCCTGACGAGAACCGCAACTTCATCCTTTTCGACAAATGGTATGAGACCTCCACAAGCGGATTGGGCATCACGGGCAACCTCTGCATCGCTGCCAACATCACCATGGCCGACGGAACAAAAGGCTTGCTGCGTGCCAAAAAACAAGGTGGAAATAATGTCGTTTACGAAGTGTATCGAGACGGGAACTTAGTGGGAACAACCGACCAGCAGTACTTCTCCGAGGAGAACCTTCCCGAGAACACCTACAAATATGGTGTCGTTGCCAACTACGCTGCACACGGAAAGTCGCCTATGGTGGAGAAGAGTTTCTTTGCGGGCAATCCATGCCCTGCTCCAAAGAATCTTCTGGTAAAAGCTGAAGCATCCAAGGTGCACCTTTCTTGGGATACCGTTTCGCCCATGCTTGAGCCTGCTCAAATTCTATTGGAAGACTTTGATGATAGAATGCCAGAAAACTGGACATACGCTGATGTCGATAATGACGGTTACAACTGGGCACACAGTAGTACTATCACTGGACCATTTCTCGCACAACCATTTAGTGGAACAGGTTGTGCCGTATCGTCCACACTACTGTATGATGACTCTTATGCTTCTAAGAGTTTAGCTCCAGACAACTGGATTATCACCCCAAGAGTGTCACTCAAAAAGAACTCCTGCCTAAAATATCATGTCTCAGATTTAAGTATCTTCTCTTCTGAAACCTACTATGAGGTACTCGTTTCAACTACTGACACCCGTCCAGAAAGTTTCACTAAAATCTTCTGTGACACCCTGCCACAAACAACGACTGAAGTTTGGGAAGACTGTACAATTGATCTTAGTCAGTATACAGGTGATGTATATATTGCTTTCCGTCACAAGAACGATTCGAACAGCCTCTCCGTTGGACTACAACTTGACTTAGTTGAGTTGATTGGCTACGACGAGATACCACGTAAATATAATGTGTATCGTGACGGAGAGCTCATTGTCACGGATGTGGAAGAATGCTTTTATGATGATCGCGTCACCGACAACAACACTCACACCTGGGCCGTGACAACCCTCTGTGGAGAGTTAGGCTGCGAATCGAATCCTATTACTAGTACAACCATCCCCATGGGATTGGAGCAGACAACCACCACAGAAACCTGCATTTGCTACAATCACCAAAGTGGTACCATCTTCGTAACGTCACCCCTGGGGCGCATAGGTAAGGTTGAAGTACACAATACATCAGGAAAACTTGTAGCTTCCGAGTATGGAGACAGCAACCGTGTCACCCTATACACAGGAAACATGCCCAAGGGGGTATATGTTGTAAGCTGTGGTAATCAAATTATGAAAATCACCGTGAAATAACGAATCCATCTTATAACAAGGACAAAATATCCGCAAGACCTTCCTACAGGCGCTTGCGGATATTATTCTTAGTCCTCTGGCGGGTGATTAGTCCTTCGCAAGAGAGAAGTCAAACTGCAGTCCACCGCCTTCCCGGTTGCTTACGCGTATGCTTCCGCGGTGGAGGATGACGGCATTCTTGACGATGGCGAGCCCCAGACCCGTGCCTCCAAGCGACCGGATGCGTCCCTTGTCTACACGATAGAACCGCTCGAAAAGGCGTGGCAAATGCTCTTCCGGCACGCCGCGCCCATTATCGGCGAGCGTAAAACGCCAGTATCCCTCTTCTGACCATGCCTTGACAGAGACGGTTGTCCCCTCCCCGGCATAGGCAAGCGCATTGTCGATGAGGTTGCGGAAGATGCTATAGAGCAGGCTCCGCACACCTTTGACCACCACATTGGCAGGCAGACGGAGGTCAAGCGACATGCCTTTCTGCTGAAACTGCAATGCTGTCTCCTGCTGAATTTCCTTCAGCATTAGCCCGATGTCCACTTCTTCCTTGCCATGCAGGTTTTTTACCTCGTCCATCACGCTCAATGTCGATATGTCAGCGAGCAGAGAAGAAAGTCGTAAACTCTGGGCATGGCAGCGGTCGATGAACAAAGTGCGGGTCTTGTCCTCCATTGTGGGATGGCTGATGAGAGTTTCCAGATAGCCTTGAATGCTGGCCACTGGGGTCTTCAGCTCGTGAGCGATGTTGTGGGTGAGCTGTCGCTTCAGCTTGTCCTGCTCCTTTCGCGTGCGCTGATAACGCTTATATACCTTGATGATGCGCTCAGCGATTTCGCCCAGTTCGTCGTTGGGAAAGACAGCCAAGTCCTTTATGTCAAGCGACTCGTTGTGGTCTGCGCGCGAGGCGAAGAGCCTTAGTTTGGTGATATTGTTGCCCAGACGTCGGGTAAAGCGGTAGAGCAAGAGCGTCAGCAACACGAATGCGCCCAGCGAGAACCATAGATAGTTCTTATCTGTGTTGAGGATGCTGATGAGATTGTCGTCATAGGGGAGCGCACTGCGGACAATGTAGTGGCGCGAGGGGAAATAGGTGGCGGAGTAGAAAAAGGACTGTGGTATCGTGGCACTCTTGCGTACAATGGCGTAGCCACTGCCATCGTCAAGTGCCTCACGCACCTCCTGGCGATCGGAATGGTTGGGGACGTGCCGCAAGTCTTTCCTCCAGGAGTCATAAAACACTGTCCCATCGGGACGGAGAAGCGTCACACGCAGTCCCGCCATACTGTTGTCGGATATGTAGCGGTCGATAAACGGCTTGATATGCTGGGGCGACGTGCTGACAACTTCGCTCATCTGGACGTTGAAATCCTGAAGACGCGCATTGAGCACGGACACCTTGTAGATTTTCTCGCGCCGTTGCTGGTATATAATAAAAGTACAGGCGAACAATAAAAAAATGGAGACAACGCCCAAGTACATTCGCATTCCCACGGGAATGCGGTGGCGTAAGGGGGCGAAATTAGGGCTTTCCGAAGCTTCTCTCGTGGATGATGATGCAGACTGTTCCACCGTTTCGTCAGTTTCCTTTGGTCTCAAAGCCATAGCCAAATCCCTGTCTTGTGACGATATGTCCGTCGTAAGGCTTCACCTTGCGGCGCAAACGGGTGATGTTTACGTCCACCGTGCGGTCGAGTACGATAACATCATGAGGCCAAATCTGGTTGATAAGCTGTTGACGACTCAATATTTTTCCTTTGTTTTTGAGTAGCATCAGGAGCAAAAGATACTCAATTCTGGTCAGTGCGACGTGCTCTCCATCCACCCAGACCTCCTTGCTGTTGTCGTCTATGACAAGCCCGTCATGTCGGAACACACCCGTCTCGGCCTGCGTTTCCGCTTTCTGCGACGCACGACGAAGCACCGCCTTGACGCGCGCCAAGACCTCACGAAGCGAGAAAGGCTTCGCAATGTAGTCGTCTGCGCCGAGATCAAGCCCCGCGACGGTGTCGCCCTCGGTGTCACGGGCAGTGAGAAAGATGATGGGCACCTGCGCCGTCAGCGGATTGGCCTTTACCCTCCGGGCCATCTCAAATCCCGACATTCCGCCCATCATGACGTCGAGAATGAGCAGATTATAGGATGCTATGTCACGCGTTAGGGCGTCTTCAGCAGAATACGCAACGTCCG
The DNA here is from genome assembly GCA_002479145.1 of Prevotella sp. UBA7551. Taxonomy (GTDB): domain Bacteria; phylum Bacteroidota; class Bacteroidia; order Bacteroidales; family Bacteroidaceae; genus Prevotella. The sequence continues at coordinate 19,168 of DLLX01000048.1, read as the reverse complement.
TCGCATAGCCCTCCGCATCAAAATTGAATTTCAGAATTTCACAGAGGTCGGCCTCGTCATCAACCACAAGGATGCGGGTTCGATTGTCTTCCATATTGCGATTGTTCATGTTTTGGCGACAAAGGTAAGAAAAAAATATGGATTACGCTTACGCCAAGCGTTACAATCTAATTACAAATATACACTTTTGACGGTTTTGTGGACACCATAAAGCACATTTTCTACCACTACTAAAGCAAAAAAGAACTAAGAAGCGCAGAAGAAGCACGGATCTAAGGTTTGACTTATGATAAAGAGCCAAACATTTTCATGGGGAGACAGAAGAAAAAGGACGTATCATGTTTATGGAAAAAGGCGCACTATGGTTCTTGAAGATAGTTGGCTGAATGACAACAAGCCAACCCAAATCTAATGATCGAATTGGGTTCAAGATAAGCGTAATAACTCCCTTTTGGGACGAAAGTCGGCTGGCTTCCTCCCCAAAAGGAAGGCATTTTATTTACACACTTTCCCCTATATGTGCACAATATATTCCTTTTTGTGCATAAATTTTGTCCATAACGGATAAAATATCTACCTTTGCAGTCGTTCTTTTAAAAGACAACATCAGTCAGGCTGTTTCACGGAATCTATTTTGTGAAATATAAAAAGGTGAAAAAGACTGAGGGGTAATATAGAAATTCAGAAATAAGTTACACATACAGGATTTATGAGTTTAAAGATTGTTGTACTTGCCAAGCAGGTACCCGACACACGAAACGTGGGCAAAGATGCGATGACGGCCGAAGGAACGGTCAATCGCGCCGCCCTGCCCGCAATCTTCAATCCCGAAGACCTCAATGCGCTTGAGCAGGCATTGCGCCTGAAGGAGCAGCACCCAGGCAGCACAGTGGGCTTGCTCACGATGGGGCCTCCCCGCGCCGGTGAGATTATCCGTCAGGGATTGTACCGAGGAGCAGACACGGGATGGCTGCTTACCGACCGCCTTTTTGCCGGCGCCGACACCCTGGCCACCTCCTATGCGCTCGCAACGGCCATCCGTAAGATTGGCGATGTGGACATCGTCATTGGTGGTCGACAGGCCATCGACGGCGACACGGCGCAGGTTGGTCCGCAGGTTGCACAAAAATTGGGGCTGAACCAAGTGACCTACGCTGAGGAAATCCTCAAGGTGGAGAACAAAAAGGCCATCATCCGACGCCATATCGACGGCGGTGTGGAGACCGTCGAGGCCCAGCTTCCAGTGGTAGTGACCGTCAATGGGTCGGCAGCACCATGCCGTCCGTGCAACGCCAAGCTCGTGATGAAGTACAAATATGCCACCTGCCCCATGGAGCGAACGGGCAAAGAGCCTTGGTCGAAACTCTATGAGGAGCGTCCCTACCTGACACTCCATCAATGGAGCGTGGCCGATGTCGATGGCGATCCCAAACAATGTGGCCTCAGCGGTTCGCCGACAAAGGTGAAGGCTGTGAAGAACATTGTCTTCCAGGCCAAGGAGAGCAAGAGGCTGACCAGCGAAGACAAGGACATTGAGGGCCTCGTAAAGGAATTGTTGGACGAAAAGATTATTGGCTAAGACAAACAACAAGATGAATAACGTATTTGTTTATTGCGAGATAGAGGGCAAGAAAGTGGCCGAGGTGTCACAGGAATTGCTCACCAAAGGCCGCAAACTGGCCAACCAACAGGGCGTGGAGCTTCATGCCATTGTTGCCGGAACAGGCATTAAGGGCGAAGTAGAGAGTCAGATCCTGCCGTATGGCGTGGATAAACTGTTTGTCTTCGACGCCGAGGGGCTGTCACCTTACACCTCCGCTCCTCATACAGACATCCTGGTCAATCTCTTCAAAGAGGAAAAGCCACAAATCGCTTTGATGGGAGCGACCGTGATCGGACGCGACCTTGGACCGCGCGTATCGTCCTCTCTGACCAGCGGATTGACCGCAGACTGCACCGAACTGGAGATAGGCGACTACGATGACCGCAAGACCGGCAAGCATTACGATGGCCTTCTCTATCAGATTCGTCCCGCTTTCGGCGGCAACATTGTCGCCACGATCGTCAATCCCGACCACCGTCCGCAGATGGCCACAGTCCGTCCGGGGGTAATGCAGAAGGCTCTCTACGAGGGAAAAGCCAAGGGTGAGGTGGTCTATCCCGAGGTTTCCAAGTATGTTCCCGCCGAGGACTATGTCGTCAAGGTGCTCGACCGCCACGTCGAGGAGGCCAAGCACAATCTCAAGGGCGCTCCCATCGTAGTCGCTGGCGGCTACGGCGTGGGCTCAAAGGAAAACTTCAACCTGCTCTTTGAGCTGGCTCAACTCCTCCATGGAGAAGTGGGCGCAAGCCGTGCTGCCGTGGATGCCGGATGGGTTGACCACGACCGCCAGATAGGACAGACCGGTGTGTCCGTCCATCCGAAGGTTTACATAGCCTGTGGTATCTCTGGACAGATTCAGCACATCACCGGAATGCAGGACTCGGGCATCATCATCTCGGTCAATACCGACCCCGAGGCACCCATCAACCGCATTGCCGACTATGTGATAACGGGCAGCGTGGAGACCGTCGTGCCCAAGCTGATAAAATATTATAAGGAAAATACAAAGTAAACAAGCACCCTCACCCCGAACCGAGTAAGGTGTGGGGACAGGGATTTTATATTATGGCAAATTACTATACCGACCATCCGGAGATTGAGTTCCACCTCAATCACCCGTTGATGAAGCGCATCGTGGAGCTGAAAGAGAAGGGCTATGCGGACAAAGACCAGTTCGCCGACGCCCCTGTTAGCTACGAAGATGCGATAGAGAACTACAAGCGCGTGTTGGAAATCGGAGGCGATGTGGCCGCCAACATCATCGAGCCAAACAGCGAGTCTGTGGATTTGGAAGGCCCGCATCTTGTCGATGGCCGCATGGTATATGCGAGCAAGACCTTCGAGAACATCGATGCCACCAAGAAGGCAGGCCTCTGGGGCGTGTCCATGCCGCGCCGTTATGGTGGCTTAAACCTTCCCAATGTCGTCTTCTCCATGCTTTCGGAGGTCATTTCGGCCGCCGATGCCGGCTTCCAGAACATCTGGAGCCTCCAGAGCTGCATCGATACGCTCTACGAATTTGGCTCAGAGGAGCAGCGCCAGCGCTATATTCCCCGCGTTTGCGAGGGAGCATCCATGTCAATGGACCTGACCGAGCCTGACGCAGGAAGCGACTTGCAACGCGTTATGCTCAAGGCCTCACAGGATGAGGACGGCACGTGGCGACTCAACGGCGTGAAACGCTTCATCACCAACGGCGATTCCGACATTCATCTCGTACTTGCGCGCTCCGAGGAGGGCACTCACGATGGGCGAGGGCTGTCAATGTTCATCTACGACAAGCAGAACGGCGGCGTGACAGTGCGCCACATTGAGCACAAACTCGGCATACACGGGTCGCCTACCTGCGAGTTGGTGTTCAATAATGCAAAGGCTGAGCTGTGCGGGAGCACTCGCTTGGGCCTCATCAAGTATGTGATGGCACTAATGAACGGCGCTCGTCTGGGCATCGCCGCCCAGAGTGTGGGCGTGGAACAGGAGGCTTACAATGAGGGACTGGCCTATGCCAAGGAGCGTGCACAGTTTGGCAAGAAGATCATCAACTTCCCTGCCGTCTACGATATGCTCTCCCGTATGAAGGCAAAGCTCGACGCCGGCCGCTCGCTACTGTACCAAACGGCCCGCTATGTGGATCTGTATAAGGCGCTGGAGGACATTTCCCGCGACCGTAAGCTCACCCCTGAAGAGCGTCAAGAGATGAAAAAGTGGAATCGTCTGGCCGATGCCTTCACGCCGCTGGCCAAGGGTACCAATTCCGAATGGGCCAACCAGAACGCCTATGACGCCATCTCTATCCACGGCGGCTCCGGTTTCATCATGGAGTACAAGTCACAGCGCCTCTTCCGCGACGCACGAATCTTCTCTATTTACGAGGGAAC
>DLLX01000048.1:10027-15119 GCA_002479145.1 Prevotella sp. UBA7551 | reverse complement strand
CTGGGCATCATGAAAGAGATGCTGCAGAGCGAAGTGGCCGAGAGTCTGAAGCCGCTTCAACAGCGCGTGGAGCAGCTCGTATCGACCTACGAGGCTTGTCTCGACAAGGTGAAGACGGCAGGCAATCAGGAAGAACACGACTTCCTGGGTCGCCGACTCTACGACATGACCGCCGACATTGTGGCCTCTCTGCTCATACTTGACGACGCAACGCGTGCGCCGGAGCTGTTTGAGAAGAGCGCCAACGTCTTCGTGCGCATGGCGGAGGAGGAGATTGCCGGCAAGGCCGCATACATACAGGCCTTCAACGCCGATGACCTGAAGAACTTCGAAGCGTAACTTTCCGAAACCTACCCTATCCATTCGCATGGCGAAACCGCCCTTGTTTTCATATACTCAAAAGGGTAAACCATGCGAATGGGGATTTTTCACCTAAACTAAAATACCGATGGAGACATTCATAGAAGTGAGAAACGTCACCAAAGCTTTTGACCGTCACGTCGCCCTCCATAACGTTTCACTGTCCATGCAACGTGGCCGCATCTTCGGACTGCTCGGTCCTAATGGTGCGGGCAAGACCACCCTCATCCGCATACTCAACCGAATCACTGCCCCCGACAGCGGCGAGGTGCTCTTCGACGGGCGGCAGATGCAACCCGACGACGTGGCACGCATCGGCTATCTGCCCGAGGAGCGTGGACTGTACCGCAAAATGAAGGTAGGAGAACAGGCCGTCTACCTCGCCCAACTCAAGGGAATGACCAGACGCGAAGCCGAGTCAAGGCTAAAGGAATGGTTTGCCAAGTTTGGCATCATGCCCTGGTGGAACCGTAAACTCGAGGAGCTGTCGAAGGGAATGGCGCAGAAAGTGCAGTTCATCATCACCATTCTGCACAACCCCGACCTGCTTATCTTCGATGAACCCTTTTCTGGTTTCGACCCTGTGAATGCCGAACAGCTCAAACAGGAAATCCTCCAACTGAAAGAAAAAGGGCACACCATCATCTTCTCAACACACAACATGGGCAGCGTGGAAGAGATATGCGACGACATTGCCTTGATCAACCACTCCGAGGTAGTGCTACAAGGCGATATGCGGAAGATCAAAGAGGCGCACAGGACAGGGCTCTATGAGCTTCAAACCCCCGACGTGCTTCCCACGGAAAGCGACCATCCCTTCTCCATCATGAGCCAATCGGAACGCGGAGGCATCCACTCCTACCTGCTCAAGAAGGCAGACGGTACGACGGGAAACCAGCTTGTGACCCACCTTTCCAACCTTGTGGAGGTGCGTGCGTTTGCAGAACAGACACCATCGATGAACGACATCTTCCTCAAAATCATCGGTAAGGACAGCCAATGGTCTGACGAGCAGATTGAGAACCGTCGGCAACCGCAACAAGAACTTGAAAAAAGAGAAACCGACAACCCATAAAAAACAACACCATGAACAAGATACTGATCATCATCCAACGCGAGTTTCTCAAGCGCATACAGAAAAAGAGCTTCATCGTGCTGACCATCGTGTCGCCCCTCATCATGGCTGCGCTCATCTTTGTACCGCTCTGGCTCGCCTCAATAGAGAACGACGACCAGCAGAATGTGGCCGTCATCGATCCTTCGGGACAGTACTACAAGGCGCTGAAAAACACGGATACGTTCCACTTCACGCAAGTGCCGAGCCTCAACAACGACCTACGCAGTGAGGATTCACCCTACGATGCCGTAGTCAGCATACCCCGCACGCTGGCCAAAGGCAAGTCAAAGACCACCATCTACAGTCGCAAGGAAGTGCCTGCCAACCTACTCTCCTACGTACAGAACACCCTCGACGAACAAGTACGCCACCAACGACTGAAAGCATACGGGATAGCACAGCTCGACAAAATCATCGATGAGGTGGAGCAAGGCACGGAGGTGGAGACCGTGAAATGGAATGACGAGGGCGGCGAGACGCTCTCCAGCACCTTCGTGGCCATGGGAGTAGGCTTTCTGTTCACCATCCTTATCTATACGTTTGTGGTCGGCTATGGTGGCCAGGTGATGCAAAGTGTCATAGAAGAGAAGGCTAACCGCATCGTCGAACTGATGGTAAGCAGCGTCAAGCCATTTCAGCTGATGATGGGAAAGATTGTCGGCGTGATGCTTGTCGGTCTTCTTCAGATGGCCATCTGGGCCATCCTGCTTGGCGTGATATTCCTGGGCATGTCCTTCTACTTCGGAATCAGTGCCATGGACACCATGTCCGCCGGGCAGCCTGCAACTATGAATGCCGTCCAGCCGGAGTCCAACGTCGGACCGCAGGAAGTCTTTGCCATGCTCGGCAACTTGCCTTTGGGTGAGCTGGCTATCATGTTCATCCTCATGTTCGTGGGCGGCTACCTGCTCTATGCGAGCTTTTTCGCCGCCACGGGTGCCAGCATCAACGAGCAGGAGGACAGCTCCCAATTCATCATACCCGTCACGATGATCACCCTTTTCGGCCTCTACGCTGCCATGTACAGCATAGAGAACACCGACGGGCCGCTTGCTTTCTGGACATCCCTGTTCCCCTTGACCTCCCCCATCGTCATGATGGTGCGCATTCCCTTCGGCGTCCCGCTCTGGCAGGAGCTGCTCAGCATCGTGTTGCTCTATGCCACGGCCTTCCTCATGGTCTGGGTAGGTGGCAAGATTTACCGCGTCGGCATCCTCATGTACGGCAAGAAGCCCAGCATAAAGGAGATTATCAAGTGGACAAGGTACAAGTAAGCCATATTTAAGAAAGGCACTATAAGTGCCTCTTCTTCCTTTGATAGCCCTGAAGCGTACCCCATCGCATCAGGGCCATCCTGCTTATAAATGATGAAACACAAAGGCTTGTTTCTGGGAAGCAAATAATGCTGCGCCCATTTATTGACAATGAATGAAGACGCAAAGCTTGTCCACCGTTCTCATCGACTGTTGGCATGACGTCTGACCATGCTCAATTCGTTGAGTGCCCACACGCTCAAGGGCTCGGTTATTTCCCAGTTTTCCCCTATAATGCAAACCTTCGACGACCCGCTATGTAAATAATCCATTCTAAAGGCAAAGGTCTCATTCTTTTTTACTACCTTTGCCATGTCTCTGATCATGTCAGGCTCCACGGAATGGAACGCTGGAATAGCTCCAGATGTCCCTGTCACCATTAGTGTTGGAGCATTGAGAAAGCGACCAGTAAAATACAACTTACCCTGCGACAGCATCCTTATGAAATATCTTTTAGTCCTTATTCTGCTGAGTTTCCACAGCGTTTTGGCGTTGAGCCAGTCCACAAGGCTATTACAGAGCTTTGTGGACAAGGGAAATGCTTTCCTCCTTGCCAAAGACGCTCAAACTGACAGCGCTGTCTATTATCTTCATAAAGTAGTATGCTACTATCGCCCTACTCTTCCATTAAAACAGCGCGAACTGTGCGCGCGGGCTGCCAACAACCTCGGTGTCGTCTACTATCACATGTCCATTGATCCTCAAAAAGCATATCATTATCTGTCCCTTGCCGAGAAAATCTGCCACAAAACTACCGATACCAGTACGAAAGCCAACGTCTATCTCAACTTTGGAAACCTATATTCTATTTTCTCCGAGAATGTAAATTCGCCAGATAGTGAGGCCGAGGCTGTACGTATGTACAAGCGTGCGCTCACCCTTGCGATCCGGGGCAAGCACTGGGAAGTGGCTTGCTGTGCCTTTGCGAACATGACCGACTTAGGACAAAGCTCCCATAACATCACACTGTACCACGATATTCTGCCCCTGATGGGCAGAGCAAAGATTCCTTCTTCTGTGCCTTTACATCGTTATGTGTGGTTGAGGTACCTGGCTATCGATGCCTATCAGAAAAAGAATTTGAACAAATCCACATCATTACTTCTTCAGTCTTTGTCCTATATCGACAGCAAAGTATCGCAAGATGCATGGGAGGCTCAGGTGCTCAACTTGGTCACCACACTCTATATAGAGCGCAATATGGCCGACTCCGCACTCTTTTATGCCAACAAGCAGCTGCGTATGGGCGGGAAATGGAACTCGCTGGATGTGAAAGCCAATGCCTACAAGAATATTCATGCTATCTATACGGCCACAGGAGACAAGCAAAAGGCACAGGAGGCGTATGCCCGACTGCTGATGGTGAAGGACTCTCTAATCAATATTTACCGTCTGGGGACGGTTGAAAACATGAAATTCGTTAAGGATTTAACTGCCGAACGCCACCAATCCGCCCTCATGATGGCTCAGGCACAACGAAAACAAAACGCCCATGAGGTGGTCATCCTGTGCATTGGACTAATGTTGGTGGCTGTAGTGTTGCTTCTGATAGTCATCATTGTGCGCCATCGCAAACTCCATAAGCAATACAGGAAGCTCTTTCATGAGCAGCAACGGATATTGCAGGAGGAGGAACATCACCGTCAAGAGCGCAAGGAAGAGATGAGACGGTTGGAGACAGAGGCGGAGAGGAAGCCGCGGGGAAGCTATGATGCCCCATCGAGTGCCAAAGAACAGAAAACGCGCATATTAGCAATGATGGACGAAACTGAAGAAAAATTTTCGCCTGATTTTTCCCTTAACCGCTTGGCTGAACTTGTCGGAATCGCACCAAGAGCCCTTTCCGCTGTGCTGAACCAAGAGATAGGCATCTCTTTTCGCGATTTGCTTAACCAATATCGTGTACGTGCGGCCTGTGTCCGCCTGGCTGACGAGAAAGAGTTTGGGAAGTACACTATTGAGGCCATTGCCGAAAGCGTAGGATATAAGTCTCGTACCTCCCTGGTAACAGCCTTCAAGAAAGAGACGGGAATGACGCCGTCCAATTATTTGCGCTTGGCCCGCAACAAGCAATCACTTCCTTAATGGTTGCTGTTCCCACTAATACAGACGTTCCATCCTTCTCAAACCAACCGTTCAACATAGTCGAGAGAATAACACAACTCTGGTTGTTGTCGCTATAATTGAATCACATAGAAAACCCACCCTTCTCCACTTGAAAGTGTTCAGGTGGGTTCTATCAATTCGTTTTGCCAGATTGTTAGAATCTTTTTAACCCAAATCGGTCATTAGATTTCGTCCC
>DLLX01000048.1:0-10001 GCA_002479145.1 Prevotella sp. UBA7551 | reverse complement strand
GTTTATTTCGTGCAGGTTGCAACGTAAGTGCTGAAGACATAGCGGGCTATGGCGAAACACTGACGGCAGCAAGATGCCGAAAGAAACAGTAACAAGGGGCGAAAAGATGAAAAACATCTCGTTTTTTATTGATTTCGGTCTAATGACCGATTTGGGTTTAAGAGCTGGGTGTCAGCGTATGACGACATATAACGGGCTATATGATCGAGCGAACTGGCACACAGAACCAAATGTGCAAGCAAGGGCAATGGAATCTTACTCTCTGACGACCGAGCATAGCCTATCTTTCTTATGCAAAAATAGACCAATAGGTGGTAAAACACAATGCACCAAAACTTCGTATATCTACGGTGGCAATTTATTATAGATCCACCTTCTGTTAGTTAGGTACTTGTGCCGAACGCTGTGGAAGCGTTTCGTGGATTACTCTATTATCTTTTTATCCACTGCTCAATTCTCTTCATCGCCTCTTCGCAGTCCTCGCGATTGCCGAAGGAAGTAAACCTTATGTACCCCTCGCCACTCGGCCCGAAGCCTACACCCGGCGTGCATACAATCTGTGCTCCGTCAAGCAGCTGCTCAAAGAAAGTCCAGCTGTCCACCCCGTCTGGCGTCTTAACCCAAAGATAAGGGGCATTCACACCGCCATACACTCTAAGGCCGAGCTTCTTCAAGGCATTATACATGAGTTTTGCATTGTCCATGTAGTAGTCGATGATGGCTTTTGTCTGTTTCTTTCCCTCCGGAGTGTATATAGCTTCGGCGGCACGCTGGCTGATGTAGCTCGTGCCGTTGAATTTCGTACACTGCCGTCTATCCCAGAAAGGATTAAGTGGCAACCGCTCATTTCCATCGATTGTCGCAGCAGTTACTTCTTTAGGAACAACCGTGTATCCGCAACGCACACCTGTGAACCCGGCAGTCTTCGAATAGCTGTGGAATTCGATGGCTACTTTCTTTGCATCATTTATTTCGTAAATGGAATGAGGAATGCCGGGCTCCGTGATATACGCCTCGTAAGCTGCGTCATAAAAAATCAGCGTATCGTTTTTCAGTGCATACGCCACCCACTTCTCCAGTTCCTCCTTCGTTAACACCGTTCCCGTGGGGTTATTCGGATAGCACAGGTAGATCAAGTCCACACGGTGGTCGGGAATCTGTGGCACGAAGTTGTTGCCTTCGGTACAAGGCATGTAGGTCACGTTGCTCCATTTACCATTTACGAGCACTCCAGCCCTTCCGCACATCACGTTGGAGTCGATGTATACAGGGTAGATAGGGTCTGTCACGCCGACGCTATTGTCAGGTCTCACGAGTTCCCCGATGTTTCCAGTGTCGCTTTTTGCTCCGTCGTTCACGAACACCTCGCTTGGGTCAATCTGTATTCCGCGTGCAAGGAAATCATTCTTCACTATAGCCTCGCGCAACCACTGATAGCCCTGTTCAGGTCCATATCCATGGAAAGTCTCTTTGTGAGCCATGTCGTCCACGGCCTTGTGCATTGCCTCAATCACTGCCGGTGCAAGCGGACGTGTCACGTCGCCGATGCCAAGGCTTATCACTTTAGCATTTGGATGTAAACTTTTGTATGCGTTCACCTTCTTTGCAATGTCGGCAAACAAGTAGTTTTTCTGAAGTTTCAAGTAATGCTCGTTTACTAATGCCATATTGATTATTTCTTTATTGCTGTTATCTAATTTTTGCTGTTACTTCTTTTGTCGGAGACGTCCGTCAAGTCTGGTCATCCAGTTCTATCAGCACTCTATCTCCCCGTCGTATACTATCGTTGCAGGACCTGTCATATATACGTGGTTGTCGGCTTCGTTCCATTCTATATGTAGGTCTCCACCGTCCATTATTATATCACTTGTCCTCCCGGCTCTTTTTGTCATTGCAGCCGCCACGGCCGTGGCACATGCCCCTGTTCCGCATGCCATTGTTATTCCACTGCCCCGCTCCCATACTCTCGTGCGAATGCTTCCGTCGCTGAGCACCTGGGCAAACTCTATGTTGCAGCGTTCAGGGAACGCCTTGTCCCGTTCGAGAACCTTGCCGTATTGTGCTATGTCGATAGTGTTGATGTCATCCACGAAGGTCACGAAGTGCGGGTTGCCCATACAAACGTATGTCCCTTCAAAGCTCCTTCCTTCGGCAACCAATATGTTGCCTTTCGACTTGTCGTACTGCTCTTTGTTGTCAGTAGCCGGCTCAAGCATGTCCACTGTCACGCTTTCCACCGTCTTTCCGTCTTTGCTAATGTGCAACTTAAGAATCTTTATCCCCGACAGGGTCTCAAGTTTTATTTCCGTTTTGTCGGTAAGTCCGCGCTCAAAAAGGTATTTTCCGATACAGCGCGATGCGTTTCCGCACATCATGGCTTCCGATCCATCGGCGTTGAAAATCCTCATCCGGTAGTCTGCCTCAGGCGTGGTGGGCTTACAGATGAGCACCAGTCCGTCGCCTCCGATGCCCTTGTGCCTGTCACTCCATTGGATGGAGGCAGCTTCGGGATTCTCTACATTATATAATATGGTGTTGACATATATATAATCGTTTCCGGCACCATGCATCTTGGTGAATTTTATTTTGTTAGTTGCCATGTTTGTTCTTTATTGTTGAAAGTTACTATCTGTTTATTTTTCTGCTGCAAAAATACAACAAATTGCCTTAATCTGCATAATTAGCTCCGGCGTTTTTCTGCTAATTTAAGGATAAAAAGATAAGTTTTCCATCTTTTCGCCCCATGTTACTGTTTCTTTCGGCACCATTCTGCCGTTGCTGCTGCATTATAGTCCGCTAAGGCTGCAACGCCGACGTTGCAACCCGTACGAGACATACAGCACTTGGGTGGAAATACAATGACTGATTTGGATTAAAAAGGTATGGCAACGAGGCGGGCCTTCTGTGAAAAACGAATAGAATGGGAAATTGAGATAGAAAAACAAGAAACGCTTCATATTCACTCACTATTTTCATAAGTATATGACACACAATGTATTACTCAACTTCATGTCATGGAAAACGCACAATTTTAAGCATGAAAAACTGCAGGAAACCGTTCAAATTCTCGTTTTTGAACGGTCGCTCGGCTCGTTTTTTTTGCTCTTGTACAAGAAATCCGCAACTTTGCAAACGTCAATGTTCAACCAAAACAGAAACAACGCCTATGTTACACATCAACTTTCGAAACAGCGGAATGGTCATTACAACCATCATGGCCTTCTCTTTACTCACCAACGCTGCGTCTCAGTCTGGGCTAACCGCTTCTATCGTTACCCAGAATACAGGCAACTCACAGGTGGACGACACCGTAAAGGCGACCAACTGGAACTCCGATATGGTGGCCGACTCTCTTGACAACAATTCCTTCGATGGTATCTCGCTCGGCTGGACGGGCATGGCAGGATTCTATACAACGGCCTCCGACTCCGCAGGTGCACTTTGCGACAGCCTTGGCTTCGTTACCGTTCCCACGACAGGGCATGTATATTGGATTCCCATATCAGAGAAAAATGCCTTTATGGTAGAACGCAACGATGACCCCGTTGACCTCTCTTTCGCCGAGGCAAGACTCACCAAGCAGGTCCATCTGCTTGTCTTTGCCGATGCGGAGGACGACTCCATCACGCTCAGTGCAAAGCCTGTGTATGAAGATGAAAGCGAAGGCGACGAGACTTTGGCGAAGATAGCCCACTGGGAGTACACTGAAAATGACTCCACAGCCGATATTTCCGACCTCGGGGTCGTGGAGTACGACTACTATGATGGCATCTCCATCTCGGAGAACAAGAATCACCGCATCTACGAACTGGCTCTTCCTGTCGATGAGACCCGTCGCGTAAAGGCCATCAGACTGGCGGCCACAGGCGGAGGTTGGGGCGACGCGGCCTATGTCATTGGCGTGAACGCCCATAGCTTAGAGACCAAGCCGGAGAAGCACCTCTCTGCCTCGCTGGCCGAGACACTCCTGAAGACCAAGCAAGGCGACACGGTCAGCGTCGTAGTCAACTACGAGCTGACAGACACGGCAGGTCTGGCCGACACGCTTTCTTACAGCGTCAAGACTTCCAGCGAGGCTATCGCTCTGGGTGACATAGTTCATGATGCCGTACAGGGGAGGATAACCATTCCCGTCATTGGCATGGCTTCCTCGGTGGATACGGTCAGCGTGCACCTGGCTTATGGCGAGCAGGCCATAGACCTGAAAGCCCAACTGCTGGTGAAATCAAGAATCACGGCAGATACCGCCAACTGTATCAGCATATCCAACTGGGAGGCCGACGTAATAGCCGAGGCATATCCTGTAGCAAGCTGCATCAGCGGCGGCATAGATAGTGATGGATGGGTGTTCTATACCGACGACATTTTGCCTACTGGAGCACTGGCTGGTGACGAACGTCTAATTATTGCTGAATCGGGAAACGTCTACCACCTCGCCCCATATAACGAGAACAATGCTACTGTCATCTATGGTCTCGGTGGGTATGACCTCTCCCGTACCATTAAATTGGCCACACCACTCTTCACCGATAAGGTCAATTTACTGGTAGTTTCTGCCAATGGGAGTTCCACAGCTGAAGTAACCATCATTTATGAAAACGACACTAAGGAAGAAGTCCAGACCTTCAATGTGGACGACTGGTATGCCGAGGAGGCTGCTGGAACGGAGGCCGTGTATGGACTGGGACGCATCATCAGCCAGTCAAACTACTACGATGACGATGCTGAAGGCAACGACGAGTTTGGCGAGTGTAAGTACAGACTGTTTGAAATAAGCGTCGAAGCTCAGCGATGGTCGAAGGTAAAGGCATTGAAAATCAACAACAACTCCAATGAGACCTATCTTACCGTGCTTGGTGTCAATGCCATGGAAGGCCATCAGGAGACGGACATCCGCACATCTGGACACGAAAATCATTGCCAAGAAGAGTACTTTACCATACAGGGGCAGCGGACACAGAGGCCGAAGAACGGCATCTACATTGTCAAGAGAGCCGATGGAACAAGCGTCAAACGTAGTGTAAAATAACCAGTAGCTCATCCATCTTTTCAGAATTTCATTTCAATTGTTCTATAATAATAATTTTATGAGAAACTTCACAACTACATTGTTGCTTCTATTGGCAACAATTTTAGGCTTCAGCTCGGCCAAGGGAGCTGAGACAAACTACGACTATGAATTCACCGCCTCGGTGCTTTGTCAGGCTGATTGGTATGGTTCACGCCGTAGTGATGGCAATCATCAACTGAACAACTACTATCTCGTGCAGGGCAATAAGGAACTTGCCGAGGACGGTACTCCGTCCGCCAGCAGCACGGTCTATGCCCTCGACTTCTTTGGTGCTGCCCCTGACGACCAACGAAATCCGCAACCACCGGTGGGAACTTATACCTTCTCATCCACTTTGGGCAACAATGTTCTCTATAATGACATACATGTTTATCAGGTCGATGGAAACGGAAACTATGAGATTGATCGTGGCTTCAAGGCGGGAACACTGGAAATTTCAACCTATGAGAAAGACGGCAACGCATACTATAAATATGAGGCCGTACTCACAGACGAGATAGGAAAGACCCACCACGTAACTTATGAATCGCGCTTCATCACCTACAACGACCTAAGCCAGGGAAGCCTGGAATTGGAGAAAGACCTTGACTTCAAGTGCATCAATGCCTACGCCAAATATCGTTCGGTGAGTGATGGGGTGATGAATGTGTTCCTTGAGCTTTCGGATATGCCGAAAGACGATGAGGGAAACTACTCTTACGCCGACCTTCCGGGCAATCAGATGATGATTGAGCTGTACCTCCCGTTCGTTAAGACACTTGCCAACGGCACCTATACACCATCAGATGATGCCGGCGATGCGTTCACCATGGAGACAGGAGAAATTGTTAACTATGCCAGTGTGCAGTATGCCGTCGGCTCTTATGTGCAATATGTGTTCACCGGACAGCAGATTGCATGGGGCTGTGTCAAGTCAGGAACACTCACTATCAGCGGTGAGGGAAGCCAAAAGACCATCGTTGGCGACTTTATGACAGACTATGGTTACTCCATCAAATTCACTTACGAAGGTGAAATACCCATCGACAAAATACCAGAAACGGGGATTACTGGGGACATTACGCTCGACCTGGAGGGCGCAACGGCACAGTTTGAATGCGTTGGCGACCGCGAGCGACTGAACAACTGCCGCAATTGGTACATCACCATCCTTCCTGCCGAGGGCAAAGACCATGGCTTCATCTCATACATCAACACCCGTAATGAAAACTTCTACGACGGAATAGCCAGCGAAACCTACACGGCCTCTCCCAGCAAAGTGCCATGGAAGGGCGAGTATCTAAAGGGAAGCAAGAACGAAAAGGGCCAGCTGCGCGGCACATGGGCTTTGACAAGCTTTGATGAGAGCGGGCAACCGCAGGTGAACGCACCCGCACAGTCGGGCGACTTGAACATCACGCAGCACGAGGACGGCCAAACCTACACCTTGGACTTCAACCTCAACGATGGCTTAGGTCACAACTTCACAGGCTCTTGGACTGGGAAACCCGAGCTGATCAACTCCTGTGGCGACGAGACGGGCATTAATGATGTGACCTCAGTAAATGGAAAGCACATAGAGGGCATCTATGACCTCAACGGACGCAAGGCGGATGGAAAGGCGAAGGGTGCGTACATCATTCGCTACAGCGACGGTACGGCCGCCAAGAAAATAGTGAAATAGGCTGGCTCTATTACACATAAATCAGGCATTAGGCCGAAATCGACAAAAAGACGAGACGTTTTCTGTCTTTCCGACGAAATCTAATGACTGATTTGGGTTAAACAAGAAAAAAGGTGGGACTTGTCCTCTTGTGGGATTCTCCCACCTTTTTCCATGCTTTAGCAGTGAAAAAACGCACAGAAGAATACATCAAATAGAATTATCATGAAACATATTATCTCATTCATTACCTTCACCACACTCTTGCTCATGGCACTTGACACATCGGCCGTGCCAGCTAAAAGAGGCGTGAGAACATACCGCCAGCCTGACGGAACAACAGTAAACGTGACCCTTCAAGGCGATGAAAACTTCCACTATTACCTCACACCCGACGGCCTTCCCCTTGTGGAGGACACCGATGGCGCGCTCTATTTTGCTCGGATGGAGGAAGAAAGGCTCGTAAGAATGCCCTACCTGGCCTGTGATGCCGACCGTCGTCCCGAGGAAGTTAAGCAGCTCGCGTCGGCAAAGGATGCCGAAAAGGTTGTCTCCGCACTCCGTGCACAGGCGGCAAAAGTTGCCCGCAGGGGTGCCTCGCACGAAGGTCTCGGCCGCTTCGAAACCACCTTCCCGTCAAAGGGAAAGCTCAAGGCACTGGTGCTTCTCGTAGAATATTCGGACGTGAAGTTCACCACTGAGAATCCTAAACAATACTTCTCGGACATGCTTAACCTTGACAACTTCAGCGAATATGGCGGCACCGGCAGCGCACGCCAATATTTTCTTGATGCCTCCAACGGCCAGTTTGACCTCACCTGCGATGTCTATGGCCCCGTCGCCCTACCCTACGAGCGCGCCTATTATGGTGGCAACGGGCTGATGGGAAGCGACGAGAACCCGGAGGACATGGTGGTTCATGCCATCAACAGCCTGAAAGGGCAAGTGGACTTCAGCGAGTATGACTGCGACAAAGACGGCATCATGGACAACGTTTTTGTCTTTTACGCTGGCACGGGTGAGGCTTCCGGAGGTCCAGCCTCATCGGTATGGCCACACGCCTGGGAGCTGTCACAGGCAGGAAAGTCCTTCACCGTCGATGGGATACTGGTCGACCACTATGCCTGCACGTGTGAATTGCAGGGCTCTCAACCCGATGGTATCGGCACTTTCTGTCATGAATTTTCGCATATCATGGGACTTTCAGACCTCTACAACACTTATTCATCAGGGGTGAACTACACTCCAGGAGAATGGACGATTATGGATTACGACTCCTACAACAACAATTCACGCACGCCGCCGACCTATTCTGCCTACGAACGCAACGCCATGGGGTGGCTGGATGTGCAGGAAGTGGTGGAAGGCGTGTCCCTCTCGCTGGAGGACATCAAGACATCCAACCACGCTGTGGCCATAGCCAGCTCCAAGCTCAAAGAGTTCTACCTTCTGGAGAACCGCCAACAGAGTTCCTGGGACACCTATCTGCCCAATCACGGCATGCTTATCTGGCACGTGGACTATGACGCGGGCGTATGGAAAAGCAATATTGTGAACAACGACGGCGACCACCAGTACGTCGACTTAATCGAGGCCAACGGCGTGGGAGGTGATGCCAGTGGTGCCTCATGGCCGGGAACGACAGGCAAGACCGCCTACACGGCCACCACGAACCCGGCATTTATCGACTGGAGCGGTAAGGACTTGGGGCTTCCTATAACAGGAATAGAAGAGAAAGACGGCAAGATTTACTTCGATGTGGATGGTGGTGACTTTGAGCTGCAAGCCCCAGCGGGAGTAAAGGTGACGGAAGTCACCCCCATATCGCTCCACATCGGATGGCAGCTGGTGGAGAAAGCAAAGGGATATACCGTGAGTGTGTACTCCCATGATGGGCTGGTGGAGAAGTTTGTGCCTGGTTTCAAGGCCGCCAAACTCAAGTCTACGGAAAATTCCATCACCGTCAATGGACTGGAAGCAGAGACTGAATACACCATCGAATTGAGTGCCTTCACGGCCACACGCAACTCGGAGTGCGTCACATTGAAGGCTACGACACCCGAGATGAGCTTTCCATACGTCACCCCGCAGGTGCTTCCCGCCGATGAAGAGAGCGAAAATGCCTTCACCGCGCGGTGGGAGCCAGTAGCCCAGGCTGACCACTATCTGCTCCATGTGGAGAGCGCATACGAGGTGGAACAGGAAACAGCGGTGTGCGACTTCGGCTCGCTCATCTTCCGAGTGCCCACAGGATGGGATTATTCGCTGAAGACTTCGCGCTATACCGACCCCGAATGGTGTGGCAAGGCGGCTCCGTCGGCCAAGCTCGACAAGGACAAAGCTAACATAACCAGTCCCATATTTGAGCATGACATACAGTCCTGCACCTTCTGGGCACGCCTCCGCAACGAGGGACATTCAGCGTGTTCGGTAGAGGTAGAAGGACTTGTTGGTGGAAAATGGCAGACACTTCAGGTGTTCTCCAAGCTCTCCGCACAGGGTACGACCTATGCTTTGGACTCCGTTCCAGAGGGAACGCGCCAACTGCGACTGACCTATCACCAGTCTGATGGCGAGGTGTTAGCCCTCGACGATATTGAGATTATCAACGGAGGCATCAAGCGCAATACGCTCGAAGGATACGAAGAGGCCAACGTGGGCAATGCCTTATTCCACCGTGTTGACCATCTTCCCGCCGGGCTGACTGGCTTCTACTACCGCATCCGGGCCATCTCCGTATCGGGAGAGCAGACACTTTGGTCGGCGGAGCAATTTGTGAGGGGAAATGCCACCAACATCCTCAACCCTTCCCATGAGGCCAATGGAAGCAGCGTCATCCCCTCATCCGACGGCAGCCTGATTTGTATAAGCCGCCCAGGAACAACCGTTGAGGTCTATGCCTCCGATGGAAGGAGCATCCTCTCTGACAAATTGGACGACAATGGTCATGGCAAGTTTACGCTTTCAGGCCATGGAGTTTATATTGTCCGCCTATGCGGCCGATCATTTAAAGTCGTAATTTAGACCGCTTCTGGGGCGTGTCACAGGTCGTTTCCCGGTCTTGTGGCACGCCCCTGTTCCTGTTTTGGCGCACTCATTTTGAATCTTCAAAATGACAAATAGCTGATATCGCATGGAAAAACATTACATTCCGCCTTCTGAAAAGCATGAATGACGCTGCGTGCAAGCGGGGAAAGGTTTGATTTTTAATTTATTTTTCTGAAATTTTTAATTTATTTTTCTACGATTTTTAATTTAAAAATTCTCGCATTATAGGCTAAACGACAT
>DLLX01000039.1:1836-14447 GCA_002479145.1 Prevotella sp. UBA7551 | reverse complement strand
TTAAAAACTCGGAATTTTTAATTTATTTTTCTATAATTTTTAAATTAAAAATCGGAGTAATTTAGGCTGAATGATAACGCCTTCTACAACGTATTGATATTCAAAACGTTACGTTTCTGCGTACAAGAAGGGCACGCTTCGGCTGCCCTTCAGCCTTTGCCCTCCTGCGTCTTGGACATTTCCTATTGCTTTTCGGTGGACAACGACGGCCCATGCGCACTGGGTGATGTTGCCTTTGGGTAGCGTGAAGGGGAGGAAGTGCGCTGATTGCCAACGCTCCAACGGCTTGGAGCACCCGCCGAACGAATCCCTTTTGGCGTCTTTTAGCAAAAATTCGCCCCAATTTTCCGTGTTTAAGTAAAAATAACAGGAAGCCAATCCTTGGTAAATAAGAATTTTGTAATTTTGCAATGTGTATTCTGCCTTGGTCCGCCTTGCGCCGAATGGGCATCCGGTAAGTGCAATACACGGGCTATTTGTCTATTTAGTGCCGTGTGGTCTCAATGATTTTACCTTTATGATAACAAAATACCTCCTACGCATCCTCACGCTTTTGTCCTGCTGGGCGGCGCTTTCCTTTACCGCCCAGGGGCGCAGCGGCCGTGCCGCCTCGTCGCCGGCGAATGCGTCTGTAGTTCATGCGGCCCGCTCCTCACAACCGCAAGTGACGCGGGTCTCGTCGCAAATGGCCAAGAAAACCGACGCGCAGCTCTCCGCCTTGGGCGACAGACTGCTGGAGAAGAACCTCCTCGACAGTGCGTTGCTGTGCTTCGAGGTGGTCAATGCGCGCGAGGCAAGCGGCAACCGTGCCCTCTATGCGCACACCCAGCACCATGCCGGACTGATTTATTACCGGCAAGGCATCTACGGCAAGGCGATGGAGCGCTACATGGGCAGCCTGCAGATTTGCGAGGAGAAGCATCTGGAGCGAGAGCTCTCCACCCTCTACCGCAACATCGGCAACGTGTACAGCATGTTTCACGACTTCGACCAAAGCTCGGAGCTGTACAAGAAGTCGCTCGCCCTGGCCAGGAAGTTCAAGGACTATGCGCTGGAGAACATGGCCCTCAACAACCTCATCTTCGCCTATACCGACAAGACCCCCGTCTCGCAGTACCGCCGCTGGCAGCGGGAGCTGCTTGCCCACCCGGAGAAACGTGTCCGCTACCAGTATGATGTCTACATGACCGAGGCCCAGGTGCTGCTCTATGAGAAGCAACCCCACAAGGCAATCGGCGCCCTTCGCAAGGCAGTGGCCTACTGCGGGAGCCATAAGCTCCAGCCGATCAGCCTTGCTTCGGCCTACGGCACGATGTCCACGATCTTCCTTCAGCTTGGTCGGCGCGACTCAGCATTGGTCTATGAGCTGCGCAACCAGCAGATTGCCAAGGCAACGGGCAACACCGCGCTCCTCATTACGACCTTTCGGACGCTCTCGGAAATCTATGAGCCGATCAACAAGAGCCTCGCCCTGTCCTATAAGCAGCAATATCTGGTGCTTTCCGACAGCGTGTACAACCTCAATGAGTTCAATGCCATCCGCAATGCGCTCTACTTTCATGAGATGAACACGAAGTCGGAGGCCATCGACAAGCTCTCGGTCGAGAACCTCACGCAGTCGCATACCATCTCCTCGCAGCGCAATGCCCTCGTGATGCTGGTCACTTTCTTGGTCGTTTTCCTGGTCCTGCTGGTCGTCATTGCGCGACAGAAGCACGTCATCACAAAGTCCTACAGGCTGCTCTTTGACAAGAGTCAGGAGGACATCATCACCAAGAACGCCTACATGCAGTCCATCAAGGCGATGGAGACCAAGATAGAGGAGCTTCAGAAGCAGCAAGGGGAAGCGGGCAGCAGCGACGGCAATGTCGTCAGAAAGGAAAGAAAACTGCCCGAGATGGAGGCGCTGCAACGGGTGGAATCGCTTCCGAAAATCGATGAAATGGGCAAAAATGCGTTGCGATTGCCCGAGAAGCTGCGCAACGAACTGCTTAGTGCCATCCTTCATGTGATGGAGAGCACGGAGGCTTATTGCGAGAGCGACTTCGGCATAGAGAAGCTTGCGACGATGGTGGGGAGCAACTCGCGCTATGTGTCGCAGGTGATCAATGCTGTATATAAGGAGAACTTCCGCACCTTCCTCAACTCCTACCGCGTGAAAAAGGCCATGACCCGCATGAATGACGAGGAGCACTACGGCCACTATACCATCCGTGCCATTGCGGAAAGCGTCGGTTACAAGTCGCAGGCCAACTTCATCAACGTCTTCACCAAGATAACAGGCATCAAGCCTTCCACCTATCAGAAGATGTCGGCAGAGCGGAAAAACGCCCCCGTGCGGGTTGAGGAAGACGAGGACGAGGAGTATTCGGAGGAGCCGGTGTGAGAAGATGAGCTTCAGCCTTTAGAAGGACTGCCCATGAAGTAAGGCAGGAGGATGTGCTCATATAATAGGAACAAGAAAGGAAAGTGGGCGGTGGTGCGTCTGAGAATGGCCGCACGCAGAGCGTGGGTGGGTCGACTTTCCCCTTGAGCAGCGACGGCAATGCCGGTGGAGAGAGAAAGTCTTGGGCTGCTTGTCCCACGAAAAGAGCCCTTTATGGTAGAAAGATAGTGTTTTGATTACTATTTTCCGAATCAGTAATAGTAGCCGGTCAGATTCGGTGGAAAGGACGGATGGTTTTGCGTAACTTTGCCGTTGAAACTGTTTGTCAATTCAATTTATTCATAATATCATTTAATTCAATGAAGAAAGAACTACTTGTATCAGCCGCACTTGGCGTGGGTCTGCTCACGATCCCGGCGGTTTCGAGCGCGCAGCAGTTGGTGTCGCGCGCCAAAAGTGCCAACAAGGCGCAGACGGCACAGCGCATCTCCGCGCCCAACGCAAAGCCACAGGGCGTACAGCGTGTCGATGCCATCAACCCTTCGGACTACGGTCAGGTGGTGGACATCCTTACCGAGGACTTCTCCTTGATGAAAACGGGCAGCGTGGGCGCGCCGGACACGGACAATGAGCTGTGGTATGTGCGCGAAGACGGCAACGCTTGGATGACCATGCGCGACGGATATACCCACCAGTCGGGCTGGGGCGGCGGCTATATCTACTCTGCCGGCGGCACAGTGGCCATCGCCAACCCCGAGGAACCGGGCCATTTGAACACCTGCATGGTGGACCTTGGCGACAACGACCAGGTGGCTTTCGTGCAGTTTGACGTCCGAACCGACGACGGACAGCCCGACCAAACGATAATCGTAGAGGGCGCAGAGACCTACAACATGGCTCCGACGTGGGACATGCTCGGCAACTCGCAGGTGGATGGCATCAACAATGAGTGGAAGACCTACACCTTTATGTTCCAGAATACGGGCCACTACAGCATCTTCAACATCTTCCATCCTCAGCAATATCAGGGTGAAGAGCTCGGCAACCTCTACATAGACAACTTCCGTATCTACCAGGTGAAGCCCTATATCAAGATGCCTGTGCTCTACGGACATACTTATTACACGGGCGATAGCTTCCATGCCAACTGGGGAAAGGTCGAGGGCGCAGACCATTATCTGCTCAATGCCTACTGGATTGACGAGACCAACGGCAACGCCAAGGTCTATGCGGCAGAGAATCAGGTCGTGAACGACACCACGTTCACCGTCTCCGGCATCATCTCCGGGCAGAACTACTACTACACTGTGCAAGCTGTTGACGCCCAAGGGCACAAGTCTTTCCAGCCGACTCCAGTCTTAGTGTGCGACCTTGTGGCTCCGACGGACCTCACTTCCACCGACATCGACCAGGAGAAGGGCACGTTTACCGCTTCCTGGGAGCCCGCTCCTTCGGCTGAGCGATACAACTACTGGGCTTTCTGCGACCGCAAGGCCACCGAGGACGGCCCGTTCACCGTCACCGATGAGAACTTCACGGGCGTGAAATGTCCCGATGGCTCACTCGGAGAGGGCTGGGGCTACTCCATGACCGAGGATGAGTGGAAGCAGACTTCCGTCACCAATCCCACCTACTACACCCTCGACAACTACGTCGTCCAGCCCGTCAATCAGGGTGGATGGATTGCAAAGAACGGCTTCCCCTTGGCAGACGGCTGCATAAAGGTCGATGGTTATCAGTATGTTTACAACAACAGCGACGCCGGACTCATCTCTCCGGAGCTCGATTTGTCCAAAGACGGCGGTAAGATTACCATCAATGTGGACCTTTGGGGCGACACCGAGAGCATTGATTACGGCGACGAGGGTGGCGTGAAAGAGTTCACCGCACAGTGTGCCGTGGCCTTGTTCAACTGGGATCCATCCAAGAATGACTACACTCAGGAGGAGCTTATCTACGTGAAAGACCTCAACTCGTCATGGCAGAACCGCACGATTGAGCTGACAAAGGGCAGCACTCGCTCGATTATCGGCCTCTACTGCGTGGGCGCACCTGCCAACTTGTTCTTCGATAACCTCAAAATCACCCAGAATTACAAGGCCGGCGAGTCGCTTGTCGACCCGATTGTCTATCATCGCTGGTGGCAAGGCACTTCCGTTGATGTCCAAATCCCCATCCGCGGCAACTTGGCAGAGATCAGTCACCGCGTAACCGCCATCAAGTCCAACCCATCTACGGGCGCGATTGTGGAGAGTCAGCCTACCGATACCGAGACCGTGGGACGCTATGAGAGCACGGGCGTGGAGTCGGTTAACCTCCTCAGCAAGGCCAATGTCCGCGTGGAGGGCAGCACGATAGTCGTCAATGGCAACGGCCTCGTGCAGGTCTACAGCCTCGACGGAGCCCTGGTGGCCAAGGCAGATGCCAATGGTCAGGCCCGCATCACCGTGCCTTCGGGCGCCTATATCGTCAAGGCGAACGGCGAAAGCGTGAAGGTGGTATTCTAATAAGGAGACAGAGAGAAGAGGAGTGGGCCGATAATAGGCGCAGTCCCCTTCTCTTTTTCTTTTGGTAGCAAGCCTAATTGCGGTGACAGCTTGCACTTCCCCATCCCTATTCACTGCAAAATTATTGACAAGAAGATAATGAAAAAGACTTTAATGACCCTCGCCTTGGCCCTGCTTTCCTTTGGCATGGCCTCCGCACAGGTGGAGTTATTGGTCGTGCCCAAGGACGGATCGGCACCCGATCGGCTTCGTCTCGACGACATTCGCCACATCGATTTCCTTGGCGACGGCACCACATTCTCCATCAAAACCATCGACCTCCTCTGGTCCTACAGCTTCGACTACGTGAGATGTCTGAAGTTTGACGGACTGGTCAACGACATATCAGCCGCCAGCAAGGCGGAGAGCGAACTCAAGATGAGCTATAAGAACGGGCAGATCTTCGTGAGCGGCATGTGCGATGCGGTGACGCACGCTGTTATTTTCGACCTGAACGGATGCAGCCGCGTCGATCTGCCCCACTATAATGGCCAACCCATCGATGTGAGCGCACTGCCCAAGGGGGCATATATCCTCCGTGTTGGCGGCAAGGCGTTTAAGTTCTTGCGCTAAATCAGCCCTCATTCAGCCTTCCCGCCCAAGCCCATCGCACAAGGACGGAGGCATGACACACCAGCAATCCAGCTGCCGCGGCCTCACTCTGACGCTTCCAATTCGTCGAAGAAATCCGCATAAAGGCAGCCCAAACAGACAGCAATAACCAACAGAATAATGAAGAAAATATTAGCAACCCTTTCCCTTGCGCTGGTCACCCTGGCCGCTTCTGCGCAGGATAATCCCCAACGGCTCATCGTACAGCCGAAGCAAGGCAATGCCAAAGGCTTCCTCGTGGAGCGCATTGACAGCATCTATTTCACCCAAATCAACGGCCGTGTGGCCGCCGATGTGACCATCCAGAGCTTCACCACGGGCAGCACCGGCGACACGATCCGCCTGGCTGTCACCAAGACCCCAGACTGCAAGTCGTACAAGATAGCCTGCCTGCCGACCGCAACAGCCAAGGCATTGACCACCGATGCCGTCGTGGAGCAGTACTTTGACACCTATGTGGGCTCGACCACCTACACCGACGACTTCACCAACGCGGTGATGACCGGCTTCGACATCGACTTCCAGCCCAACTCAAGCTACAGCATTGTCACCCTGGGCTACGACATGTACGGCATCGCTTGCAGCTCGGTGCGCGCCGACTTCAGCACCCCCGCCGCCAATATCGTGGGCAATCCCAGCGTCACCTACAAGGTGATGGAGGCCAAACAGGAGGAGTTCACCATCGACTTTCAGCCCAACGACGACTGCTACGGCTACTATCTCTGCGCTTTTGAGAAGGGAACGGCTGAGCAGCAGTATGAACAATGGGCGCCGATGATGGGCTTTGCCAACATGGGCGACATGATTAAGTCGTGGAGTGGGCAGATTTATACCGCCCGTGAGACCCACCAGTGGACCGCCATGACTCCGGGTACGGACTATGAGGTCTATGTCCTTCCCGTGGATAAGAACAAGAATTACGGCACGATGGTCATCGTTCCCGTCACGACAACAAAGTACGGAGGCACCGGACAGGCCACTGTCGATATCACGATTGGCGAGTTTGGCAACCAGGGAGGCGATTATTACCAGTACGTCACCTACACTCCGAACGACCAGACTTCCTTCATGCGCGACATGATTATTGAGAAGAAGTCCTTCGAAAGCTCCAGCGACTGGGGCAATGGCGATGAAGGCAAGATTCTGGAGTATCTCAAGGACGACCGCGACGGACAAGATCCGTACTGGAACCGCTATGGAACGGATGTGGCACAGTGGACGGTTAATCCCAACACGGAGTACATCGCCTACGCCATCGCACAGAACATCAACGGCGAGTGGGGCCCATTGGCCAAGAAGGAGTTCACCACCGGCGCAGCGAAAGTAGCCCCCAACAAGGCATTTAGCGTGGCAAAGCGCACCGATGCCAAGGTGGAAACGGGCAATATCTTCGTTCCCGGAAAGGCTCCCAAGGCCGTTCAGGCTGCCAAAAAGAGAGGCATCACCCTCGTAGAGGAATAAAACCACGCCACACGATGGCTATTTGAAACAAGGCATCCTGCGGAGAACGAGTGTCTCCGTGGGATGCCTTGTTGCTTGATTGGGCTTATCTCGGGCGTGAGTGATGGATGTTTCAGCACCCCTGCTTGCCCCAACAGTAAGGGAAAATCAAACCCATTGACACACAGAAGGTTACGAACCATCATCCTTTTGAGCCGCTATCGCCCATATTTTTAATTTAAAAACTGGAGAAAAATAAATTAAAAACACTAAATTTTTAATTTAAAAATCTTTGTGTAATCAGCCCTTTTGGAGGGCTATCCGATAGATTTCTATGTCTAAGTGCGGCTGTACGGGCTTTCCGTCTCACCTTTTCCCGCAACCGGACATCAGATTTCGTCCCATTTTAGCCCAAATCGGTCATTAGATTTCGTCCCAGGTTGCTGTTTATTTCGTGCAGGTTGCAACGTAAGTGTTGAAGGCATAGCGGGCTATGGCGAAACACTTACGGCAGCAAGATGCCGAAAGAAACAGTGACAAGGGGCGAAAAGATGGAAAACGTCTCGTTTTTTTTGTCGATTTCAGTCTAATGACCGATTTGGGTTTAATGAATAAACTTGTAATCTCCACCTTCATGCTGGAAAAATATTTCCTATTTTTCTTAGCATAGAATAGTCAGTCTGCGAACCACACATTGTAAGGCATAGGGGATTAAATCATCTTATGCACGGAAATTTCTTAATAATATTAAGTTTTACCCCCCCCCGATTGATTTAAGTCAAGATTTATTAAATAGTCTATATCTTTTATTGATAAAAATTATATAGATGAAAAATAGTGCTTAAATTCGTCCCGACAACCAATCAAATAACATAAACATGAAAAAAATCTATCTTTTAGCGACGATGTTTGCTGTCTTTGCACTGGGAGCAAGCGGCCAGACTCTTCTTGATGAAGGGTTTGAGGATAGTGGTTCAGCTCTTTTTAATGAAAATAGCTAGCACATCAATAATCTCACATTTATTACACAACAACGCATATGAAAAAGAAATTAGTTTCAGCTTTTCTGGTATTATGTACCACAGTATTCGGTCAAGGACAAATTGTCAAATACCCGATATCAAAAGTTTCCAAAACAAAAGGAAAACAAATCACGACTGTGAAAAAAAACATTTTTTCACCGTTCTACGGCGAAAAAAAATTCAAAACATCTTTTAATAGTCCCCCCGCTTTCATCAAATCAGTTGGTGATAACAGCGATATATACGGCAATTTGGTTTTCTCAGATGCTATGACCGATGAGAGTCTATATGGCATCTATAGTTTTACAGCAAAACCTTCTACTTCAGTTAAAGCAGTGAAGACCGATGCTGGATTCAAGTCAAAAGCAGCTGTATACGCAAATGGAAAATACTACACCTTCTATATGGAAGAAGCATGGGGATGGGTGATGTATGTGGCATGCAACGTATACAACCAAGAGACATGGGAGGTAGAAAAAATTCTGGAGCCTTCCACTGAATGGAAAAACTATATAAACTCATCGGCAATAACCTATGACGAGCAAACAAAGAAGATTTATGCCGTGACGAGTGAGGATTACGGCGGACCGTATATCCTCAGCACAATGAATGAAGAGGATGGAGAATTCGAAAAAGTAGCAAATCTAGAACGTTCATATCTCACACTGGCTGCATCTCCGAATGGAGTACTTTATGGCATCTCTGACTTTGGTTTGCTTTACAAGATTGACAAGTCAACAGGTTTATCGACACTCGTCGGCGACACCAAACAGAGACCGAAGTATTCACAGTCGATGACATTCGATCCGAACACCGGGCTACTCTATTGGGGGTTCATGAACGAAAATCAATCGGCACTCTATCAGATAAACACTTCCACCGCAACAGCATATAAAATTTGCGACATGCCAGGGCACGAGGAATTTATCGGACTTTATATAAAGCGAGCTGCAGTAGCCGACAAAGCGCCAATGCCCGTGACCAACCTTTCCTTCATTCCTAATGTTAACGGCGGCACCACAGGCAGTGTCCTGTGCGAAGCCCCCACAAAAGCTACTGATGGCACAGATCTCACAGGGTTGACAACTATTAGGATATGCTCAGGTGACGAAATCTTAACCGAACAGAACGTAACCCCTGGTGCTGTGGTGAAAAAAGAAAACGTATCATTTGACAATAACAAACTCTATTCGCTATTCGCTAATGCATCAAACAATGCTGGACAAAGCAGCAAAACTACAACAACGGTATTCATCGGTAAGGACGTGGCAACTGCGCCATCGAATGTTAATTTCACACTTAATGAGAAAACAGCCACCATCAGATGGAATGCCCCTACTGCTGGGGTGAACGATGGCTACATTAACCCAGACGAAGTAACCTACAACGTGACTCGAATTATGGGGAATACACTTACTGTTGTAGCAAAAGACATTAAGGAGACAACCTTTCAGGAAACGCTGCCTAACACTACTGGAAAATACAGCTATACAATAACTGCATGTAGCAACGGAAGTGAAGGCGGAAGTACTACGTCAAACTCGGTACTATCGATTGGTAACTACGAACTACCCTATTCAGAGGACTTCAATGATGGTGACGCATGCAAACAGTTATTTACTATCATTGATGTGGACAAAGACGGACATGATAACCAATCAACATGGTTCTGGAAAGAAGATGAAAGGCTTATGCAATTTTGCTCTGACAAAGTAAACAAAGGCAATGACTGGCTTTTTACCCCAGCTATTCACTTCGATGGGAAGCACTTGTACAAGCTTAAATTCGACATCAACATGGGTGCAGCCTCAAATCTTAAAGTTACCGTAGGCAAGACGACCAACCCCAAAGAACAAATTGAGATTATTGATCTCAACGGCATTTACGAGTCCTGGCAGACACAACACGAGGCTACATTTACGGTACCAGAGGACGGCAATTACTATATTGGCTTCTACAACTACAACGACGCCGGTAGCTCATACTTCAACCTGTTCAACATTAATATCGAACAGGGTATAGAGTCGGACGTACCAGAGGAAGTAAGTGATTACACAGTAACTGCAGACTCGAATGGAGCCAATACTGCAACACTACAATTCAAAGCGCCAGAGAAACTGCTTAACGGCAAGGACATCAACGGCAACATGAAAATTCATATTTACACTGTGGAGAAGCAGGAGAACGAAGGAGGCACAGAAGGAAGCGCAGAAACTTCGGGCATAGAGATTAAGACTCTCACAGCAGCAGCAGGGCAGGCATTAACATACAAAGACGATAAGGCTCTTAACGGCAACAACACATATAAAGTTTTTGCTGAATACAACGGAAAGAAAGGTATCGATGTCACCAAAACTATATGGGTAGGTACTGATATCTCAGAACCCGTGAAGAACCTCAAAGCTAAAACCATCGATGGCAACATGCACGTGAAACTCTCTTGGGAAGCTCCAGAAAAGGGAGAAAATGGCGGATACTTCAATATTAACGACATCTCATACACCGTATGGCGCAGTACCAATAAAAATGACTTCTCCCCGATTGCTACCGAAATCAAGGATTTAGCTTACACTGATATCAGTGTAGAGAATGAGGTGCAGGACATGCAAGAGGTATTTTATTATGCAGTGACAGCCGACAATCAGGCTGGAAGAAGTAAAGCTGTCACACAGTTTATCGGTGTAGGCAAACTCTATAATTTTCCTGTCAATGAATCTTTCCAGAACGGGATACTCAGCCTTAACCCATGGCAATACAAAAATTTGCAGGGGTCTCTTGGATGGGAAACTCTTCGTTCCGATGATGGTGGTGGATCACCTCAGGATAACGATGGCGGATTTATAAAGTTCGAAAACCAGTGGGGTGACAACTGTGTGGACAGCCGGCTCATTACTCCTGCCGTGTCCATGGATGGTACATCGACCCCAACTTTCAGCTTCTATATGTTCCACTGGGAGGAGAATTCCATCGCGGCAGACAACAAGCAGACAAAACTAATGATTGAGGTTGCCCCAGATGGCGGAGACTTCGATGAGCCTATTGACACGTTCACAGCAGCAAATGAAAAATATGGATGGATTGAACACCGTGTATCTCTTGAAAAATACAAGAACTGCAAATACATTCAGGTGGCTCTTAGAGGGTATACGAACAACAACTGGATGTACTATTATGTTGATAACATCCACTTCGACGAGCAAAAGGACAACGACCTCGCCATTGTCGCTTTTTCTGGATCAGAGAGCGTCAACATCAACGACTCCTGCACATTCAATTTAACATACACCAATAGAGGAAGTAAGGAAGCAAAGGACTACGCCATTGTACTGATACAGGACAACGAGGTCATCACCACTATTGAAGGAGAAAAGATTGAACCAAGAGAAACCAAGACCGTAGAGTTTTCTGCCAATATGAATGCAGCAACGGCTGGAAAGAATTTAGAATTCAAGGCAGAGATAGTGTACGACAAAGACGAATACGCAGAAAACAACACATCTGCCCCCATATATACCTATGTAAGCACTTCCTCCTATCCTTGTATTTCCAACCTAAATGCCACAAAGAACGGCAATAATGCAGAACTCACATGGAATGCTCCTTCTCTTCCTACAGCAGACGAAGCTACTGTCGACGGAATTGAAGAATACAAATCATTTGCAATATCAGATTTGGGAGACTGGATTACTTATGATGGAGACAAGCTCGGCAGCGGAAAACTTAGCCAACTCCCATACTTTGATTACGAAAACGAAAACAAAGCATTTCAGGTATAGAGTCCACTTGATCTTGGTCTTGATACAGAGTCATATTCTAACCTCATGCCTTACAGCGGAAGTAAGTGCCTTATAGCTTGGTATGCAAATATTAGTATGGACGGTGCTGAGCCGTACAACGATGACTACCTCATATCACCTAAAATAAAGGGCGGCACAGAGTTATCCTTCTACTTGAAGAAAATCGACAAGAACCAGTCTGGTGAGACATATGAAATCATGTACTCTACCACAACACAAGAGCCTACTGCTTTCAAAGTTCTCTCTTCTGGCCAGGCTCCAGGTGAATGGCAAAAAATCACAGCAAATTTACCAGCAAATGCCAAATATTTCGCCATACACTACACAGGAAAGCTCAAAACCGGCATTATGATTGATGACATCAGTTATATACCAGTACTATACGCCCTGTCTATCAATGGATTCAACGTGTTTCGCAATGGTGAGAAGATCAACAAAGATACCATTAAATCAACTAACTTCACCGACATGAATATTAGCGAAGAATATCAAGGGTATCAGGTTTCTGTGGTATACAACCTTGGGGAATCTAATGCCTCCGAGATCGTATACGTCAACGATCCAACCGAGATTAATAACATAGCAGAACTCAAGAGTAATAGCTATACAATATTCACAATTGACGGCAAACTCATTGGTCTCAATTTGAAGACAATGCCAACGCTCCGTGCTGGCTCTTACATCATCAATAGCAAAAAAGTGATTATCAATAAATAACAAATTTCTGTTATCAAGAAAAGCCCTTTCTCATGATAATTTTCCTGATTTAGGGCTTTTCTTAGGGTCTTTCCGGAATTTGGAGTGATGG
>DLLX01000039.1:1474-1782 GCA_002479145.1 Prevotella sp. UBA7551 | reverse complement strand
CACAACAAGTAATTTGTGTAAAACTTACATCTATAAACGACATTGTTCCTATATTGTTTCCAATTTAAGGCTTTCGAGCTCTCATTATCTTGTATCCTTAAATTAGCAGATAAAGTGTTTCTGTATATTCTTTAGATTTTTATCGTGTACAAACGCACATGCAAGCGGTAAAAATCTAAAGCTATTCAATTTAGGGCACAATGCCCCCTTTCCTCAACCTGGGGATTAAATTGAAAAAGCCTCAAGAATTTCGCCCTATCCAAAAGATAGCTTGTCATACGGCATGCCGGTATACAAGTTCAGACACC
>DLLX01000039.1:0-1286 GCA_002479145.1 Prevotella sp. UBA7551 | reverse complement strand
GCACGGTAGGTGTTTCCATCCGAAATCATTCTTGAGCCGCACGAAATCACGTCCCTCGCCACGCGCCTGTTTTATGTCTCGATGCTGCTCCTCTCATCGCTGTCCCAGTCGTTGGTGATGATGCTGCGGTGACGTATCTCTCCCCGAAGAGGTCCGGCTTCCCGTCCTCAACGTTTGTGCGCTGGACGACAATGCGATAGTGCGAGCCCACCATGAAGCGTGTGCACATGAACGATGCCTCCTCCGTCTCTTGCCACCCAATCTCGACACGCTTCCATTCCTTCACGCCCTGTATGTCGCTGTACATGGACGCGCTGTTTGAGGCACGGATGTAGAAGAAACGGCAGTTTCCGTCAACCGTCCTTATTATGTCCTCGGAGTATATGCCGCAATCGGCGCGGAACATGCCGACAAGCAGACCGTGGGAGTGAAGCAAGCTGAATGCCCTTGACAGCGTGTCGGCCTGATGGAACTTTACGGGAGTGTTGCCGTCTCGGCTCTCAACATAGGCGATGATCCGTTCACGGACACGACGCAGGGAAAATTGGCGTTGAAGTTCTTGTATGAGTATTTGGCGTCGCACCTGTCGGTTTCCAAGGCGACATGGTCAAAGTCCACGTTGACTGTCTGCCCGCACCTGAAAATCCCCATGGCCATGTTCGTTCTCATGAGCAGGTCGTTGAGCCTTGGGTTGGTGTTGAACCGGAACACGTTCCCCGCAGGGGACGTGTATTCAATGTCCTCACACGCAAGTTCCTGATGGCACGCCCGACAGTGTGCCTGCTCGGTATACGGGCGGCGGGAGACTCGCGCAGGTGGAACTCGCTTCTGTTCACGTCTTCCAAGCAGTCACCACCACAGAGATAAACATCGAGCAACGCACACGCTATCTCGTCCCACTGGTAGGCATTATAAGTCAAGCTGCGCCTTCCAAGTGCCTCGTTGATTACCTTGCCAAGTAAAAGGGCGTTAAATGCCTTGTTCGTGAAATAAATACCACCGATGGGGTGTGTTCTTCAAATTTTATGCTTACCTTTGCAATAAGTCAGATGCTCCTTATTTGAGTTTTCTGCAGCACTAAGATAAGTGAATCTTCTTACATATGCAAGCATTGGACTACTTAATGTTATCCAACGACTTGCTTTTGTGAATAATTAAAAGTCTGCTAATTTAAGGAATTCCAACTCAAAATGTACACCCTTGCTATTGGCTAGACGATTCCAATATTTGGGTACGTTAGGGACTTACGCCAATTAGGCAATGCTCGTGCCGAGCATACAAAAAAA
>DLLX01000063.1:49367-49779 GCA_002479145.1 Prevotella sp. UBA7551 | reverse complement strand
TATAGTCTGCTTCCCCGCCTCTGCCCCTCGGGGCTTCCGGCAGATGTACAGACGTTGCAAAGATAGGCATTTATTTTTAATTTTCTTATACTTCTTTCAGCAAATATTTCTCATTTTTCAATTTTGCAATATAGGTCTAACGTAATCTGTTGATAATCAACTTGTTGTAATATAGCCTCTTTCGCATCGCCATTCAGCCCCTTTTGCGTTGCCATCCCGGCTGAATTACAAGGTCATATAGGCCCTATTGCAAGGCAAAAGGAACGAGGGTGGGTACATGGTGATTTTTCATCGATGCAGAACGCAGGATTGTCAATGCTGTAGGGCAATAGATTGAGGTAAAAATTCATATAAACCCAAATCGGTCATTAGACGGAAATCGACAAAAAATACGAGACGTTTTCCATCTTTT
>DLLX01000063.1:45282-49270 GCA_002479145.1 Prevotella sp. UBA7551 | reverse complement strand
GAAATAAACAGCAAGCTGGGAAGAAATCTAATGACCGATTTGGGATAAAAAATCCCGAAGTCCTGTGCTAAAGGGCTTCGGGTAAGTGCTTGATGCGGTTTTGAGCTCTTATCGCAAGCTATGCAAAAAACTTCTGCGCAGCTCCTGAAGGAAGTATAAGTGGCTCGTAGCTGTTACCTATGTCCGCCGAAGGAGCCGCGTGCTCCTCCTGAGTTTCCACCCCCTCTGGGTGCTCCGCCCCTATCGGGACGGGAAGTGCCTGATGGAGAACTGAAGGTAGGTCTCGGCTGCCTTTGTGCAGAACGCGAGCCTCCGAATGAGGGGCGGGTGCCCGAAGACGGGCGTTGAGCACCGTTGGAGGGCCGGTACTGATTGTTTCTATCCATCTTCGTTCCACGGGGTCTCTGTTGAGAGCCATTGAAATTCGGGCGCTTTACCGTTGTGCGTGTGCTGCTCTCGCGGTGTCCTTGTGCGCCGCCAAAGGGACGGCTTCCGTTGTAACGGCGTTGGTCCTGATTACCAAAGTTAGGGCGGTCATTTTGCTTTCCCGCCACCATGTGGCCGTCGCGGAACTTGTAGCCATGGCCGAAGTCCCCCCTTCCGAACCCATCGCGCATTCCTCCACGAGGCCCAGGCCCGCCAAAGTCGCGGCCATGATACCAACTGCGGCCATTGTTGTGTCGCCAGGCGTGTGCGCCACGGTAGACCTCATAGAATGTCGGGCGGCCAAAATAGAAATAATCGCGGTGGGGATAACGGGCGTAGATGGCAAAATGCCAGCAGCCGGCATCCCAATAGAGTGGTCGGTAGAAGTAGGCCGCATTGCAGAAAGCGCGATACTGCCAATCGAGTAGGATGTAGCTCATGTCAAGGTTGCGCCACCGCCAATAGCTGCCTGACAGGTCATCGACCGTGTTGATGCTCGTCAGATAGTCAAAGTTGATCTCGTAGGCGGCCTCGTATTGCTCATCAGAAAGATTCAATTCGTAGGCCATCTTGTCCGTCAGGAACAGGGCCTGCTGACGTGCCTGCTCGTAGCTCATCGCATGGGTGGACAGCGTGAGCAGGAAAAGCATTGCCATAGTGGAAAGCAGCTTCTTCATAACTTATACCTTTTGTGTTATTAATACTTGCGTTAATTCACTCAGTTTTTATGTTCACGATGCAAAATAGCGAAGAAAAAACGGCGTATCCAAAGGATTTTCCCTAACTTGGTGGGGATAATCCCTAAAGGATGGCTTGTGGAAACAGGGCGGTACGGAAAATCAGTTGACCGCTCACTTGTTCTTACACGAGGCCTCCACACACTTCTCATGACGTTGAGCATCAGATTGTTAATGAAAAAATGATAGCAACCATGGCATGCAACCACGTCAATTACCAATTTCCGATAGTTCCAGCCAGCGCATTTCCTTCTCGTCGAGCAGGCGCTTCACCTCTGGAAGCCGTCTGCTTTTTTCCGTCAGCTCATCGATAGATAGCGTCCCCGAACACAATGCGGCCTCCAGACTTGCCTTTTCCTGCTCCAGTTTTGCCATCTCCTTTTCCAGTCGTTCAAACTCCGTCTTTTCCTTGTAGGTCATCTTTCGGCGGGTTGACGAAGGGTTGTCGGCACGCTCACGTCTCGGTTTCTCTTCCCTCTGATGATGGGTTTCGTCCGTCTTGGCCTTGAGCTTTTGATACTCACGGTATTGTGTGTAGTTTCCAGGAAAGTCCTTAATGTCACCATTGCCGTTGAAGACGAGCAGATGGTCGACCACTTTGTCGGTGAAATAGCGGTCGTGGGAGACGACAATCACGCAACCAGGAAAGTCCTGCAAGTATTCCTCCAATACCTGAAGCGTCTGTATGTCAAGGTCGTTGGTCGGCTCGTCGAGCACAAGAAAGTTGGGGTTGTGCATCAACACGGTGCAAAGGTAGAGCTTGCGCCGTTCACCTCCGCTGAGCTTGGCCACATAGTTGTGCTGCATCTCCGGAGGAAACAGAAAGTAGTTGAGGAACTGCGATGCCGTCATGTGGCGTCCTCCCCCTAAGTCGATGTAGTCGGCGATGTCGCGGACTATATCTATCACTTTCTGATCTTCGCGGAATTGTAGCCCTTCCTGTGAGAAATAGCCGAATCGTACGGTGTCACCGACGTCAAACCTTCCGCTGTCGGGGGGCACCTTGCCGAGTAGCATCTTGACGAATGTGGATTTTCCCGTGCCGTTCTTTCCGACAATGCCCATCTTCTCGAAGCGCGCAAAGTTGTAGTAAAAATCCTTCAAGATGACTTTCTGTGTGCCGTCTGGGCGTTGAAAGGCTTTGGATACGTATTGCGCCTCAAAGATTTTGCTTCCTATATACACGTTAGCGCTTTTCAATCGGAGTTGCCTTTCCTCTATGCGCTGTTTGGCTTTCTTCTCCAGATCATAGAAAGCCTCTTCGCGTGAGCGTGCCTTGTGGCCGCGTGCCTGGGGCATTCGGCGCATCCATTCAAGTTCCTTGCGGTACAGGTTGTTGGCGCGGGCTATCTCTGCTCGGGTGTTGTCGATGCGCTCCTGCCGCTTCTCGAGGTAGTAAGAGTAGTTTCCCCGGTAGGTGTAAATGGTCTTATCGTCGAGTTCAAGAATCAAGTTGCACACTTCATCAAGAAAATACCGGTCGTGTGTCACCATAAGTAGGGTCTTGTTTCCCCGTCGTAAGTAACCTTCCAACCACTCTATCATTTCCAGGTCGAGATGGTTGGTTGGCTCATCGAGAATCAAAAAGTTTGGGTCAAGCAGAAGAACGTTGGTCAAGGCGACACGTTTCTGTTGGCCTCCGCTCAACTCACCTATTTTCTGTTCAAGGTCTTCGATGTGTAACTGAGTGAGGACTTGCTTTGCCCGAAGCACCTTCTCTGGATTTCCTTTGTGGTTGAAGCATGCGTCGAGAACAGTGTCAGTAGGGTTAAAGTGCGGGGTCTGTTCCAGATAGCCGATGCGAATGTCGTTGCGGTAGACGATTTGGCCCTCGTCGTAGCCCTCGTCACCATGCAAGATGGACAGTAGGGTGGATTTTCCGGTGCCGTTGCGTGCCACGAGTCCCACTTTCTGCCCCTCCGACACCGAGAAGCTGATGTCGTCGAAGAGAACCTTGTCGCCAAAGCTTTTGGTGAGGTGCTGTACGTCCAAGAATGACTCCATTGTGATGTTTGTATTGAAGGTTGTTGTGGATGAACTATTGTTTCACATCCTGTTTCTCTGCATCTTCCGCCTCAACCGCATGGATACACTGCTCTATATAGTCAAGTACTGCCTCTCCGCCTTCATGTTTGGTCGAGCTGGTGATGAAATATGGCGGCAATGTCTCCCACCGGTCTTTCAGGGCCTGCATCCATTGTTCGGCATTGCTGCGTGCCTTGCCCCCCGAGAGTTTGTCGGCCTTTGTGAAGACAATGCTGAAAGGGATGCCACTCTCGCCAAGCCAATCGACAAATTCGCGGTCGATGCGTTGTTGCTCGTGGCGTATGTCGATGAGCACAAAGACGTTGACGAGTTGTTTACGCTGCAGGATGTATCCTACAATCATCTGTTCGAGGCGCTTTTGCGACGATTTTGAACTCGAACCCTGAGCATATCCATAACCAGGAAGGTCAACCAGGTACCACTCGTTGTTGATGATGAAGTGGTTGATGAGTAGCGTCTTTCCTGGTTTCGAGGAGGTTTTGGCCAGCGACTTGCGGTTGGTGAGCATGTTGATGAGGCTCGACTTGCCCACATTCGAGCGCCCTATGAATGCAAATTCGGGCTTGGAATCCTTGGGACACATGCTCTCACGTGGTGACGAGATGGTGTATTCGGCTTTTTTGATGATCATTTGACATTTGTTATTTTGATGAAAAGATACTGCAAACGAGCGCAATGAGAGTTAGCTTTCAGATTGCCAAGTGCAGTTTATCTTCTGCAAAGATACAAAAACTTGCGGCTATTCGTGGCTGAATGAAAGAAAATATGTAAATTTGCAC
>DLLX01000063.1:38844-45219 GCA_002479145.1 Prevotella sp. UBA7551 | reverse complement strand
GCACTCTCGTTTTTCCCCGCCAATGGGTCGATACAAAAACGACAGTTAAGATGAAAGAAGTCAGATGGGGATTCATAGGCTGTGGTGCGGTGACGGAGAAGAAATCCGGCCCCGCCTTCAACGAGGTGGAAGGGTCTTGCGTAGAGGCTGTATTCAGTCGTGACGAGACTAAAGCGCGCTCGTATGCGGAGCGTCATCATATCCGAAAGTGGTACACCGACCCCCAAGAATTGATACTCGACCCCAGCGTCAATGCCATTTATATCGCCACGCCTCCCGCTGCTCATACGACCTTTGCCATCATGTCAATGCGTGCCGGCAAGCCGT
The DNA here is from genome assembly GCA_002479145.1 of Prevotella sp. UBA7551. GTDB lineage: Bacteria > Bacteroidota > Bacteroidia > Bacteroidales > Bacteroidaceae > Prevotella. The sequence goes on along the minus strand of DLLX01000063.1, from coordinate 44,892 downwards.
GCTATGTCGAAAAGCCACTTGCCGCAAGTTATGAGGACTGCATACGCATCAACCACATATCTGAGCAAACCGGGGTACGCTGTTATGTGGCGTATTATCGTCGCTACTTACCTTATTTCAAAAAGGTAAAGACACTCATCAACAGTGGTGTCTTAGGTAAGATTATGACCGTTCAGGTGCGGCTCATTGTGCCTCCCGAAGATCTCGATTTTAGGCAAGGAGCGTTGCCTTGGCGACTTCAGGCTAATGTTTCAGGAGGCGGATACTTCTATGACCTTGCCCCGCATCAGTTCGACTTGTTGCAAGACTATTTTGGAATTATCACCAAGGCGCATGGATACAAAGCCAACCGTGCAGGACTGTATGCAGTGGAGGATACAGTCAACGCGGTCATGGAGTTTGAGAGTGGGTTGACGGGCAGCGGCGCATGGTGCTTTTCTGCCCACGAAAGCGGACGAGACGACCGCATCGAAGTGTTTGGCTCGAAGGGAAGGCTGGCTTTTTCAGTTTATGTCCATCGCCCCATACATCTTTATACTAATGATGGTATGCAGCAAATAGAGATGCCCAGTCCTCCTTTGGCACAACTTCCCATTATCCGAAGCGTCGTGGAAGATATTCAAGGATTAGGCCTTTGCGAAAGCGACAGTTTCAGTGCCACGCCTACTAACTGGGTCATGGATCGCATACTTGGTAAGTTCTAACAGATTGATTCTCATTACGAACCCACTCCGTATTATAATCATCCTGCTTTTTCTGCTTCCTCTTGCCACCTTTGAGTCAAGTGGAAGCAACTTCCATTTTCCATCCGACTCCCTCAAGAAGGTCGGACAGACGGACACCATTTTATGGAAACGTCCGGAAGGAGCTAACAAAGGAAAAACTTGGCTGAAGGATAACATCCGACAACTGAATAAGGTGGATACCTTATATATAGAACCACAGCGATACAATTATGCTTTCATGATTCAGAACACGAATACTTACGAGATGTACAGGATTCAATCTGATCTTGGCTATTCTGTTGTTTTTGCGCCTAACTTATCCTTACGAGTTGGTCCTTACTTCGGCTATCGGTGGATATTTATTGGCTACACCATCGATGTTACCCACCTTTACGACGATGTGAATGACAGGACGGACTTCAACCTCAGTCTGTATAGTAACAAAATAGGGTTGGATTTGTACTATCGAAAGACAGGAGATGGCTATTATATCAGGAAAAGTTTTTTCGGTGAAGACTTCAATACCGACCCACTGCGGAACGTTAAATTTGGTGGAGTGAAAACCAGCAACAAGGGTTTTAACGCTTACTACATCTTCAACCACCGCAGGTTCTCCTACCCAGCGGCTTTCAGTCAAAGTACCATCCAGCGGCGTTCGGCTGGTTCACCAATTATCGGGATTGGCTACAGCAATCAGAAGGTAGACGTTGATTGGCGCGCATTGGATGCACTTATAGACGAACGGACGGGACACAAGATTATTTCCGAGAGATATGATTCTACAATGGAAAGTTCGACGTTCCATTACGATGATATCAACATTACCGGGGGGTATGCCTACAACTGGGTCTTCGCTCGCAATTGGCTACTCAATGCGTCGCTCTGTCTTGGACTTTCCTACAAGTCTACACATAGTGATGTGAAGAGCAAGTGGATGTCTTTTCGTGACTTTACGATCAAGAATCTTAACCTCGACGGGACGTTTCGTTTCGCAGTTGTTTACAACAATATGCGTTGGTACACGGGCATGAGCATTGTGACACACGCTTTTCAGTATCGCTGTGAGAACTTCCAAACTGATAATATGTTTGGCACACTTAACATTTATGTCGGTTTCAACTTTGGAAGTAAGAATAAAAAGAGTAAAAAGAAGGCTGCCAAGAAGACATAAGTCGAATGGAAGAAAGAATTAGCAGCCACACGTTATGCTACCATGGATGTTTAATTTTGAAATTATATAAGCCATGTTTACTATGAGCTTACCTGATACTCAATCCTCGTAAAAACTAATAGAAACAATAAGCAAAAAGGAAAAATGATTAAAATTCCCATTAATATAGTCTTTTTGGCTCTGTCCCTAACGGGTTGTGCCAAGGCACAAGAGCCAAAGAATAGGGACATTGCCGATGCGCAGAAGGCGGTTGACACCACAATGACTGCCGGCACACCCATCTTGGCTGATACTACGGCCGGTTCAAACTCTTTGGGTACAGCTAACGACCGACGACTCGTGGAGCGTATTCTTCGGACAACATGCAAAAATTACGCTGCATGGGGCAAGGAAAAGACCATCGTTTGGATAGCCCGACAATTTATCGGTGTACCTTACGTGGGTCACACGCTCGACCGTTCTGATACAGAGCACATGGTCATTAACCTTCATGAACTGGACTGCACAACTTATGTCGAGGCTGTGCTCGCATTGGCTCACTGTACCTTTGAGGGCAAAAGCTCATTTCCCGATTATTGCAAGGCGGCACAGCAGGTGCGATACCAGGATGGTAAGGTAAGCTACGAGAATCGTCTCCACTACTTCCAATGGTGGGTGGCAGACAATGTGCGCAAAGGATTAGTGCAAGAAATTACATTGCCAGCATCGATTTTCACAGGCCGACAGCTACTGCGTATTGACTATATGAGCACCCATGCCAGCAACTATGACATGCTTCGCAACCATTCTGAGCGTGTCCAAGCCATTGCTAAGCGGGAGAAGGTGTGGCAAGGAAAGATGGTCAGCTATATACCCAAAGAACGATTGGCTGACACGTCGCTGCGGCAGGTGGTGCATGATGGAGACATCATAGGGCTTGTGACGAACAAAGCGGGGTTGGATGCGAGCCACCTTGGCATAGCGGTCTGGCATAAAGACGGACTGTATCTGCTCAATGCATCGAGCCTGAAAAAGAATGGCAAGCAGGTGGTGGAGCCACAAGAAACACTCTTCGCATATCTTGCTGCGCGTGACCATAACAAAGGAATCCGTGTCTTGCGTATCAGTGAGTAACGGTTAGCATACTCCTTGATAAAACCAAGTAGGAGATAAATACCAAAGATTTTGCGTTTATCTCCTACTCATGTTAGTTTGATCGTCCCACCGTTCAATTAAAAAGGCAGGTCGTCTGTAGAACTTTCACCACCTTCTTGCTGTGCTGGGGGGAATGGGGCGGCTGGCGACGTGGGCTGTGCTGGATTCTGTGGAGCTGCCGCAGCTGCTTGGCCAGCTGCTTGACCAGCCGCAGAGTCTATTTTACGCACATCGTACGCACGCACCCCATTGTACCAACGACCTTGGTATTCGTGTGCATCAATGTCAAAAAACACTGTCACCTCATCCCCCGTCTTGATGTTGAAACGTTGCAAACGCTCATCACCAAACACGTCGAAAACCATCTTGCGAGGATATTGGTCATGTGTCTCAACGACGAAAGATTGTGCTTTCCATTCGCCGCGAGCCGACACGCCACTACGTTCGGGCAACGCGACAATGATTCTTCCTGTTATTTCCATATTGATATAAGTTGTAAATGATTCCCAACAAGTATAGATACCCATTGCTTTGGAGTGGACAAAATTACGAATTTTAGGGCAAATCTAAAAACTTTTAGGTTCAATTTTTGCCAGAGAGCGTATCTTTTCGTATTTTTGTACGTGGTTTTCGGCCCCTCTCCACCACAGCTCGTTGAGTGGGCGTATAACCAATTAAGAATGAGAAGAATCTAACAAAAGTAAATAGTACCCATGAGATTTAGCCTTTCCAGCTCGGCTCTCAGCAGCCGTTTGCTCTCTCTCTCGAGAGTTATCAACAATAAGAACTCGTTGCCCATTCTTAGTTGCTTTCTTTTTCAAATCAAGGGCAACACACTCACCATCACTGCTTCGGACAGTGAGAATGTGATGAAATCGACCGTTGAGCTGACGGAGTATGACGGTGATGGTGAGTTTGCGGTGCAGAGCCAAACGATTCTCGATGCCGTGAAGGAACTTCCGGAGCAACCCCTCACGCTCAATGTGAATCTGGATGAGCATGCTATCTATCTTACTTATCAGAATGGGTCATACCATTTCCCCGTGCAGAGTCCAGAAGAATATCCTCGCGAGCAGGAGATGACCGACAATGCTTCGACGATAACCATACCTGCCTCCGTGCTTGCAAGTGCGATTAGCCGTTCACTTTTTGCCACAGCGCAAGACGAGCTTCGCCCAGTCATGAACGCTCTCTATTTTGACCAAAAGTTAGAATGTCTGTCGATTGTGGCTACAGACGGTCATAAGCTGGTACGCAATAACGTGCTTTCATTGCAGACAGATACTCCTGCCGCGTTCGTCCTTCCCAAGAAACCGGCCACCCTCCTAAAGAATGCGCTTCCCCAGACATCCGAGGAGGTGACCATTCAATTTGACAGTCATCAGGCTGTGGTCCGCTTCTCGGAGGGCTATCTGTCATGTCGGCTCATCGAGGGACGTTATCCCAACTATGATGGGGTCATCCCGCAGAATAATCCTAATATTGTCACCATAGACCGAAAGAGCCTTGTAGGTGCCATCCGCCGTGTACTTCCTTTCTCCAGCAGCTCTTCTCAGTTGGTATGTTTCCATTTTGAGAATGGCAACCTGGAACTACGGGCCGAGGACATCGACTTTGCTACCAATGCAGTAGAAAATGTCGTTTGCTCTTATAGTGGGACTCCGTTATCCATTGGCTTCAAAGGCTCGAGTATGCTGGAGATGGTCAACAACTTGGAGAGCAACGACATTGTCATTCAACTGGCCGATCCTTCACGCCCAGGCATTATCCTGCCTGTGGATCAACCAGAAGGTCAGGAAGTGTTGATGCTCATCATGCCTATGTTGCTAAACGATTAGTAAGGATAAGAATATTAGTACTCTGTCATTTCCTGTCGTCATGCCTTAGACCTTTTGGTGACGGGGAAAGGCAGTGTATGTGTAAAAAATAATAGAAAGAAAAATGGAACTCAACCTGAAACGACCGCTTATCGTCTTCGATTTAGAGACGACGGGACTGGATTTGGTCAACGACCGAATTATTCAGATTTCATATATAAAGGTGTTTCCTGACGGAAAAGAGGAACGTGTGAACCAATTTGTCAATCCCCAAAAGCCAATTCCGCAGGAAGTTCAGGCACTGACGCACATCTCACAGGCAGACGTAGACGGTGCGCCAACCTTCAAGGAGTTGGCCAAAGGGCTGGCTGAGGCTTTTCATGGTTGCGATTTCTGTGGCTTCAACTCCAACAAGTTTGATGTGCCGATGCTTTCTGAGGAGTTCTCTCGTGCCCAGATACCTTTTGATTTCTCCGATAGTCTGCTCGTAGATGCGCAAAACATCTACCACAAGATGGAGCGCCGGAATCTCGCTGCGGCCTATAAGTTCTATACAGGGCATAAGATGGAGGATGACTTTCAGTCTCATCGGGCTGATCAGGATGCCGAGGCCACTCTGCGTGTATTGAAAGGTGAGCTTGACAAATATGCCCCAGGCGTGCAAGATGAACCCGACCGTGTGTTGCATAACGATATGAAGGAGCTGGCTGAGTTCTCAAAGATGAATGACAATGTGGACTTTGCGGGACGAATAGTTTGGAGAGAATTCACTGACTCCAATGGAAAAACTTGCCGCCGTGAGGTGTTCAACTTTGGTCAGCATCGTGGAGAAGCTGTCGCCGATGTGGTGCACAATGACCCTGGCTTCATCTCTTGGATGCTCTCTCGCGACTTCACCTATGACACGAAGAACGTGGTCAACCGCATCCGACTGCGTGAAGCGTATAAGAACAAATAAGAAAAGGCTGACGGACGAGACCTTGCCTAAAGCGCAGGTTTCGTCCTATGTCCCTGCTGTAGGATTCACTTAACACCAGTTACATTGGCAAATTCTCATCACTTTGCGCCCATTCCCCCAACGATAGGGAGCTCGCCATTAAAGGGAAAGCATATTGTTTTGGGCATTACGGGAAGCATTGCGGCCTATAAGGCGTGCCTCATCATCCGTGCCCTGATAAAGAAAGGCGCAGAGGTACAGGTG
>DLLX01000063.1:26319-38778 GCA_002479145.1 Prevotella sp. UBA7551 | reverse complement strand
GAGTTTATCACGCCCATCACACTATCCGCACTGAGTCAGCATCCCGTTATCAGCGACTTTTTCTCGCAACGTGACGGTACTTGGCACTCCCATGTGTCCTTGGGCCTGTGGGCTGACGCTATGCTGATAGCCCCCTGTACAGCGAGCACGTTGGGAAAGATGGCGCATGGAGTGGCCGACAATATGCTGATAACAACCTATCTATCAATGAAAGCGCCGGTATTCATCGCTCCCGCAATGGACTTGGATATGTATCAGCACCCCTCTACACAGGCCAATATTGATGTGCTTAAAGGCTATGGCCATCTTTTTCTTGAGCCAGCGAGTGGTTTTTTAGCCTCTGGCTTAGAGGGGAAGGGGCGGATGCAAGAGCCGGAGAGCATTGTGGAAGAACTGGAGCGTTTCTATTCGGAGAAAGGAGATGCGGAATCCAAGGCTGTCACAAACCTTCCATTGGAGGGGAAACATATTCTGATTACTGCCGGTCCTACATACGAAAGGATTGATCCCGTGCGTTTCATTGGCAATTTCTCAAGTGGAAAGATGGGATTTTCTTTGGCTGAGGAGTGCCGAAAACGTGGCGCGAAGGTCACATTGGTGACCGGACCTACGGCTTTAGAATGTGATGAGACCATCCATCGGATTGATGTCGAAAGCGCGCAGGAGATGTACGAGGCGTGTGTTTCGGCATTTGAGTCGGCGGATGCGGCCATCCTAAGTGCTGCGGTAGCCGACTTTACGCCCGAAAAGAGGGCGGATCAGAAGATTAAGCGGGTTGGCGATGAACTCGTATTGCGGTTGCGTCCCACTCGCGACATTGCGAAGACGCTGGGGAAAAAGAAGCGTAAAGGACAGCGGTTGGTATGCTTTGCCCTTGAAACCAATGATGAGGAAAGCAATGCACGCGGCAAACTGGAACGCAAAAATGCCGACTTTGTCGTTCTCAACTCCACCCAAATACCAGGTACAACATTCAATGCTGATGACAATCAGATAGGTATCGTCTCACGAAAGGGAGTGAAATACTATCCAAAGAAAAGCAAGCAGGCTGTGGCCAGTGACATCATTGACTACTTGCAAGCGTTGTTTTCGGAAACAGCCGAATGAGAAGTAGATGAAGTTTCGTCGTCCATATATAAACAATGAGAAGTAGATGAGCATGAATAGAATTATCCTTGTTGCCGGTTTCGTCTTCACTTTCTTTACGAAATTGGGGATTATGCCACTCCATGCGCAGGAACTTCAAGCGAAGATTACCATCAACCACAATCAGGTTCAGGGAACTGATGCGTCGATTTTTGACAACCTTCAGCAGACGTTGGAGCAATTTATCAACGAGAGGCAATGGACTCATCTCCAGTTTCAACGCAACGAGCGGATTGTGTGTAATTTCAATATCACTGTGAAGAAATACGAGCAGTCTTCCAATCTCTTCACCTGTTCGGCACTTATTCAGGCCAATCGACCAGTCTACGGAGCCTCCTACACCTCCACACTCTTCAATATGCAGGACAATGATTTCAACTTTGAGTTCGCGCAGTTTGACCAAATAGAGTTCAACGAGGAGACTGTAGACAACCAACTCACAGCCTTAATCGCCTACTACGCCTATCTCATTATCGGTCTTGACCTCGATTCCTTTTCCCCAATGGGAGGCGAAGATGTTCTTCAGCGCTGCTTAAATTTAGCCAACAACGCACAGAACCTCAACTTTACGGGATGGAAGGCATTCGACAGCGACCGCAATCGCTTTGCCATCATCAACGATTATCTCGACGGTGGATTGAAGCCTTTCCGACAGTTGCAGTATGACTATTATCGTTTGGGGCTGGACGAAATGGCCAATAACGTCGAGCGGGGGCGTACTAATATCACCACTGCGCTGGAGACGGATCTCAAGAAGGCGCACGAGGACAAGCCGATGAGCCTCCTCCCGCAGATTTGGACGGACTTTAAGAAAGACGAACTGGCCAATATATATAAAGGAAAAGGCACGCCAAAGGAGAAGGAGTCGGTTTATGACATCCTGTTTTCCATCAATGCATCGCAGAATGCCACGTGGGAAAAGATTAAGCAGTAACCGCATAAAGCAACCATTGAAGGTGGAGAATCTTGCATCCTCTGCCACGGATAGATAAGACAATGCTGAAACATTTATACATCAAGAACTTCACGCTGATTGATCAGCTGGACATTGACTTCTTCCCAGGCTTCTCTGTCATCACCGGAGAGACGGGAGCGGGAAAGTCTATCATCCTTGGAGCCATAGGTCTCTTGTTGGGCAACCGAGCCGACAGCAAGCAGGTGAAGCGTCCAAAGGACAAAAATGGCAAGGCGGCAAAGTGTACAATAGAAGCCCATTTTGACCTTAGCCACTATCATTTTGAGCAGTTTTTTGAAGAGAACGATATTGATTACGACCCCGAAGACACCATTATCCGTCGCGAATTGACAAGTACGGGCAAGTCGCGTTCCTTCATCAATGATATGCCAGTGTCCCAACAAGTGATGCGCAGGCTTGGGGAACAGCTCATAGACATCCACTCTCAGCACCAGAATCTCTTGTTACAGAAGGATGACTTTCAACTGAGCGTCATCGATATCATTGCCAACAATGCCAAAATGCGTGCTGATTTCTCAGCCGCTTTTGTCCGTTATCGCGAGGCAGAGCGCAGGTTAAACACGCTTCTGAATCAGATAGCGACCGATGAACAGAACCGCGACTTCTTGCAGTTTCAGTTCAATGAGCTTTCCACTGCCCAGTTGTCAGAGGGCGAGCAGGAAGAGTTGGAACAAGAGAGTCAGACGCTCAACCATGCCAGCGACATCAAGTCGGCCATCTTTTCTGCCGACACCCTGCTGTCCAGCGATGACCAAGGGGCGGTCTCCCAGGTGAGCATGGCGCTCCAACACCTCCAGTCCATAGCCCCAGTCTATCCCAAGGCCCAGGAGTTGGCTGCTCGACTGGATGCGGTGCATGTTGAGTTGGATGACATTGCTCAAGAGGTTTCCTCCGACATGGAGTCCATAGACTTCGACCCCGCACGTCAAGATGCCATCAATGCGCGCCTTGATCAACTGTACACATTGGAGCAAAAATACCATGTCACCACCGTGAAGGAACTGCTTGAGCATCAGGAGACCATCCGTAAACAATTGGAGACGATTGAAAATGCTGACGGTGATGTAGAGGCATTGCGACAGGAAGTGGCTCAACTTAAAGCACAATGTGAGCAAAAAGCCACGCTACTGACTCAATCGCGCACAGCATCCGCACGCAAGGTGGAAGCCGAGATGCGCGCCCGCCTTGTTCCGTTGGGCATTCCGAATGTGCGCTTTGAGGTGGAGATTCAACCGGCGGAGTTGTCCACAAGCGGTGCTGACCGCGTCGTATTCCTCTTTTCTGCCAACCGTGGCACGCCGTTACAACCTGTTTCACAGGTGGCTTCAGGTGGCGAGATTGCGCGTGTAATGCTCTCTTTGAAGGCGATGATCAGCGGCACTATCAAGTTGCCGACCATCATCTTCGACGAGATTGACACGGGGGTGTCGGGAAAGATTGCCGAAAAAATGGCCATGATCATGGAAGAAATGGGCGCAGGTGGCCGTCAAGTCATCTCCATTACCCATCTTCCCCAGATTGCTGCGCGTGGTCAACACCATTACAAGGTAGAGAAGATGGATACGCCCGACGGGACGGAAAGCCGCATGAGGCAACTCACTCCTGACGAGCGGGTAGGGGAAATCGCCTTGATGCTGTCGGGCGAGAATGTGTCTCCGGCGGCTTTGGAGAACGCCAAGGCGCTGTTAGGCGCGTCCAAGCGCTGACTTTTGGTCGGATAATACAAATGATTAGAAGGAATAATAAATGAAAAGGATTATTTTGATAATTTGCCTGCTGCCTTTGTTCCTCATTACAAAGGCGCAGCCTGCTGCAGTGAAGGGGGTCATGGGAAGTATGCTTTCCGTCACCACCTATGCCGCCGACGGCAAACAGTTGTCGGTCGCTCCAGCCGTTTTCATCGGCCCTGGTGCTACCGTTGTGTCGGCATGGACACCTTTCGAGGGAGCCGACTCTGTGGTGGTAAGCGACAACAGCGGTACCGTCAGTGCCTTTGAGGCACTTTTGGGAGCGGATGAAATCTATGATATAGTTAAGTTTAGCGTTTCCGCTGCCCATCCGCAGCCCATCACTTTGGGCACTGCCGCCGCCGGAGATGAGGTCTGGATCGTGCCTCCCAAGGTGTTAGGCTCACCTGTCAAGGGCAAGGTGAAGGCAGCCGACCATTTCAATACTTCCTATAACTACTACCAGTTGCAGTCGAGTGCGGCCACAGCCAAGCTCAACGGTGCGGCGGTGGTCAATCTCAAGGGTGAGCTGATTGGCATTTTCAACCTGTCGGAGAACCTGCAGAGTGCCACAGATGCGGCTTTTGCTCGTGATTTCACGCTCAAAGGACTTTCCCAAAACGACCCTGTGATGCGTCGTGCCCACCTCCGTATCGGCTTGCCCGACAACGAGCGCGAGGCCATTGTTGCGCTCTTGCTCTCCAATGCGCAGAAACCGCGCGACCACGAGGTCACCATCAGGGAGTTTATCCGCCGCTTCCCCTATCTTACGGACGGCTATTATGCCTTGACCATGACCGCCCTTGGACGGGGAGACAATGCCGAAGCCGACCGATTACTCCAGGAGGCGGTGGACAAGGCCACGAAGAAAGGCGAGGCCCACTTCAACTATGGCAATGTCATCTATCTCGTTTTGACCAACCAACAGGCTGTTTCAGGCAAGTTGCCTGCCACATGGACGCTGGACAAGGCACTCGAGGAGGCACGCCTGGCCAATGCCGCTGACCCACAGTTCATCTACCAGCACCTGATTGCCCAGATTACCTATGCCAAAGGAAGCTATTCCGACGCGCTGTCTTTATTTGAAAACCTTGCCAAAGCCGAGCCGCGATTGCCCGAGACTTACTTGGAGATGGCACAATGCAAGGAACATTTAGGTGCAACCGATGCCGAGGTATTGGCACTCTTAGAGCAGAGTGTAGCAGTGTGTGACACGCCATACGTCGCGAGTGCTGCGCCCTATTTCTACGCCCGTGGCTTTCAATATGCCAAGGTGGGAGAGTACCGCAAATCCATGGTGGACCTCCTCCGCTACGAATACTTCAACCAAGGTCAGCTGGATGCCGGGTTCTACTATCAGCGCGAACAGATTGAGCTGAAAGGCAAACTCTTCCAACAGGCATTGGGCGATATCCTCACCGCCTGCCGTCTTGCCCCCGACGAGGTGGCGTACCATGCCGAGGCAGGCAGTCTCTACCTTCGGGTCAACCGGTTCGAGGATGCTGCCGAGGCGGGCAGATACTGCATTAAGACCCAACCCGATTATGCCGACGGCTACTTGATATTAGGCATTGCGCAGGTGCAGCTGGGACAGAAGGCTGATGGTCTGGCCAATATCGAGAAGGCCAAGGCGCTGGGCAACGCCCAGGCGGACAGCTTTTTGAAGAAGCTCAAGTAGCAGAATGCCCTGAGATGGAGTCCACCAAGAATGAACACCGCGGCACATTGGCAGGCTGCGGGGCTTTCATTACATATATGACCGTATAAAAGAAGCTGTCATGCAATACCCATTGATATCCGAATACGTAAGTGCCATCAACGATGCGGGCGACAATCTCGACCAGTTGGCGCACCTCCGCCCCGTCCCCGACGACCATGGCGAGCCGTTGCGCAGCAGCGGTGCCTTTGCCGTGGTGTTCAAAATGCGCGATGAGCGCACGGGGAAGTGCTACGCCTTGAAGTGCTTCACCGAGGAGCAAGAGGGGCGTGCGGAGGCTTACCAACGCATTGCCGAAGAGCTGGAGCTGGTCGATTCCCCCTATATCGCACCGGTCCAGTATTTGGAACGGGAGCTGTTTGTCGATTCCCATTGCGATGACGACGAGTTCCCCGTCCTCTTGATGGACTGGGTGGAGGGCGAGACGATGGAGCAGTATGTCTCTCGCCTGCACCATGACGCGTCTGCCATGGCGTTGCTCTGCTACCGGTTTTGTCGCTTGGCGGTATGGCTTCGCACCCAGACCTTTGCCCATGGCGACATCAAGCCCGACAATGTCATGGTGCGTCCCGACGGCACGCTGACCCTGGTGGATTACGACGGGATGTTTGTCCCTGCGCTGAAAGGATGGAAATCGCCCACCTTGGGCACACGCGACTTTTGCCATCCGCAGCGCACGATCAACGATTTCGACGAGACTATCGACGACTTTGCCCTGTCTGTCATTGCGCTCTCGCTCAAGGCCATGGCGCTGTCTCCCGCCTTGTTCGACCGTTTCGGTGCGCCCGACCGTCTGCTGTTCTCCGCTGCCGACTACGCCGAGTTGGGCAAGAGTCAGGTAATAGCCGCACTTCAGCCGCTCCTTGCCGACCAAGAGCTGTGCACGCTCTACGCCTTGTTCCTCATCACGATGGCGCATAAGAATCTCGCCGCTTGCTCTTTTCGCCTCTTCAGTGTGCGGAAGCCCGGTGGGGTGGGGCAGGATGCTGACCCTAAACGAGTTCTTACACATGACGTACCGCAGAATCCGCAGCCTCAAAATACGCTGCAGGATGGTTTTGTTCAGCCCTTTGAGGTCAATGGTGTAGCCTTCGACATGGTGCTGGTCAAAGCAGGAACGTTAACGATGGGCGCGACTCCGGAGATGCAAGACCCTGACGATTGGGAGAAGCCTGCGCACAAGGTGACGTTGACAAAGGACTATTACATGGGCAAGACGGAGGTGACGCAGGCGCTTTGGCGGGCGGTGATGGGCAGCAACCCCTCATATTTCAAGGGCGACAAGCTGCCCGTGGAGCAGGTCAGCTGGGACGACTGCCAGCAGTTTATCAAGAAGCTGAACGCCATTACGGGGAAGAGCTTCCGCCTTCCAACGGAGGCGGAGTGGGAGTTCGCCGCGCGGGGCGGCAACCAAAGCCGGCACTTTCAGTACAGCGGGAGCAACAATTTGGACGACGTGGCATGGTATGGTGACAACAGTAACAGCAAGACCCACCCCGTAGGGACGAAGCAACCGAACGAGTTGGGGCTGTATGACATGAGCGGCAACGTATGGGAGTGGTGCAATGACTGGTATGAGGACTACAGCAGCGATGCCCAAACCGACCCTAAAGGACCTGCCAGTGGGTCTAACCGCGTGTTCCGGGGCGGCAGCTGGTACTTCATTGCCGGGTGCTGCCGGTCGTCGTTTCGTATCTTCAACGCCCCCGACTGGTGCTGCTACCTCGGGCTCCGCTTGGCCCTCTCCGAGTAACAACTTTCTGTTGAGCATAACACCTCGTTTTGAAGTTCTAAGCTCCCGCGAGCAGGTCGGGCATCGTTCCCAAGAGGGGGCGTTGCGGAGCAGCCCCCGAAAGGAACGAAGCACGTCCTGCGAGCATAGAATACCGGCTCTGCCGGTCGAAAAATTTTAAGCATTTTACAGGTATGATTATTATTGAGTCGAAACGTAAAAAGCAGGAGACGCTGCTGAGGAAATATCCCGGCGCCATCCTGGCCGACGTGACCAGCAAGGCGACCGACAGCCTGGTGCGCCTCAGCCCGTTCTATCCCCATGGCGACATTCCCGTGCCGTTCAGCGACGGCATGACTGCCATGTGTGTGGAGGCCGTTTGGCAAGGGCTGAAGGTGTTTGCCCATGCCGATGTGGATGTCAGCGTGTTTCAGAACGCCACCATGCACAACATCAAGCGCACCGTGCGTCGCTTTGGACCGCCCCTCGGACACCGCAAGGGGGTGCATGGCACGGAGCTGCTCGGCTACATCGAGGCGCGCAAGCTCATCTATCTCCCCACCTACCGGTGGGTGCTGGAACACAAAGTGGCTGGCATCATCGACCGCCTACGCGCCGCAAGCCGCACCCAGACCATCATTCTCCTCGACTATGACACCAACGCCGACGTGGAAGACCCGCGCAAGCCGCTATCCCATGCGTCGCTCGTCAAGGCGTTTGTGGAGGGAACTTACCCTTATGCCACGTCCTCGTCGGAGGAGGAACATCATCCCAACAAGGATTTGTCACTATTTTAACGTAAAACTATAACACAACACTACCAATGAACAAGCGAAGCAACTGGGAGGAATTTAAGCAAATCCTCGAGCAAAACCACATTACGAAGCTCTATCACTTCACCGATCGCGACAACCTCAAGAGCATCATCGACCACGGCGGTCTCTATGCGTGGAAGGATTGTGAGGAGCGGGGCATCACCATTGCCAAGCCCGGAGGAGGCGGACAAGGCTCGTTGTCGTGGTCGCTCGACGCACGCGACGGCCTGGAGCACTACGTCCGTCTGAGCTTCACGCCCCAGCACCCCATGCAGTATGTGGCGATGAACGACGGGAGGATTACCAATCCCGTCATCTTGGAGATTGACTTGCAGGTCATCTACGACGAGGCGACGATGTTTGCCGACCGCAACGCCACGCGCAACGGGGCCAATGTCGGGGGCACGCTCGCCGACTTCAAGCGCATCCACTTCCAGACCGTCAAGGCGCGCAAGCACTTCGACCTCGATGCCGATGAGCAGCCGTTCTTTCAAGCCGAGGTGCTCGTCAAGGGATGCGTGCCGCTGAAGTACATCACCAACATCGCCAACTTTGGCATTCCCATCCCCAACACCCCCCAACGCCTCCACACCAAGGATGCCTACACGGCGCGTGTGGACCGCGAGCACCCCACAGCCTTCATCTTCTTGGTGGACCAAAGCGGCTCGATGCGCCGCCTGACGACCTACAACGGCGAGGACATGACGCTCTCGGAGGCGGTGGCACGCATTGTCAACAGCCAGATCAACGAGTTGGTAGAGCGCTGCGTGAAGAGCAACGAGACCCGCCACTACTTCGACATCGCAATGATTGGCTATGGCGCAGAGGCCTACAGCGCATGGAACGGCGCCTTGGAAGGCCGCGACTTCGTCACCCCAGAGGAAATCCGCGACAATCCCTTTACCAAGAAATTGGTCAAGGAGGAGGTACGCACCCGCAGGGGAATGACCACCAAGGAGGTGGAGAAGAAGCAGTGGATGACCGCGCGCCACGACGGAAGCTGGACAAGGATGGACAAAGCATTCAAGCGCGCCGAGGGATTGCTGGACGGCTGGATGCGCCAGCACCACGAGAAAGACTGCTACCCACCGACGATTATCAACATAACCGACGGCGCATACAATGGCGTGTCGGACGACCAGATGCTGCAACTCTCGAACCAACTCAAGTCCATGTTTACCAACGACGGCAATGTGCTGCTCTTCAACATCCACGTAGTGCCCGGGCAGAGCGAGTCGGTGGTGTTCCCAGCCACCACGGGTGAGCTGAACGGCAACAGCGATGGTGAGCATCTTTTCCACCTGTCGAGCCTTCTCCCCCTCAATTACAACGACCAGATACGCACCCTCTTTGGCGACAAGCAGGCTGACATCCGCTATCGCGCCATGGGCGTGAACACGGGCATGGAATGCTTGGTGAAGATGATGAAGATCGGCACCCTGTCGAGTATGATGGTCAACCCCAATACATGATTTGCCGATGGATGAGCGTGTTATAGGCGTTTCGATTCCGAAATGGAACGACAAGGTGGTCAACGAGGACGCATTCTTCGCTGCTGACCAGCGCATTGCGGTGTCGGATGGGGCAGGGGGCTGCGGAGTCTTCGCCAATGAATGGTCACAATATTTGGTAGACCAACTCCCAACCGTCCTTCCCATCACAAAGTTCGGCGAGCTGGACCGTTGGGTGGATGGACTTTGGGAAGCGTTCTACAACGCCCACGAGCAACAAGCCAAGGAGGGGGACGGCATGTTGCTGAACAAGTTTTACACCGAAGGGTCGTGCGCCACCGTTGCCGTGGCGTGGCGCACGGGCACGAACCGATGGACGTGGATGGCGTACGGCGACAGCGTGGTGTTCCACTACAGCCGCAAGACGAAAATCTTGTCACACAGCTTTACGCGGTTGGCCGACTTCAGTCACCCTCCGCGGCTGGTCAGTTGCAAAGATCCTTTGGAGCCGGAAGGCTTCCGCAGTGGCACTTTCGAGACCGACGACACGTCCATTGTCTTTGCCGCTTCCGACGCATTGTCCCACTATCTCCTGATGCGCTATGAGTTGTCACACTGCGATAGCTATCAGCAGGAACTGGAGGAAGAGCTTACCGCATCGACGCTCAACGCCCAACTGCTGCGTATGGCGCAGGAGGAATCTCTCGACTTTGAGCAGGGAGTCCTCCAACCTTTGCTCCGAAGCGCAACTTCGGAGCATGATTTCAGCCACTATCTGCTGTCGTTATATCAGAAGGGCGTGCTCGACGTGGACGATTGTACGCTGGTGGCGGAAGGCCATCTTGATGCGCCCCACGAGGAAAGTCAGCGGCGTCCACGCACAAACGTGACAGCATAGGCAAGAAGTTGTAGTCATACGAACAGCCTGAAGGACAGGAGTTTCGCTCTCGTGGCGACGCTCCGTATGTTCCGATGGCATCCAATTAAAATAGACATGAATAAGATTACGATGTTGGGCACGGGCAATGCGACCGTTACCCAGTGCTATAATACGTGCTTTTTGTTGTCCACTTCCACCACGCGACTCCTTGTAGATGCAGGTGGGGGCAATGGCGTGCTGGCGCAGTTGAGAAAGGTCGGGGTCGAAATCCGCGACCTTCATTACCTTTATGTCACCCATGCCCATACCGACCACGTGCTGGGTGTGATCTGGATTGTCCGCATGGTGGCGCAGTGTAAAGGCTATCAGGGAACGCTGCAGGTGTATGGAAACGACAAGGTGATGCGGGTCATCAAAACCATTATCGACATGGTACTGGCCAAAAAACAGTTGGAGCGTGTGGCAGAGCGCGTTGTTTTCCACGAGCTGAAGGATGGCGAGGGCTTTACGGTCGGTGATATGCGCCTGCAATGCTTTGACATTCACTCCACCAAAGAAAAACAGTTCGGGTTCAGAGCTGAGTTGCCCAATTCTCTTGATGCGTCATGCCAGCCGGTGGTCTTGACCTGTCTGGGGGATGAGCCTTACAATCCCCTCAACCGTTTGTTGGTGGAACACGCCGACTGGTTGATGTGTGAGGCGTTTTGTCTCTATGACGACCGGAAAATATTCAACCCCTACGAGAAATGCCACAGCACGGCGCTGGACGCTGGAAAGCTGGCTGCGGAGCTGGGGGTGAAGCATCTTGTCCTCTACCATACCGAGGACAAGACACTGTCCACCCGAAAGGAGCGCTACACCCAAGAAGCGGCACGCTACTTCAGCGGAGAAATTTTCGTGCCTGATGACCTCGAGACCATTGTGCTTTGACACTGGGATCAAACTGAATGTGTCTGTCAAACCCGATGGATTCAACCCCATCGGTCATGAGATTTCTTCCCAGGCTGCAGTTTTTTTCATGCAGGTTACCACGTAAGTGTTGATGACAGGGGGGGCTTTGCTGAAACACTTACGGCAGCAAGATGCCAAAAGAAACAGTGTCAATGGACGGAAAGAAGGATATTTCGTTGTTCTTTTTGTCGATTTCGGTCTAATGGCGATTGGGGTTCAATCCCCGGCTACAAGCGCATGCAGCGCAGGGGGAATCATTGAGAAATAGGTCTATCAGTGCTCAAAATTGGAGCCGATTTCGGTTATTAAACAGCTTAATGAGCTGTTTTTTCTTTTGTAGATTGTATTTTCTCCAAATAAGGCCGCTGGTTTTGTTTTTTTTATTACCTTTGCATACGAAAATATTCAAATAAGCGAGATAAATGATATCAAAATTAGCGTACGATAGATTGAAGGAGTGTGGCATCAACCCCTCCAAACAGCGGGTAGCCATTATGGACTATCTGCTTACCCATCACACCCATCCCACCGTGGAGGATGTGTATGTGGCCCTTGTTCCGACCATAAAAACGCTCTCCCGTACCACTGTATATAATACGTTGCGCTTTTTTTCGGAGCGTAATGCTGCCCAGATGCTGACTATCGATGACCACCGCGTCTGCTATGATGGCAACACCATGCCCCATGTGCATTTCTTCTGCAAGCAATGTAGTCGGGTCTTTGACCTGATGGACGAGCCTGTCCCTGACATCAGTTTTGCCGGTGTGCCCGAGGGATTTGTCATTCAGGACACTCAACTCTACTATAGAGGCATCTGTCCAGCGTGTGCTGCCGCCACTAAGGAGAAAGAGGCGTAAGCCTACATGATTTTGTCCGTTATATTTAGCGGCACGGACAAGCCCATAGCGACTTTTACATTGCTCATCAAGCAAACGATAATTGGGCATTTCCAACGTTTTTTACGCCATGTGACGCTTTGATTTTTACCGTCATCAACCGTCTATTATTCGTTGTTGTTTTTCATGGCAGTGGTTTTGCCTTGCAATACGGCCTGAAAAGCGTTG
>DLLX01000063.1:0-26269 GCA_002479145.1 Prevotella sp. UBA7551 | reverse complement strand
CAACGCTTTTCAGGCCGTATTACGAGCTAATATGGACTCTTTGACAAAACCGAAAAAGCAGGGCGGAGTCGTGTGCTAATATTGCCGGAAGGAACAGCATGGTTTGCAGCGAAGACATAGTCATCCCCATTGCCCATATATGGAGGAATTCTTGTTTAGTAAGCCATTCCCCTAAAGTTTTTAATGATACTTTTTAGCATCTTCGTTGTGTGGGGTAGAAATCAAAAAAGGGACGCTGTCGAATGACAACGTCCCCATTTATGTGAAATGATATAAATAATTACCTTATTTCTTAGAAGAAGAGGTAACGATTATCGACTACTCCTGCAGCCATGATAAGATCCTGCATGAAGTTGCCCACATACTGCATTGCACGCTGACGGCACATCTGTATCTGCTGTGCCTCATTGTACTTGCCCGGACGCATCTGCTTCTTCACCACTTTGAAGACATAGACTCCCGCCATGCCCTTGACAGGAGCAGAGGAGAATTTGCCCTGTGCGGTGGCTGCCACTGCACCAGAAAGGGCGGGCTCGGCAGCGCCGGTAGCCGGAATGAAAGCAGGGGATGCAAATGTAATCTGGTTGACCATGCTGACCTTGGCTCCCTTCTGCTTGGCGGCAGCGATGTTATTGACGCCTTTCAGCTTGGCCATGATCATGGCAGCCTTCTTGTCGCGGATCACCTCGCGCTTGAGCACCTCCTTCACTTCGGGGTCATCCCAAGGACGATAGCCTTGTGGGTGAATCTTCGTCATGCACAGTACAAGCAAGTGGTCATTGTCCTGACCAGCCTCAAAGAGCTGGGAAACCATTCCCTCGTGGGCCTCAAAAATCCACTTGATGGCATCGCGGATGCCAGCACCGCCAACGTTACCAATCGTATGGTTGGAGGTAGCGAAATCGTTGATGTCCTGAACGGTATAACCATATTTGGCCGCGTTCTTTTTGAGGTCAGCCAAACTGGCTTGGCTCTGGGTGACAAACTGGCTGAAACGGTTGTAAGCTCGTGAGTAGGTATTGTCTGAGAAGCGAATCTCCTTCTTAATCACTGCAGCCACAGCCTTGCTCTTCATCGCCTTGCGGTCGAGAATCTGCACGACCACATTGCCCTGTGACAACTCGATGTTGAGTGTGGAACCCACTGCACCGTGGAGCAATGCCTCAATATAAGTACGGTTATCCATGCTCATGGTATTGGCTTGCTCGTACATAGCGCCTGTGAACCATGTCTTGGTGCTGTCCTGTCCGTATCGTTTGGCTACGGTCTGGAAGTCAGCGCCTCCCTCCAATGCCTTACGAATACTGTCGGCAGAGGCACGTGCAGCCTCGATACTTGAGCCTCCTACCTGTATCTGACGGAACTCCACCGAGTCGGGAAGCTCAGCACGGGAGAGAATACGAACGATATTGAAGGTGTTGTCCTTCTTGTTTTCCACAACTCCTGTGGTACCCACCGCCATAGAGTCAATCTTTGATGCGATGTCTGGGTACTGCTGGAAAGCTTTTCCACTAATGGGAAGACCAATGTACTGTATCACACTTCCGCTCTTGCTCACCACCTGGGTGGGATCGGCAGCAGTGGCGAGCTGCTTTTGGTAGCGTGCCATCTCCTTCTGTAGTGCGGCGCGGTCAGACGGACTGGCCTTCACCTGCAGGTCAACCACTTTCACATCGCGGGTCTCTTGCTGCTGACGGAAAGCCGGCTTCAGCTCCTCATATTTGGCCTTCAGCTCATCGTCCATGACCTTGATGTCGGCATCTTTGATAGTGGAGTAAGCGATAGAAGCCAATTCTATCTGTGCTTCCTCGTTTTCATCGGCAAACGCCATCTTCGCCTCTACCTTGTTGGAAAGAATGCAATTAGCCAACAATGACTGGTATTTCTGCGCCAACAGTTGGGTGCGGAGGTTCTTTTCGATAAAGAGCCAGTAGTTGTAAGCCGGAGTCATCTGCTCCACTTGCTCGCTATTGCCGCTTGCCTGAGCCTTGTGGTAGGCATCGATGAACTGCTTGAGAATAGAAACATCAAAGCGTCCGGTCTGTTGATTGACGAAGGGAGTCTGTGCGAGCATCTGGTTGGTGCCGTCATTGAGCACATTCTGTAACTCATCCTCTGTCACTGTCAGTCCTAACTTCTCACAGTCATCCTTCATCACCCGCTCTGAAACGAGTTGCTGCCAAACCTGGTCTTTTAACTGATTGAGCTGTTCCTCAGTTAGATTTTCAGTGCGCATGGTGAATTTCATCGCATCTTGATACTCGTCAAGGAGTTTTTGGAAGTCCTGCACATTGATCTTTTCACCAAGAACCTCGCCAATTTGCTGGCTGTTTTGTCCCTTGATACCATTGCAGGAACGGAAAGCCTCCTCGGCAATGAACGCAAAGAGACCTAAGCCGATGATGATAATCAGCGTGATTCCCTTGCTTCTAATTTTTCCTAAAGCTGCCATTTGTTTTACTTTATTTTTAATTATTTATTTCTCATATCTCTTCTTCTCCATCCGCTGGTGGCACGGACGCATTAATGAAAAATGGCCGGAACGACGCTTGCGCGGATAGAAAATGCGTACAAAATTAGTAAAAAATTGGCAATTAACCATACATAACTCCGACAATTTGCGTTGACGTGCTCGTTTCCTTGCCATTTCAACCCGTTCTATAGGCTGCAAACAGATAAAGCCGCTCACTTTACGTGTCTTTCATCCCATAGCTCATCTCATAGGTGTAGACGTTGACATCAGGAATCAGCCACGTGAAGTCGTACCAGTTCTATCTTCGTCATGGTCTTTTTGATAATCTTAAAGTGGTATTTCCCGACGTTGACGACCTCATTGAGTTTAGGAAAGCTCTGGTATGTGTTCAGTATAAGTCCGCTAATGGTCTTATACTCGCCACTCTCTGGTAAGCCGAGGTTGAACAGCTCGTTGGCCTTGTCAATCTCCAAACGTCCAGAGAGAAGATAGTCGTTGTCCGTGATTTGCCGCGCTATATAGTTGGTATTGTCGTGTTCATCCTCGATGTCACCAAAGATTTCCTCGACAATATCTTCCAAAGAAACTATGCCCGATGTGCCTCCAAACTCGTCTACCACGACTCCTATGGACTTCTTCTGCGCCAAAAAGATTTGCATGAGCTTTTGTGCCGCCATCGTTTCGGGGACGAAGGGCATCTGACGGATATGGGCTTGCCACTTTTCGCGCGACCGGAACAGCTCCAGCGTGTGGATGTAGCCGACAATATGGTCAATATCCTCTTTGTATATCAGAATTTTGGAGTTGCCGCTCTCTATGAACTTTTGCTGCAACTCATCGACCGAGCAATCGTAGGGAACGGCATTGATTTCCGTCCTTGGCACCATACAATCGCGCACTTTCAAGTCGGGAAAGTCCAATGCGTTTTGGAATATCTTTACCTCATCCTCTACCTCACCGCCTTGTGGGGCGTTGTCGATAGAGGACTGCACAAGATCGTCGAGGTCCACCTTGGTGAATGTTCCATCGTTGGCCCCCTCCTCCATCTTCACACCAATCAGTCGTAGAAACACGCGTGACATGAGGGTTGAGAAACGGCTGATAGGCCAAAGGACAATATAGAATAGGTATGCCAATGGAGCAAACAGAACCATCAAACGGTTGGGATTGCTCTTGAACAATGTCTTGGGAAGAAATTCGCCCGTGAAGAGTATGGCCAGTGTGGAGCAGATGGAGTCGAGCATGACCAACGTAGCGTCATTGGTAATGCCGCCAAGTCGCCAAAGTCCGTCAAAGATCCGGGCGAAAAGAATGCCATAGACCACCAGCACGATGTTGTTGCCCACGAGCATGGTCGAGACGAAGCCGTTGGGGTTGTCGTAAAATACTTTCAAACAATGCTCTACCAGGCCACTACGGTCTTTTCCCACTTTCATCAACAGACGGTTGCTGGAAACGAAGGCTATCTCCATGCCAGAGAAAAAGCCCGATAGTATCATCGTTGCCAGGATGGCTATTACATTATAAGTATAAGTGTCCAATTTGCTTTATATGATTTTCTTAGGTTCAGGGAAGCGATTGTCGTCCTTTCGGGGAATCCTCCAGTGAGTTATGGCTGGTGGCTTCCGACGGGCGAGGTGGCAGGGGAGCTTCATCATTGTGCGCTGCGCCAGGGTTGAGTTCATCTTTACGGAACAAGCCCCAGCCCTTGGCGTCACCGATAACATAGGCACTCATGGTCTCGTCGCTGCGAAAATAATCCCCTTGCAGCTCACGGTCGGGCGTTTTGATATGCGAGAACACGTTGGAACTAAGCTGGTGGTTACGCTCGTCCCAATTTAGTTGGTTACTCCAATATTCCACTCCTTTTTCTGTGCGAATGCGGACACGTCCGCGAAGCAGCCACTTACGCTCCTTATCAAAGTATACTGCCGTATCACAAGCGATGTAACCGAGAATGCGCTTTTTCTCATCAAACTGCGTGAGGAGGATGCCCTTGTCGAACGTCCATCTCGAAGGTTTGCGGTTTTCGTTGATTTCCCAGCGTTCAGCCACAATGCGGTATTTGATTACGCCAGAGTCAGAGATGAGCGTATTGACCCCGTAGGTGGTCATGACCGGCACAGAATCGCGGTCGTGAATGGCGGGGGCTGTATGTTCCTTCGGCTGGTTGCAACCTACCACAAAGCACCCCAACGTCACGAATATCAGCGCAGGAAGCTGTGCACTTCTCAAGTACCGCTTTGCACGTTCCGTATATGGGCAGGGAAACATCATGAGTGAAGGTTTAAAGAAGACCTTTCAAGGCAGTCTGCTCCTATTCTACCTTAAACTTTGCGAACATACGCTCGTTGAAAGTGAAGCCGATATTGATGCGGAAGGTGTTCTCCGTAACCATGGATGTCGCGTCACGACGCACCCATTGTGCAGAGATATTGAGCATAGAGCGGTTGTTGTAATTGTTGATGATGGGGATGCCCAAGCCCAGTGAGGCAGACAACTCCTTAGGTCCATCCTTTCCATTGATCGTGAAATAAGGGGTGGCATAACCCACACCAGCACGATAATGGAGTCGGCTGTGAAATCCGCGATAGCGCTCGCCGCGACAATAGTCTACACCCACGGTGACCTTGTTGCGGTCTTTTAGCAAGCCGCTTTTCAGCACATACCCTCCTCCTTGTTCAGAATATTGCGGATAGTCAAGGTCTCCCCATTTCTGCAACTGGTAATCAACTCCTATGCGCAGCTGGTCATGGTGGTTATACAACAAACCTGCGCCGAACGTGTGCGGCACGTCCAAAGCCTTTGAAATTTTGAAGTTTGCGGTGTCAGCCACTGCCAATTGCGAATTGTTGTTGATGACGGATAGTTCTGGAGAGGCATTGAGGCTGTGCCCCAAACTATAGGTGAGACCCAGCGTGAGGTTGTCCTTGGCGCTGAATGGCAGTGTATATTGTAAACCAAAGTCGAGTTTATAGCTTCGTATCTCCGCTGAATATATGCGCTGTAGAGTATTGACGTAAGCATCACTATAGCTGTTGGTCACCGTTTTGGTATATCCGCCCCACAGGTAGGAAACGTTGAAACCCACAGAAAGATGGCGAACTGGCTCTACCCCCAAGCCCAGATAGACTTGGTGTAGCCCCTGACTGCCATGATAGTTGTTGTTGTAAGTGGCTGTGGGTGATTCAGGCGACAAGGAACTGTTGATGTGTGCGGAGTTGGAATAGTCATAGCCTACATTGGTGTAGGGCAACAATCCAAAGCTCAGGCCGACATGGCGGAACAGTCGAAGTCCGGCAACAACATACTCCAAGTCAGCGTTTTTCGCATGAACGGTGCGGCCACCCTCCTTAAATTGTGTCATTTGCAATCCAACGCCAGCATCAAAGATGAACGACAGAGAGTCGAGTGCCGAGTAAGAGGCTGGGTTCAGGGCATTGATTTGGTTGTTGAGGCGGAGGCCATAGGCCAACCCATTCATGCCCCGGTTAAAACTTCCTGACTGATCAGAAAGCTCTCCTAAGCCATATTGGCTGTAGGGAGAGTTGGTTCCACTCTGCGCATACAGCCCCATGGTGGAAAGCAGCAGGAGCGAGACGATTATAGATTTTTTCATTTATTGTCTTCTGGTTGTTTTCAGATATGGGAGAATATCGACGTAAAGTGCAAAAGCCCTGCCCCTTCACTTCAAAAAGGGAAAACTTTGCCCTATTTGGAGTGGAGACGATTGTTCTCGGGGAAGACTACAGAAGGCTTGAAAGTCTTAGCCTCCTCAAAGTCCATCAGCGCATAGCTTGCAATGATAATGATGTCGTTCACAAGTACCTTGCGGGCAGCGGCACCATTGAGGCAGATACATCCGCTGCCTCGCTCGCCTTTGATTACATAAGTCTCAAAACGCTCACCATTATTGTTATCCATGATTTGCACCTTCTCTCCGGCAATGAGATTGGCTGCATCCATCAAATCCTCGTCAATGGTGATACTGCCGATATAATTCAGATTGGCTTCTGTCACCTTGACTCGGTGCAGCTTGCTTTTCAAAACTTCGATATACATGGCGTGCGCTTACCCCTTATACTTAACATGGTCAATTAAGCGAATGGGGGTTTTGCCACAATTGACGGTGATGCAACCAACGATATAGTCGCTCTCTTCCCAGGAGCCCACGCCAAGAAGTGTGTGACCATTCACAATTTGGAAGTATTCCACCTGTAAACCATCGATGGAATTTAATTCGTTTACCACCTTGTCATGTGTTTCTGCCACCGTATGCTTTTGGGCAAAATCAACACTCTCCGTCAAGACACGGGCTATGTTAGGCGCAATGGTGCGCTCCTCTGGAGTGAGTAGCCGGTTGCGACTGCTCATCGCCAAGCCGTCGTGCTCACGAACGACAGGGCATGCGACGATTTGTGCTGGAGAGTTGATATAGCTGGCTAAGCGTCGAATGACGGCAATCTGTTGCCAATCCTTCTCGCCAAAGTATGCTCTGGTCGGTTCGACAATATAAAACAGACGGCTCACCACCTGACAAACACCATTGAAATGGCCGGGGCGATGTGCCCCCTCCATCACAGTGGTCTGCGGTGGAAAGTCAAAATGTCGGGTATCTGGGGTGGGGTAGATGTCGCTCACAGTCGGCGCAAAGACGAAGTCTGCACCACAGTCTTCACAAAGTGCGTAGTCGGACTTTGGGGTGCGGGGGTAGCGCGCAAGGTCGTTCGCGTCATTGAACTGCGTAGGATTAAGGAAAATGGAGACCACTGTCACATCGTTTTCTTTAACGCTTCGCCTAATCAAAGAAGCATGGCCCTCATGAAGAGCGCCCATTGTGGGTACTAAACCCACAGATTTTTCTTGCTTTCGGGCTTCGAAGAGCGCATTTTGCAAATCTACATTTGTTTCAAATACTTTCATCATTTGCGAAATATTTCGGGTGCAAAGTAACAACTTTTTTGCGAAACAGACAAAAAGTAATCTGAAAAATATAATAAAATGCTGTTGATAATGGACAAAATATCTGAAAAGCAAAGGCGTATTTTAGAATAAAATAGTAACTTTGCAAGTAAGAAATCGTGGGTTGGCGACTTTGGTTACCGATTTTCACGAGAAAACAAATTCAGAATGGCAAAGAAAGTATTGTTTATCAATCAAGAGATTACCCCATACGTCCCCAAATCGGAGATGGCAGACATGGGCGGGATGATGCCGGCAAAAATGCAAGAAGCTGGCTTTGAAATAAGAACCTTCATGCCAAAATGGAGTAGCATCAACGAGAGGCGTGGCCAGCTGCATGAGGTCATTCGCCTTTCGGGCATGAATCTGATTATAGACGATACCGATCATCCACTCATTATTAAGGTAGCCTCTATACCCCAGTCGCGCATACAAGTCTATTTCATAGACAATGAGGACTATTATCAGAAACGACCCGCTATGACGAAAGACGAATTGGGCAACGACTATCCAGACAATGGTGAGCGCGCCATTTTCTTTGCAAGAGGTGTTTTAGAGACAGTCAAGAAGCTGCGGTGGACTCCAGACATTATTCATTGCCAAGGCTGGATGAGCGCTGTAATTCCATTATATGTTAAGACTGCCTATCACGACGAGCCGCAATTTGCTAATACTAAAGTGGTAACTTCTCTTTTTGAAGAGCAACCTGCCGGCGATTTGGGTTGCAATTTCAAGAGTTCCCTTGAATTTAAGGCCGCTAAGAGCGAATTACTCGAAAAATATGCTGACCCTTTTAACGCAGTGGAGCTGGGCAAGTTAGCCATAGATTACAGTGATGGTATCGTAAAAGTGGGTGATAAGATCAGTGATCAACTTATTCACTATGCGCAATGTGAGAACAAACCTTTGCTCACCCATCCTGATACTGCAGCCGAAATCAAAAGTCAGTATGCGGCTTTTTATATGCAGCTTTTAGGAGAATGAGCATAATCTATATCAAGTAGCTTAAAATTCTTTCCCCCATTTGCAGGGAGAGTATGCGCAAAAGTTTGCGTGTGTCGTCTCCTATATATATTTAACTTTGAAACAATGGCAATATTCAATAAATTGGTTGGTAGCTTCTTTCTTGGAGTTGCTGCACTGTCGATAGCTTCTTGTGATGATACGACCGATAATATCGGCGGCTCATTGATTGATAATTCCGATCAATTGACCGTGAAGGCTGATACTTTCGAAGTAAGCACGCGCACCATCAAGGCTGACTCCGTCATTGCGCGCAACATCACTGGATATCTCGGACGGGTTAAAGACCCTGAGACACACAACTATGTGACTGGCGACTTCATGGTCCAGCTTCATCCATTGAGCAACTATCAGATTACTGATATTGACAGCATCACAAGCCGCAATGGGCAAGGAGAGGTAATTGCAGACTCCTGCGAAATACTCCTTGTTTATAATGACTTTTATGGAGACTCACTGGCTCAGATGAAGTTGACGGCCTATGAAATGGAACACCCTTTGGAGGAAGGCAGCGTTATTTATTCCAATTTTAACCCGGCCACACAGGGCTATCTCCGTCAAGATGGAATCCAGCAGGAGCGCACCTATACGCTGGCTGACCAAACACGCAATTCTAATTCAACCAATAAGGCGATTGCCATTCGGCTGGATGATCCTTATACAGACAAGGCGGGAGTCAGATACAATAACTATGGTACTTACTTAATGCGGAAATTCTACGCCTCTCCCGACGCATTCCGAAACAGCTACCGTTTCCTTCATGAGATTAGTCCTGGCTTTTTCTTTAAGGTGACCAATGGAATAGGATCAATGGCCTATGTGACCAATGCACAGCTGAACATCTATTTTCGTTCACGCATCAATGGTAAGGATTCTGTTTCCTTCACTTCACTCGCCAGTACTGAGGAGGTGCTCCAGACAACGACCTTCAGCAACGACAACAATCAGCTTGAGCGCCTGGCTGCACAAACGAATTGTACCTATTTGAAAAGCCCTGCAGGACTGTTCACCGAAGTAACCCTTCCTATTGATGAAATCATGCGAGGTCACGAGACGGATACTCTCAATTCGGCCAAAGTGACGTTTCCACGCATCAACAATTCCAGCAACTCTGACTTTCTCTTTGAAGCTCCACAGACGGTGCTGTTGATCCCTTTGGAAGAGTTGCAATCGTTTTTTGCCGAGAACCGGATACCGGATTACAAAACGAGTTTCACCGCAACGTACAGCACCACTCAGAATGGTTATACATTCAATAATATTTCTGGGCTGGTCAATCACATGATAAAAAAACGTCGTGCTGGTAATGTAGACGCTAATTGGAACAAGGCTGTGCTTGTTCCAATCAGCCTGGAGACAACAACGCTTTCTGGAGGATATGGAACAACGACTTCACGCGTTACAAAATGTTCGCACGACATGTCACTTACAAGCACTCGTCTTGTTGGTGGTACTGACAACAATAATACGCCCATTCAGATAACTGTCATACATAGTCTTTTCAATGGCAGATAATTTCCTTGAGCGCCACCGTGCCGATTATGAGCAGCGTAAGGCACGGTGGCTTAAGAAGAAAACTCGCTGCCAAATTAAGGTGAAGAGACCCTTCACGAGTGACAATCTGGACAAGACCTCGAGTGACACATAGCATAGTTTTGATCTGGCACGTTTTTTGCATTGAAATTATGTATGTGTATGACAAAAAGTAATCGAATTACTAATAGAAAAACTCAGAAAACAAGATGATTAGTCAATTTTCAAAAGAATTCACTAAAGTTCTGGACTACAGTCGTGAAGAGGCTGACCGCCTTTCATGCGCTTTGATTGCACCGGAGCATCTGTTGCTGGCTGTTTTCCGACTCTCTTGCCCCAAAATAAACAGGATTCTTGCCGTACTAAATATTAATGTACCAGCAGTAAAGACCCAACTCGAGCAACATGCTTCTATTAATAAGGAAGAAAGGAAACCCCTCGGTAAAGAAATAGATATTACAGAGCAGGCTGCTAACGTGCTGCATCTTGCCGTATTGGAGGCACGTATTCAGCACAGAGAGGTTGTAGATGTGCAAGACTTGATACTTGCAATTCTTCATGATAAGGCCGATACGAAGGCGAAAATGTCTCTAATGAGCAATCATCTCGACTACTCTCGAGCTTTATCGTTGCTCCGGCAAAAGGCAGGCGACGTAGAGGGGAGTCTTGAATTTTCTGAAGGCGGGGACGATATGCTCTTTGGAGACGCTGATGATAATCAAGACAGCAAGGGGAATGATACACAACTGCACAATACTAAAGACGCAAAAGGTGGCACGCCAGCCTTAGACAATTTTGGCAATGACCTTACAGCGGCTGCAATGGAAGGAAAACTCGATCCTGTGGTAGGTCGTGAACGTGAGATTATGCGCATTATTGAGATTCTTGGACGTCGAAAGAAGAACAATCCAATACTAATTGGCGAGCCTGGCGTAGGAAAAAGTGCAATTGTTGAGGGACTTGCACAGATGATTGTACATCATCAAACCTCTCCAATGCTCTTTAACAAGCGCATTATTGCTCTTGACATGACGGGGATTGTTGCAGGAACAAAATACAGAGGACAGTTCGAGGAACGCATTCGCGCCTTATTAAAAGAATTGGAACAACATCCAGAAGTGATTGTTTTTATCGATGAGATACATACCATTATCGGAGCAGGGTCTGCACCTGGCACAATGGATGCTGCCAATATTTTGAAGCCTGCCCTTGCCCGTGGGACAATACAATGTATAGGGGCTACCACGCTTGATGAATATCGTAAGTCTATTGAGAAGGACGGCGCATTGGAGCGGCGTTTCCAAAAAGTAATGGTTGAACCAACAACACCAGAAGAAACGTTGCAAATTTTGAGTAATATCAAAGAGCGCTATGAACATCATCATCAGGTGTCTTACTCTGAAAGCGTGCTGCGCTTAATAGTAAAACTTACTGATCGTTATGTCACCGATCGTTTCTTTCCAGATAAAGCTATTGACGTGCTTGATGAGGTGGGGTCACATATTCACCTACAGAACGCAAAAGTACCTAAGGAAATCGTAACCCTCCAAAAAGAGATTGAGGAAATCAAGCTGAAGAAACAGACGGCCGTCAAAAATCAAAACTTTGAGATGGCTGCCGGCTTCCGCGATCAACAGGTGGAACGAGAGAATCAACTTAGCCAAGCACAAAAACGCTGGACAGAAGGAGAGGTAGGTGAACAAGTCAACATTACCGAAGATCATGTGGCAGATGTGGTATCGATGATGACTGGCATACCTGTGCAAAGGATGCATCAAGCTGAAGGCCTTCGGCTGCGCACTATGGCAGATGCGCTAAAACGTGATGTCGTAGCACAAGACAAGGCCATTGAGAAGATGGTAAAAGCTATCCAGCGTAATCGAGTTGGGCTGAAAGAGCAAAATCACCCTATCGGTGCATTTATGTTCCTTGGCCCAACGGGAGTTGGCAAAACTTACTTAGCCAAGAAGCTGGCAGAGTATATGTTTGGCACAGCTGATGCGTTAATCCGCATTGATATGAGTGAATATACCGAGAGCTTTAATACCTCGCGCCTTGTAGGCGCTCCTCCGGGATATGTCGGTTATGAGGAAGGAGGACAACTAACAGAGCGTGTGCGTCGTCACCCTTATTCAATCGTATTGCTTGACGAGATTGAGAAAGCACATGGCAATGTCTTCAACTTGTTGCTTCAAGTACTTGACGAGGGACGACTCACAGATGGAAACGGACGACTTATCGATTTCCGCAACACGGTAATAATTATGACTTCCAATGCGGGTACACGCCAGCTCAAAGAGTTTGGACGTGGCATCGGCTTCACTGCGGGTGATGCTGGAGGTTTTGCTCGTGACGAAAAGGATAAAGAGTATGCACGTTCCATCATACAGAAAAGTCTAAGTAAGCAATTCTCACCAGAATTTCTCAATCGCTTGGACGAGATAATTACATTTGATCAACTCGATCTTGAAGCGATAAAACGAATAGTTGAAATAGAGCTGCATGGACTCTACAAGCGCATCAGCGAATTGGGATATCAGCTCCTACTCACAGAAAAGGCCAAGGAGTTTGTTGCTAAAAAAGGCTATGATGTTCAGTTTGGAGCTCGTCCATTGAAACGTGCGATTCAAAACTATGTCGAAGATGGGTTGAGCGAGCGTATTCTCGGTAATGAAGTGAAGGAGGGTGACACAATTCTTGTCAGTGTGACGGAAGATGGGAAGAGCCTTTCTTTTGATACACAACATCCGGGGGAAGGTTCTTGATCATCTCTTTATATTGACTAAGTATAGGAGAACCAGATGATGTCAACAACCCTCAACAAGATAATGTGACAGCTTAATAGCCGTACGTTGAAAGTGGGGTGATTTGTAAGGACAAATGAGCGTAAGGGGAAGGGTATTGAGTCACTCTTCCCCTTAGACTTATTGGATAAGACTGATTACATTCTGTTGTTGTGTCTAATACTTTAATCCCATGTTATAGAGGATGAAGCTATATATGTCGGCCTGTTCCTCCAGCTGCTTGGCGATAGGCTTTCCGCCACCATGTCCCGCCTTGGTGTCGATGCGAATAAGTATAGGCTTTTTGCTTGCATTGTCAGCTTGAAGTGTTGCGGCAAACTTAAAGCTGTGTGCGGGTACTACGCGGTCATCATGATCTGCTGTTGTGATGAGCGTAGCAGGGTATTTTACACCTTTCTTCACGTTGTGAAGAGGAGAGTAGCCCCGCAGATACTCAAACATTTCCTTAGAGTCAGCACTCGTACCATAGTCGGAAGCCCAGTTCCATCCGATGGTGAACTTGTGATAGCGGAGCATATCCATCACACCTACGGACGGTACGCAGACACCAAATAGTTCCGGACGCTGTGTCATGCAAGCTCCAACAAGTAAGCCTCCATTACTTCCACCAACAATTGCGAGGTAGGGGGAGCTGGTATATTTCTCCTTAATCAAATATTCAGCAGCTGCAATAAAATCATCGAAAACATTCTGTTTCTGCAATTTTGTACCCGCCTCATGCCAGGCTTTCCCATATTCTCCACCTCCACGGAGACAGGCTTGAACATATATACCGCCACGTTCAAGGAAAGGAATGCGAGCAGCAGAAAAGCTTGGAGTCATTGAAATATTGAATCCGCCATAAGCGTAGAGGTAAACAGGGTTTTTACCATTCAGTTTCATTCCTTTCTTACAAGTAATGAAAAGTGGTATGCGTGTACCATCTTTACTTGTACAGAAAACCTGCCGGGTCTCATAGTCATTGAGCCTGAAATTCACCTTGGGTGCTGCGTACACATGAAGTGTATTGGCTGTTCGGTCATATTGGTAGACTGTCCAAGGCTGGGTAAACGAAGCAAAACTGACGAAACACTCCTTGCTATCCTTGTTGCCACTGACGCGTGCGCTTCCTATGCCCGGCAATTGTATCTTTTGTTGTTGATTGCCATTGAGGTCGTAAACACGTATATGACTGCATGCGTCTTGTTGATAGGTCACATAAAGTTCCCCACCAATGATAGATGCTCCATCAATGACATTTTCTCCTTCGGGGATAACCGTCTGCCAGTCTTTTCTTTCGGGCTTGCGAATGTCCATGACCATAATCTTATACATCGGCGCACCTTCATTGGTTAGTAGATAAACTTTGTCGCCAATAGTAGCAATAGGAGAATAAGCGTAGTCCATATTAGGAACCAACTTCACAAACTGTGAGTTCTCATGGCCAAGATCTCTAATGTAGAGAATATTGCCTGTTCCTCCTCCTGACTCATATAGGAATTGTATAGTTTCCTCTTGATTGACCGAGGTGCTGAAGAACCTCATTGGTTCCGTTGGATTTTGGTAGAATAGTTGGTCTTTGGACTGTGGGGTGCCAATGCGGTGATAATAGATTTTGTGTGTAGAGTTTTTGCTTGTATAGGCATTCTCCGTTGGTTTATCATAAGCACTGTAGAAGAAACCGTCACCCTTCCAGGTAGCTCCAGAGAACTTGGCCCATTCTATGTGGTCGGGAAGAACTTGAAGCGTTTTCGTATCCATCACATAAAATTCCGACCAATCGCTCCCCGACCGAGAAATGGAGTATGCCATATAACGACCATCTTGTGAGAAGCTGATGCTGCCCAATGCTACAGTTCCGTCTGACGAGAGCTCGTTGGGATCAAGAAATATGCGTGCATTCTTCTCCTCACCCAGTCTGTCCATTTCGTAGAGTACGCTCTGGTTTTGTAGACCATTGTTCTTATAGAAGTACCATTTCCCCGTAGCCTTTACAAAGAATGGTGCACTTACTTTCCCATAGTCGTACACTTCGCGAAGACGTTTCAACAGCTTACCCCTAAAAGGAATCTTAGCAAGATAATCTTGAGTCACAAGATTTTCCTCCTTCACCCAACGTAAGGTAGCCTTTGAATGGTCGTCCTCTAAAGGACGGTAGGGATCGGATATTTTCACCCCGAAATAATCATCCACAGTATTGTCTGTGGGTGGAGTCGGATATTTCAAATCTTGTCCTAAAGTATGACTTGTGGCCAAAGAAAACATGGCCATTGCTAACACTTTTTTCATTTATTGTGATTTACTTTACTTGCTTGAAGTGACTTGTACAAACGAAACTTCACGCCATTTTAGCTCCTAAGGTTTCTTGTGATATGATGTCCTATTCAAGTAACATGACGTTTACATCAACTTTCCGCAACACCAACATCACCTGTAATGGCGCATAATAGCAAAAGCAATATTGTGTAAAAAACTATTGTTAAGATTGGACAAGACTAACTGTACTTGCC
Source organism: Prevotella sp. UBA7551 (assembly GCA_002479145.1). Classification (GTDB taxonomy): domain Bacteria; phylum Bacteroidota; class Bacteroidia; order Bacteroidales; family Bacteroidaceae; genus Prevotella. The sequence goes on along the minus strand of DLLX01000063.1, from coordinate 10,985 downwards.
CAATCTTGTCAATATATAGAAGTTGCAGGGCATTCCACACGGTGTAACCCATGCAAAAACTTCTTTTAGCTTACCTTATTCAACTTCTTGATGATAGAGAATATAAACAGTGCTGATACCAGACAGATTCCAGCAAGGACACTCCAAATAGTAACGAGGTTAAAATTATGACCCCACATAATGCCAGGAACCATGACGAGTTGATTGCCAATGGCCGTTGCGCCAAACCAAAGTCCCATCATCAAACCAGAATACTTGGGTGGTGCCACCTTAGACACAAACGAGATACCTATGGGTGATAGCAACAACTCTGCAAAGGTGAGGATGAGATAAGTAGAGATAAGGAGGTTGGCACTTACGCGTGGACCTTCAGTGGCTGCATTACCTTGCTGCAATGGAAGCTCAAGACCCATAGAACCAACAGCCATCCAAACGAATGCAAGTGCAGCTACAAGCATGCCAAGTCCAATCTTCTCAGGCGAAGTGGGTTCCTTGCCTTTCTTATTAAGCCACGAGAACAGCCCAACGCTTACTGGAGTCAAAGCAACGACATAACAAGGGTTGAATTGCTGGAAAATGGGAGCCTCTACTTCGACAGTACCGCTAAGGTTGTAATATTTGTAGAAAAGAAATGCGATAGCTGCTACAATAACGGCCAAGGAAATGCCTTTTCCTTTTCCTGTTTTGCTCTGTGCAAGGCTGAAGCTACCATAAACAACGAAAATACAAGCCACAAGATTGGTCACGTCGAAAAGCATCGACTGGATACCCTCTGAAGTCGTCTGCGTGTAGTCACGGGCAAACAATGTAAGTGTATTACCATTTTGGTGGAATGCCATCCAGAAGAAAATTACCACTGCGAACACAAGGCACAGACAGACAATGCGTTCTTTTGTCTCGGCCTTCGAAAGCTCTGGGGCTTCTGGCTTGTTGGCATCTACAGTTTTTTGCTTACTTTCGCCAGAAAGGACATGCTTATATGTAGAGCTAAATAAATAATAGATGGCAATGCTGACAATCAGGGAGACGCAAGCCACAGCAAAAGCAAAGTGATAGGAGTCAGCCTCGCTAATGCCAAGGCTAAGCTGCGCCCACTTCATAATTTTGATTGCTGCCGTTGGGGCAAACATGGCACCAATGTTGATAGCCATATAGAACAATGAAAATCCAGAATCGCGCTGGGAAGCAAATTCGGGTACATCATACAGGCGACCCACCATAACTTGAAGGTTACCTTTGAAAAGTCCTGTTCCCAAAGCGATGAGAATTAGCGACACCCCCATGGCCACAATAGCTACGGTATCCTTACCTAATGGAAGAGAAAGGACAAGATAGCCGATAAACATGATAAAGATTCCTGTTGTTACCATTCGTCCGAAGCCAAATTTATCGGCAGCAATACCACCAATGATGGGAAGGAAATACACCATCATGAGGAATGTTGAATAAATGGTACTTGCGATATCCGTCTTAAAGCCGAAGTTTGCTTGCAAGTAAAGCAAAAACACAGCAAGCATGGTGTAGTAGCCAAAGCGCTCACCAGTATTTGCCAAAGCTAAGGCCCATAAGCCTTTAGGTTGATTGTTGAACATAAATTGATTGATTTGTTTGCATCCTTCCTTACGGTCGGAAAAAGTTAATAATTATTTATTGATTTCTATTTTCTGTTTTTGTTATATCAAAAAGGTAAGTGGCCTTTACGACAATGTTTCCTAAGTTAGATTTTCCGAAGAAATCACTTTTAGAACTGCCGTAGATGTTCCCAAGCCCATAGTAATAACGAGCCTCTATCTGGAAATGACCAACCTTTGGATGACTCCATTCCGTTCCTGCTCCCACAGCTATTCCATAGTCAAATTTTTGTTCGACGGGCATTTCCTCTTGCTTTACAATGGTGTTAGCACGCCCTGTCCCGTCGGTAGAGAGATTAGGAGTAGTATAGTTGCATTGAGTGGATTCACTCAAGTAGAATCCGATTTGTGGTCCCGCCTTGAAGAAGAAGCTCCATCCAAGTGCTTCACGTCCCCATGCAAGATGAGCAAAGACAGGAATTTGAACGTAGTTGATTGTGCGTTGATAGCTTTCCTTATTGCCGTTCGAATTGGTAACTGGTTGGTCAGTAGGCGTAAGGATGTCCTGCTTCCATCCAACGGATGCAAAATTCACTTCCGCGGCTACAGAGCAGAGCGTAGAGAAGTATTTCTCACTGGTGTAGCGGAGGGATATACCCCCTGTGAATCCCCCATGCATTTTCTGAGGTACAGTGGGATCGAATCCTACCGTAGAAAGGATATACCCCGAATTTACACCCAAAGAAAAAACGTTGCGGTGTTCTCCAACCTGGGCATAAGCTTTTGCTGAGAGTGTCAAAACAAGGACAAGAAGCAGCCTGTGATATGTTTTCATGGTATTGAATCTGTTTTCATGGCAAAAATGGCTATTCACGGTGTGTGATGTTGGTATAGGTTTTGATTTTCCTTCTTAGTTTATTTATGACTTACTGAAACATCAGTTCTCATGGGAATTGTAATGTCGGTTAAAACACATAATATGCAAACGCTCTATAGTTCAAATTAATTATTGTATGTCTTTTCATCAATAGGTAAGACTTTCCATGGTCTGGTCAGACTTAAAATGAATCAACTGAAATTGCTTGTTCTGTTGCCCTCCATTAGGAATGGTAACAAAACGAAGTCGGGTCTGAAGCGGCCTGTACTGAATAGGCTGCGTCTCCAATCCTTTGAATCCTTTGCCATATTGGCTTAATCCACGTACAAAAAACTCCCCTTGGTCATAGCCTGTCAGTGCCAATCGAGGAATATAATTTCTGTCCATCGGTTGACCATAGGTCTTTTGATACAGTGTCTCCAGAGAGCGAGTTTTGTCCGACATTTTATTATAGAAGAAGGTAGAGGGTATGTATATATTATATTTGAAAAACCAGTTGAGGTCGTAATCCTGATAGATAAACCACTCATTATAACCAAACATGGAGACGGCAAGTCCAGGGCGGGTTGCGGTCAGAGAGTCCAACTTGTGGAAAACGCGTGTCAACTGAGGACTCCTCTCTGTGTTGAGGACTATGGCATTGGGCTGTTTCGATGAAAAGTGCTTGGCAAAGTCAGTCAGTGGCGAGTTGACATTGGTAAGCTCATAGGGTGTTTTACACGCATCAAGCTGTTGCCTCAGTAAGCGGGTAAACTTGCCGGCACGTGAATCGGGGTCATTGCAATTAACAAATATTGTGCGGTGAGTATTCTGATAACGCTCTAAAAAGCAACTCACTGCCATTGCATTAAGTACGGAGTCTGTCTGATAGACTTGAAAAACATTTGGATTTTTCTCCACCTCACGGCTTTCAATGGAGAAGGGAATTACTAACTTGATGCCATACCGACGACAGAAGTCAGCCAATGGGTTAGCTTGAGCCGTGTAAAGCGGCCCAAAGATGATGTCAAGCGAGGATGCACCCTTATCAAGAAGTGTGGTGCGTATGTCGGCATTCTTAGGAACGTTCCATGCGTGAACGTCAGTATTGATTCCTTCAGACTCCAACTGGTTTAACGCAAGTAGCAATCCACGGTAGTACTCCACCATCCGAATGCCGTCGCCATCCTCATTATGCAATGGAAGCATCACTCCCACATGAATGGTTGCAGCTTGCTTTTTCGTACTGGGTGTCCCAGTGACTTGGGCTGTGTTCTGTGCTGGCGATTTTCCAGAGAGTCGCTGTGATGGCTGCACATCCGAACGGAGCTTGTCGCCCTTCAGTCCGAAGGGGACAGCAATCCATGCTCCTTTCTTTAGCTCGTAGCCTTCAGCCTTCATCTCCGGGTTGGCATCAAGGAGCTGCTGTATCGTGATATTATAATTTTTGGCGATGCCGAACAGGGTCTCGCCCCGCCGTACCTTATGCAAATTTTGCCACTGTTGAGACTGGCCATTTACGTAAAGCGAAAGCAACGAAGCGAAGACGAACATCCATATTCTCAAGTAATGCCTCATATTTTCCTTTTATTTTAACCACTTGCAAAGATAGTAAAATTAAGTTGGTTTTGCCATCGGAATGGAAAGAAATTCGTAAATTTGCACAAAAGAATAATGATGAGACAGACTTCTAAGCATATTTTCATCGCCTTTACGCTCATTTGTAGCGTTCAAGCGACATTCGGACAGTCCATTTTGCCCACAGCTACCTATAAGGACGAGAATGACGAGGAACAAACAATGGAGCCAGGAGGCAGCTACACTGGGTCTGCTCCTATTGAAGTAAGTTTCGATGCAGGCCTCTCCGACGCTGGCAACTACACACCTCATTTTGAATGGCGTTTTTACGAAGGCTCAGACGCAGAGAATCCTTATCTGATTCGTTACGATGAGACGACGCAATACACCTTCACTAAGGCAGGGGTACAGCATGTATCACTCACGGTGTCGCTGGTGAATGGCACAGATACCATTCTTTTCACCCCAGAAGATTTTCCTCCTTTCGAGTTTTCTATCAGCGAGAGTAAACTTGAATTTCCTAACGCTTTCTCACCCAATGGGGATGGTGTGAATGACATATACAAGGCCAAGAGCACTTATCAGAGTATAGTGGAATTTAAGGCGACCATCTTCAACCGTTGGGGACAGAAGATATTTACATGGGAAAATCCAGCAGAGGGCTGGGATGGCACGTTCCATGGAAAGCCCGTCAAAGACGGTGTGTATTTTGTAAATGTCGATGCCAAGGGTGCAGACGGACGCCATTTCCGCATCCGAAAGGCTGTAAATTTGCTTCGTTCGTTCAATGAAGCAGCGGGTACGGTAACGGAATAGCCCACAATAACGCGGACATCCCTCAGGACGACACCGCACTACAATTAACAAACCAACAGATTGTGTTTCCACGAATGGACAAGGATAAGATAGAAGTTTTGGGCGCACGTGTCCATAACTTGAAGAACATTAACGTTATAATTCCCCGCAACTCCCTCACTGTTTTCACTGGACTGAGTGGATCTGGCAAATCTTCACTGGCTTTTGATACTATTTATGCTGAAGGCCAGCGGCGTTACATAGAGACATTCTCTGCCTATGCCCGCAATTTTCTTGGTGATATGGAGCGTCCCGATGTGGATAAAATCTCCGGCCTGTCGCCGGTCATTGCCATCGAGCAAAAAACCACCAACAAGAATCCACGATCCACCGTGGGTACAACAACTGAGATTTACGACTATCTCCGCTTGCTCTTTGCCCGCGCCGCCACCGCCTATTCCTACCAGAGCGGAGAGAAAATGGTGAAATACACCGAAGACAAGGTGGTGTCGATGATTCTCAACGACTATCATGACAAGAAGATTTTCATCCTTGCGCCCCTTATACGCAACCGAAAGGGACACTATCGCGAGCTTTTTGAAAGTATGCGACGCAAGGGATACCTTTATATCAGGGTGGATGGGGAGATCAAGGAACTTGCCCGCGGCATGAAGACGGATCGCTATAAGAACCACAATATTGAAGTCGTAATCGACAAGATGAGACTTACCGCACGCCTTGGAGAGACATCCGAGAACATGATGCGGCGGCTTCAGCAGACAGTATCGACTGCCATGCGTCAGGGAGACGGCCTCATCATGATTATCGATGCCGACTCTGGAGAAGCGAAGTTCTTCTCCAAGCGGCTCATGGATCCTCAGACAGGATTGTCCTACAAAGATCCAGAGCCCAATATGTTTTCCTTCAATTCTCCAGAAGGAGCCTGCCCCGTCTGCAAGGGACTTGGCATTGTGAGCGAGATTGACCTGAAAAAAGTGATTCCAGACGAGCGAAAGTCAATCCGTGAGGGGGCCATCGCCCCACTGGGAAAGTATAAAAACCAAATGATTTTTTGGCAAGTCGAGTCCATTCTGTCCAAATACGGATTTGACCTAAAGACGCCCGTCAAGGACATTGCTAAAGAAGCGATGAACGAAGTGCTCTATGGGTCTCTTGAAAAAGTGCGTATTCCTAAAGAATTGGTGCGCACAACCACCGACTACTTTGTACCTTTTGATGGAGTGGTCAAGTATCTCCGCACCATCATGGAGAGTGATGACAGTGTGGCCGGGAAAAAATGGAGCGGCCAGTTTATAGCCGATGTGGAGTGTAAGGAGTGCCATGGTCAACGACTCAATCGGGAGGCTTTGTCCTATAGGATTTGGGACAAGAACATTTCCGAGCTTTCCGTTATGGACTTGGACGAATTGTATGAGTGGATGGGAGAAGTTGAGGCTCATCTTGGCGATGCTCAACGCAAGATTGCTTCTGAAATAATCAAAGAGATTCGTAAGCGTTTACGCTTCCTTTTGGATGTCGGCCTCGATTATTTGTCGCTCAACCGCCAGGTTGCCTCACTTTCTGGAGGAGAAAGTCAACGCATCCGCCTGGCCACACAGATAGGATCACAGCTCGTCAACGTGCTATACATCCTCGACGAGCCAAGCATAGGCCTTCATCAACGGGACAACGTTCGTCTGATAAACTCACTCAAGGAACTGCGTGATCTGGGCAATACCGTCATTGTCGTGGAACACGATGAGGACATGATGAGGGCGGCCGACTGGATTGTGGACATTGGACCAAAGGCTGGACGCCGGGGTGGAGAGGTGGTCTTTCAGGGCACACCACAAGATATGTTGCACACGCACACCCTTACGGCGCAATACCTGAACCACGAAAGATGGATACCAATACCCGCCAAACGACGCGAAGGCAATGGCAAGAGCATAAAGCTTTTTGGGTGTACAGGGAACAATTTGAAGGACATCGACGTGGAGTTCCCGCTGGGAAAACTCATTCTTGTCACAGGCGTATCGGGTTCGGGCAAGTCCACCTTGGTTAATGAGACGCTCCAACCCATTCTGTCACAACACTTTTACCGCTCCTTAAAAAAGCCGATGCCTTATCGTAAAATTGACGGTATCGACTTTATAGATAAAGTAGTGACCGTTGACCAAAGTCCAATCGGGCGCACGCCGCGCTCCAATCCCGCCACCTACACGGGTGTGTTTTCTGAAATTCGCTCTTTGTTCGTTGAACTCCCAGAGGCGCAAATAAGAGGCTACAAGCCCGGACGCTTCTCGTTCAATGTCAAGGGTGGGAGATGTGAGGCCTGCGGGGGTAACGGCTACAAGACGATAGAGATGAATTTTCTGCCCGACGTGATGGTACCTTGTGACGTTTGCCACGGCAAACGCTACAACCGCGAGACCTTAGAAGTGCGCTACAGGGGGAAGTCTATAGCCGACGTGCTCGACATGACGGTCAATATGGCCGTTGAGTTCTTTGATAACGTCCCGAGGATTCTGCAAAAGATAAAGACCTTGCAAGATGTTGGTTTGGGCTATTTGAAATTGGGACAGTCTTCCACCACCTTGTCGGGAGGGGAGTCGCAGCGGGTGAAGCTGGCCACAGAGTTGTCGAAGCGCGACACGGGAAAGACGTTCTATATTCTTGATGAGCCGACAACGGGACTCCACTTTGAGGACATACGCATCCTCATGGACGTTCTTCAGAAATTGGTGGACCGGGGTAATACGGTGCTTGTCATCGAGCACAACCTTGATGTTATCAAGCTCGCCGACTACATTATAGACATGGGGCCGGAAGGTGGAAAGCGCGGAGGAAGAGTATTGGCCACAGGCACACCAGAAGAAGTGGCCAACAGTACAGAAGGTTTCACGCCTGCATTCATCAAAAAGGTATTATAAAAATATAGAGCGCCTCATATCTGATACTAACAAGTTGCGAGCGTGTTAAAAGTGGAGTTGGTAGAGATGAATGTTGCTTGAGAATAAACAGCCTAACTCAAAATACACAAGCAGAAGTTTAATTCTATTTTTCCTTATAAAAAGGAAAGGAATGGAGAAAATTTCCTTTTTAAGAGGAAACTTTGTATATTTGCAGCGACATTTCTAATAGAAAGGAACAATGGATTTAAAGAGCACGTTTCAGTCAATTATATCTCTGCGCCAACAGGAAGTACCATTGGATTTGCAGGAAAGGGCCACACAACTGCCTTTGGATGAAGGTCGTATTGTCACCGTTACCGGTATCAGGCGATGTGGCAAGTCATCTCTGTTGGGACTAACCATCAATCGTTTGCTAAAGAATGGTGTGCCAAGAGAGCAAATCCTTTATGTAGGCTTTGATGATGAGCGTTTCCTCTCAATGTCTCCCGACAATTTCGATGAGATTTTGCAGGCATACCGCGAGATGTTTCCACATATAGCCATCAAGGATGTCTATATGTTCTTTGACGAGATACAGCTGGTAAAGGGTTGGGAATTGTTTGTGCTGAGAGTCTATAAGAACTATTGCAAGCATATCTTTATCACAGGCAGCACGGCAAAAATGCTTTCTGAGGAGATGGCTTCAGCCTTGCGTGGGTGGCCAGACGAATACCGTGAATATCCATTGAGTTTCAGCGAGTATCTCAGATTCAAAAACATCGAGGCTAATCGGTATACAGAGGAAGGAAAAGCCGTTTTGGCTTCTGCTTTTCGTGACATATTGTGAAGAAGGCGGTTTTCCGGAGGTTGCGCTCACTACAACCAAGAGTGACAAAATCAAGATACTCCAGTCTTATTTCAACACGATGCTTTTCAGGGATATGATGGAACACTACAACATAGGAACACCCTCCTTTGTGGTGCGCTATTTCCTGAAGCGGGTGATGAACAATCTCACAAAGCCAACCAGCGTGAACAACATCTACAATGACCTCAAGTCGCAAGGGTTGAAAGTATCAAAGGACTCGCTGTATCTATGGCTGGATTATGCCTGTAACATTTTCATGTTGCGCAAAGTGGAGAAATATGACAAGTCCATAGTGAAGCAACGTTCCGCATCCGCTAAATATTATGTGGCGGACATTGCCCTGCACAACGCTGTGCTGCTTCCAGAGAGCGAGGATGTCTGGCAAGGCGTTGGAAAACATTGTGTACCTGAACTTGGAGAGAAGCTTGGGAGAGGAGGACCGCGTGTTCTACTTCAATGATTCCAAAGAGTGTGATTTCGTGGTACAGCGCGGAGAACGAGTGGCGGAACTGATACAGGTTTGCTGGGTTCTGAACGAAGAGAACATTGAACGTGAAGTCGGCGGCTTGCTGGCAGCCTCATATTTCACAGGTTGCAAGAAGTGTTTGATCGTCACTTTCAATCAACAGCGGTCTTTGGAACGTGACAGCTTACACATTGAAGTCAAGCCAATATGGAGTATGTGAAGCTACAAAAATATGATATATAGGCCCGACTCTACGCTGAATCTGATAGAGTGGAGTAATTTGCAAAATGCCATTTTTCGATATTGTTCCTTTTGTGCGACAATAGGGGCTCTTTTGCGTCATAAAAGAGGCTCTTTTGCAGCATGATTTAGGCTTTATCGCAAGCTAATAGGGGCTGTTTCGCTCAGCGGTCATATCTTTTCATCAATTATTTGATTATCAATGGGTTACCATAAAGTACTTAGAGGAAGTCTGAAGTGCGGACAACGCATGGGGGTAGTGTAGACAAAGAGGGATATTACACTTATAGCACAAATTATGTAGCTTTGCAATGAAAAGGTTCCTCAGTTGACCAACACGATCAAAATCGTCCCGTCCAACAGAGATGTATAAGGAAAAGGAATATAGGCCTTGACACTATTTAAATTACCGACCCCACAGCTTATTTACACTACTGTAGCAGACATGATCTCATCTGTTGCCTTTTGCCCTGTTATGAGATCTGCAAAGCATCTGGCAATTACCTTCGTCAGTAGCGCCACCCTTGCTCCATGCCAGCACATGGTCGGCATCCATCTCTGACAGTTTCCAAATTCTATCTTTATTAGCCTCATGTCCTATGGCACAAAGAGGACAGTTGCTGATATGTTTCTCCTGCGCTTCTGCTGTTTGGCGGTTGTACACTCTGCGCTTTGTTTTTTCATCAAAGACACGGACATTCAGAAGTTTTGTGTTCTTACAACCGTCCAACACATATTCAAATATATTCTTCTTGTCCTGAACGCAGGGGTCATCATACAGAGCTTTTACCTTCTCTGAAATTTCAGTATGGTCATACGGATGGTTATGAAACCTTTCGTACAGTTCTCCCCAGTTCAAGCCTTTCATCTTTGGGTACACATCATCGAAGGTATGCTCTATCCATGAGATGACATCATTGAAATAATTCTTTAGCTCGTTTATATTCTCGTCGTGGCGATGCTCCTGCATATAGTCCTTAATTTGATCATGACTCACCCACCTGAGTGCTTCTTGAAGAATCTCCTGTCTGCTTACAGAACCCGAAATATAACATCCCCACTTCTGCACCCTCGTATCTTCCTTGTTGCTGAATTCCCTTCGCGCTTCACTTACAAACGGGCCAGAATAGATGGCATTCAGTTTCTCCTGCTCATTCAGTTTGATACCGCCAATATTGATTATTTCAAACCATTCCTTTATTTCCGATTCCGTACCTTCGCAGATATAAGCCAGAATCGGTGTGTTTTCAAATAGTTTCCTCTTGTCAGTCGGCATTTTGTCGAATTTATATGGATTGCCATTTATCATTATCGAGAATTTACCGATAAAGAACCGTCCAAGACTTGTGATGCGCTGTTGTCCGTCAAGCACCTCCAGCCGCCCGTCAGGCAGTTTGTTAAAATACAAAAGTCCCAGCGGGTATTTTTTCAACACGGAATCGATGACAGCTACTTCTGCCCTCCCGCTATTCTCACTATACAGGTAGTTGCGCTGATATTCCGGCTGTATGGTCAGCTTGCCTGCCAAGCCATAAAGTCCTTTGCCGTCAATGTCGCTATAGGTAAAGCCCTCGCATAGTTCCTTTACTGTATATACTTTTAATTTTGGTTCCATGATTTATTGCTTTTTGCGGATGAGTATTCTTGGATAGGTATTGTGAAGCACGCTTTTTGTCATCCATAATTGTTGGCCCTGCATTTAACCCACATTGCAGCT
>DLLX01000031.1:6657-12560 GCA_002479145.1 Prevotella sp. UBA7551 | reverse complement strand
TGTGAAGTTTCAATTCTCTCATTTTTTCATGGAACATAACCAATGATGGTGGACCGCCGCGCAATGCGTGGCGGTTCATTTGTTTTATTAGTCATCCTCACGAGAAGGAGGTGGGATGCTAATGGCTATGGATTTACCAAAACATGCGCAGAGTTGTTCATTTTTCGTGAAATAGTACTTTTTGCCAATCGCTTGGCATAGTTTTCAGCGGGAAATGATTACCTTTGCGCACAATAAACAACCTCAGAAAATTGTTTTATTCAATAATTATGCTAAATCTTAAAAAGAAATTTTTCGCTGTTGCGCTTTCTCTGTTCTGTGCAGGACAGCTGATGGCCGTGCCCGCCTTCCCGGGCAAGATGGTCGCAAAGCAGGCGGATGGGACGACGATCACCATCCAGAAGCTGGGCGACGAGCACTATCACATGACGGTAACCGAGGATGGCTACCCATTGTTGTACAACGCTGCGACCCGTAACTACGAGTATGCCGAGCTGACTGAGCAGGGATTGGTCAGCAGCCGCATCGTCGCTGCGCCCGCCTCACAACGCGATACGCGTGCCAAGGCCTATCTGGGTCGGCTCGACAAGGCGGCCATGATGCAGATTGCGGAGAAGCAGTTTGCGGCAGCCGTGGCCAAGTTCAATGCCGAAAGCGTTGCCGCCAAGAAAAGTGCGGCAGCCAACAAGGCCAATGGACCACAGCGAGTGAGAATCAGTGACGTGCCCACCCTGGGCAAGCAGAAGGTGCTCAACATCTTAGTGGAGTTCTCCAACCGCAAGTTCTCCATGGAAGACCCAAAGGCCTACTACGACAAGTTCTTCCATGAGAAGGGATTTAGTGAGAATGGTGCCCATGGCTCCGTACACGATTTCTACTCCGAAGGGTCTGGGTACAACTATGACCCGGACATCGATTGCTATGGCCCTGTGCAGGTTTCGGGCACCTATCAGAGCTATGCGGGCAGCGATGGCACGGAGTCTGCCTACAAGATGATACAGGAGGCGTGCCGTCTTCTCTACCAGCAGGGTGTGGACTTGTCGCCCTATGACACCGATGGTGACGGAAAAGTGGACAATGTCTACGTCATCTACGCCGGCTATGGGCAGGCAGATTCCAACGTGCCGAACACCATCTGGCCGCACAGCTGGAACCTCTCTTTGGCCGGACAGGAGATTACACTGGGCAAAGTGAAGGTGGATCGCTACGCCACCTCGCAGGAGCTGAACGGTCAATCGAGCAAGCCGGTGGGCATTGGTACGTTCGTTCACGAGTTCGGACACGTGCTTGGACTCGCTGACCACTACAACACGGTGAATTCAGCCTCTTCCAATACGCCAGGCAGCTGGGACTTGATGTGCTCTGGCTCCTACAACAACGACCAGAATTGCCCTCCAACATTTAGCGCATTTGAGCGCCATTCGTTGGGCTGGATTAACCTTACAGAGCTTGATCCTGCCACCACCGACACGCTCGTCACTGTCCCCGCGCTCGAGGATCAGAACTTTGCCTACCGCGTAAGCATCTCCGGCAAGGACAATGAATACTTCATTATCGAGAACCGTCAGCAGAAAGGATGGGACCAGTATCTCCCCGGCCACGGCATTTTGGTGTGGCATCTGGACGAGGATCAGCGCATCTGGGATGCCAATTCTCCTAACAACGACCCCAATCATCCGCGTGTGGACATCATCGAGGCGGACCGTAGAAACACCTTCTCTGGCGATGCCGGCGACCCATTCCCCGGATCCAGTGGGGTGACATCGTTTGAGTTCAACGGTTGGTACGACCGCAACGTGTTCGGTTTTGCCTATGTGGACGAGACGGAGGGCGCAGACGCGCGCTTCTTGCTCACGGGAAGCAACTACAGGCTGGACAATCCGGAGGTGACGGTCAGCAATGTCCGCGGCCGTTCCGCCCAGGTCACCTGGTCAAAGGTGAAGTACGCCAAGAGCTACAACGTGGCTTTGATGCAGAATGGTGAGGTTGTGGAGTCCTCTTCTACCACCGACAACGTGGTAGAGTTCTCCGATCTCCAACCGATGACGGAATATACGGCCGTCGTGCAGGCCGCATTGTCCGACTATGTGTCCGACAGCGTGAAGGTAAAATTCACCACTACCGAGCTTGCCTTCGACGAATGCAAGGTGAACGCGACGGGAGCGACGAACATTACCGATAATTCGTTCACCGCAAACTGGGAAGCTGTCAAGAATGCCCAGCAGTATAGTGTGACGCTCTATGAGCGTTCGATGAATGGTGAGACCGATCTCACTTGCGGATTCGACAATGGTGTGAAGGATCTCCCTGAGGGATGGACTACTTCTGCCACCACGACCAGCGGCTCTTACTATGGTGAGGCCAAGCCTTCTCTGCGCATGAACGTTGACGGTATGTACCTCACCATGTGCGTCAAAGGCACGAAAGTGAAGCGCTTGAAGTTCTGGCGCCGCTCAAGCAACGACGCTTGCAAGATTGTTGTCGATGAGTTTGTCAACGGTCAGTGGACCTTAGTGGGCGACACCCTGCAGCCCAAGGCGGCCAACAAGGCGGTGGAGAACATGGCTATCAACGATGCCGACAGCGTGCGCATCAGCGTTCGCGTGCCGAAGGGATATGTATTGATCGACGATGTAAGCCTCACTTACAACTATGAGGTCACCAATCCGCTGAAGACTGTGGAAGTGGAGGGCAACAAGACCTACTTCAACTTCACGGATCTTGACAACTCTGTGCTTTATGCTTACAGCGTAATTGCCCGCAATGGCGACGTAAGCAGTATCTCCAGCGACATCGTTGCCGTACCGGAACTTAATATAACGGGTATCGGAACGGCGGAGATCGCAAGCGAGGCTGACGCTAATGCCCCCGTATTCGACCTTCAGGGGCGTCGAGTGGCAGTCGCCACGCAGCTCAATCGTCTGCCGAAGGGTATATATATCGTCAATGGCAGAAAGGTCGTCGTGAAGTAACGGCAGGCTGAAAGCCAACTAACGCATAAGCAGACTGTGCGTCCCAGTGAGAAAGGACGGGCAGTCTGCTTTTTCTGTTTTTACCCTTTTCCCTTGGTCGGACGGAAATATTATAGTACTTTTGCAAGGGTTTCATCCTATTAAATAAGTATATGGAGAATCAGAAAAAGCACCCTGCTAAGATTGATATTGCCGTCCTGATGCTGTTTTTCAGCCGTGCCGACCTTTTCGGTAAAGTGTTTGAGCAAGTGCGCAAGGCACGTCCCGCCAAGCTGTTCCTATATCAGGACGGTGCGAGAGAGGGCAACGAGCGCGACAAGGAGGGTATAGCTGCCTGCCGGGCCATCTGTGCCGATGATCAAATCGACTGGGAATGTGAGGTGCACCGCCATTATTGTGACCGCAATCAGGGCTGTGACCCGTCGGAATACCTGTCGCAAAAGTGGGCGTTCTCCATAGTGGACAAGTGTATTGTGCTCGAGGACGATGACCTTCCGGCACAGTCCTTCTTCCCCTTCTGTAAGGAAATGCTCGACCGCTATGAGCATGATGAGCGCATAGGGATGGTCTCCGGGATGAATATCGACGAGGTAACGCCAGATGTTTCCGACTCCTATTTCTTCACATCCGCCTTCTGTATCTCGGGCTGGGCGTCTTGGCGGCGTGTCATAGACCAGTGGGAGGGCGACTATGACTTCCTTGACGATGCGGAAACGATGGTCAAATTGCGTGCCTTCTGTAAGGCCAGACGAGTGCGTAAGGACTTTATCCCGATGTGTCAGGCCCACCGCGCCTCGGGCAAAGAGCATTATGAAAGCATCTTTTGGGCCTCTCAGCTGCTTCATTCTCGGCTGGCTATCATGCCCCAACAGAACCAAATAACCAACATCGGGTTGTCAGCCGACTCCACACACTTCGTTGGTGGCTTGGAGACTACGCCTCGAGGACTGAGGCGTATCTTCACGTTGAGGCCTCATGAGCTTCAGTTTCCCCTGCGCCATCCGCGCTATGTGATAGAAAATACGGCCTACAAGGAACGTTATTACCGCGCCAATGCGTGGGGACATCCATGGATAAAGGTGGGGCGTTCTTTTGAGGAACTGTGGCTGAATCTGCTGCATGGCAACTTCAACGTCATACAAAAGGCCGTGCGTAAGCGCATTGCCAAGTGGCTGGGACGCGTGGACCACGGATGAGGATTACCTGAAAACAGCTGCAAAAGAGCATCTTCTGTGGCATCTTTCAGCCGCCTCCGACCCTTAACATCCTCTCCGCCATCCAGCAATAGAAACCGTAAAGGCTGAAAATAATCGCCAAAATATTCCGTTGTTTCAGAAAAACATCGTATCTTTGCATCCGCTTAACGGCATTCGGGATGTAGCGCAGTTGGTAGCGCACTACGTTCGGGACGTAGGGGTCGGGCGTTCGAGTCGCCTCATCCCGACCTAAATACAACAGCGAAGCAGCTCAAACGAGTTGCTTCGCTGTTTTAAGTTGTTATTCTATCTGTTGATTGGCTGCGTCAGACAATTCAAAAGGTTGAGCAAATCCTCTTTCTTGCTTCTGCCGCATAAGGCTATTTTACCTCATTTATGCGCACTTCCAGTGCTTCCATGAACCGCTTATACTCAGTCTGAGTAATGTCTACCTTGCCATAACAGTGCGATTCGGGATGGCGTTCCTTGTAGGCTGATCTGACCATTTGGTGCGTCACAATGTTGGAAAGGGGTATGTGATACTCCTTGATGATGGGCAACAGGTACTCTATGGCACTCTGAATCTGTTCCTCTGTTAACGGTTTTTTCTCGGTGTTTCCCTGAAATTCTATGCCCACAGTGAAGTGATTGCACGACTCTTGACCGTCAAGGTAAGAGGGACCGGCGTGGAATGTGACTGCCGTTGGGGGACAAAGGATGTATCTTGTGCCGTCCGTGTCGATGACACAATGCGCCCCTACGCCTCTTTTCTTACTTGTCAGGATGACCAATGCGCGCAGTACCGTGGGCGTTGCGGTATGGTGTAGGACTACGCCCCTCACCTTATTGATGGTGTCTCCTGCAGTGTTCGGCGTGGGCCAGCTTACCTCTGGGTACTTGCCTTCCACCTGTTGGGCTTGAGCAACGGGTGGGAACGACAAAAGAAGAAGTATCCAAAACAACTTGTTCATATTTCTTTCTCGTTTGTATCAGTTATGTATCAGATTCTCAGAACGCTCAAATCGACAGTCGCGCATACCGTTATTCCACCTCCACAAGCATTCATGCGGTGTGGAATCGTGTGCAATCTTACGCACATCAAAGGTATATATAAATTTGGAAACAGCCCAATATCGGCTTGAAAACCTACAAAAAAATCGGATGGAAGGTGATGTTTCCTCCATCCGACATAACTGATAAAATCACTTTTAGAAGCATTTAGGCTGCATATAGCCTGCCGAATCCTGCCCCCAACAGCTTGATATGTCAACCTTTCCAGAGCCCGTGGAGGTTGCAATACTCGCGTGCAGAAACCTCCTTGGCGTCGGTCTTGAACTCTGCCACGGGCTTATCCTGCGGCGTGAGGTACTGACGAAGCACTCCCTGCGGGGTCACCAATTCTATCCATTGGATGTAATGACCCTCGGTCATCGGGTGCTCCACGGCACCCACTGTGACGCGATAGCCGCCCTCTATCTTCTCAATCACAGGCACATGCTTTTCCTTTGCGCCATCAGTAGTATTTTCTTTCAGCAGCTTCATCGGCTCTCCACAGCATTTGGGATGGCCTGGCGCATCTTGTAATACTTCCACTATCAGTCCACATTTCTCACACTTGTAAACTTCATTCTTCTTTGCCATAATGCTCTTGTTTTAATGGTTCGTAAAATGTTATCGTTTGACAGCACAAAGGTAGGTATAGTTTTTGAATACTACAAGAAAGCAACAGGTGTAT
>DLLX01000031.1:6383-6652 GCA_002479145.1 Prevotella sp. UBA7551 | reverse complement strand
TAAAGGCTTTTTATCAGCATTTAGTAATAATTACAAATATAGAGCGGTTCTGCTCGGGTCAGTTGATGTCTCCGCCGCACTTGCCTCTCCATCCAGGCTGCTCCATAGACAAGATATATCATAAAAAAGATTTGTCCTCATCCTACCCATGATATTTGGCAGGTTGAGGACAAATCATATTCACTATATCCGGGGCGCGCTCCCATAAAAGTGAGCGCGCTTTCAACGGAAAATGGTCTGATTACTCAGCAGAGAGGGAGTAGCGGCGG
>DLLX01000031.1:5105-6262 GCA_002479145.1 Prevotella sp. UBA7551 | reverse complement strand
GAACTTGTTGAGACGTCCCTTGGCAATGTTCTGAACCATCTGCTCGGGCAGATTGGCAGCCTTCTCAGCGCTAACCTTGGTGCGAATCTCGCGCGCCTTGTCGGCATCCTCTTGGGTAAGCCATCCCTTCTTGATGTTGGACTCGATGTGATCCTCGCTATCTACGAGGTTGGCATTGATTCCTGCCTTCTTGATAGCGTTGACAACGGCCTTCTCCACCTGCTCTTCCTTGGTCTTTTCGATGGCCACTTTCAGCTCATCGTCCTTCACACTCTGGGGCACAGCGTCCTCATTGAGGGCAATCGGCTTCATGGCAGCCACCTGCATGGCCACCTTATGTCCAGCCTCCTCGTTGCTTTCGGAGAGCCGAACGATGGTAGCGAGGGTGTGACGGTTCATGTGATCATAGACGTAGAGGTTGTCTCCCTCGAGGAAGTTGTAGCCATCCAGCTCCATCTTCTCCCCCGTGATGCCCGAACGCTGCTGCACAGCCGTGACGGCATCGTCGCCATTGGCGAGCTTCAGCGCCTTCACCTCATCAAGAGTCTTGCAGCGATTCTCCACCGCCTTGTCGAGAATCTCCTGCACCATGGCGACAAAGTCCTTCCCATTGGCCACGAAGTCGGTCTCACACTTCACTGCCACCATTGCGGCAAAGCCTTCCACCTGCTTCACGAGCAGGCATCCGTTAGAAGTTTCGCGGTCAGAACGCTTGGCGGCGATAGCCAGTCCGCGCTCACGGAGCAAGTCTTTAGCCTTGTCGAAGTCGCCTTCTGCCTCGACGAGAGATTTCTTCACGTCACCAAGTCCTGCGCCCGTCATGGCACGCAGCTTCTTGATGTCGTCCATTGTTGGTTTATAAGCCATAATTATCTGTTCCTTTCGTTAATGTATGGTCCTTTGAAACGTTTCGTAGGAGTCTCTGATTACTCAGCCTTTGCCTCCTCAGCCTTGGGCTCTTCGGGCTTCACTTCCTCGGCTTTTTCTGCCTTTGCCTGCTCCGTTGCGGGTGCTTCCTCGCGGCGGGCGCGGCGGGCATTGCGGCGCGGACGGGTTTCTGAGGCTTCCTCAGCCTGCTCTGCGGCAGCCTTTTCGTCAGCCTTCTCGGCCTTGCGCTCCTCCAATCCTTCGGCGATAGCGCCACAGACGGCGGAGAG
>DLLX01000031.1:484-4993 GCA_002479145.1 Prevotella sp. UBA7551 | reverse complement strand
TCGACGATGGCAAACACGGGGATTCCCAGACGGTTGGCCTCCTTAACGGCGATGTGTTCCTTCATCACGTCGACGACAAAGAGTGCGCTCGGCAGACGGGTCATGTCGGCGATGGAGCCGAGGTTCTTCTCCAACTTGGCGCGCTGGCGGCTGATTTGCAGCAGCTCGCGCTTGGAAAGGTTGTCGAAAGTACCGTCGGACATGAGCTTGTCGATGTTGGTCATCTTCTTGACAGCCTTGCGGATGGTGGGGAAGTTGGTGAGCATACCGCCGGCCCAACGCTCGCTTACAAACGGCATGTTGACGGAAGCGGCCTTCTCGGCGACGATTTCCTTGGCTTGTTTTTTAGTAGCGACAAAAAGAATCTTCTTGCCTTGCTTTGCAATACCCTTCAAAGCCTCTGCTGCCTCGTCTATCTTGGCGACGGTCTTGTGGAGGTCAATGATGTGGATGCCGTTGCGCTCCATGTAGATATAGGGCTTCATGGCAGGGTTCCACTTGCGGTGGAGGTGGCCAAAGTGGCAGCCGGCCTCCAGTAATTGGTCAAAACTTGTTCTTGACATTTTGCTGTTTTTCTTTTGTTTGTTTACGTTCTTTTTTAATTCTCTTGTCCAGAATCAACCTGCAAGTAGTCGATATGCCGACACATCGGGTCTTGCCGGTTTAGATACTAAACGAATCTGCTTCCAGCGATTAACGCTTACTGAACTGGAAGTGTGCGCGAGCCTTGGGCTGACCCGGCTTCTTGCGCTCCACGGCACGGCTGTCGCGGGTGAGGAATCCGGCATCCTTGAGCTGCTTCTTGTCCTCTGCGTTGACCTTTACCAGCGCGCGGGCGATGGCAAGGCGCAGTGCCTGGCTCTGACCGGTGAACCCACCGCCGTCGAGGTTGGCCTTAATGTCATACTGTCCCTCCACGCCGAGCAGCTGAAGCGGCTGCTTCACGACGTACTGCAGGATAGCAGAGGGGAAGAACTTGGTGAGGTCCTTCTTGTTGATGGTGATTTTGCCGGTACCCTCCGACAGATATACGCGCGCCACGGCACTCTTGCGGCGGCCAATTGCATTAATAAGTTCCATGCTTATCTACGTTTGTGATTATTTGTACTGGTTAATATCAATGGCCTTTGGCTTCTGTGCCTCATGGCCCTGGAGGTCAGCTCCCTCGATGATAACGAGGTTATCCATCAGCGAGCGGCCCAGCGAACCCTTGGGAAGCATGCCCTTGATGGCGTGACGCAGCATCTTGTCGATACCGAATCTGCGCTTGCGAAGCTCCTCTGGAGTGTTGAAACGCTGACCACCGGGATAACCAGTATAGCGCGTATAGATCTTATCCGTCTCCTTCTTGCCGGTGAATACCACCTTCTCGGAGTTGATAATAATCACATTGTCCCCGCAGTCGGCGTGCGGAGTGAAGTTGGGCTTGTACTTTCCACGAAGCAACTTAGCCACTTTCGAGCAGAGGCGGCCGACCACCTGGTCGGTAGCATCGACAACCACCCACTCTTTTTTCGCTGTTTCCTTGTTGGCGGAAATAGTCTTGTAACTTAAAGTGTCCATAAAGATTTTTGAATAACTACTAAAAAACGTCTTTTAATTTTGATTGATTATAGCGGAAACCTCACGGCGCCTCCAGTCTAAAAGAGACCATCCAGCATTATTCCCGCTGCGACTGCCCGGCAGATTCACTAACCATCGTGTCCGGCCAAAGGCACGACTATTAACACTACCCAGCCCGACAGCTTCTAAGCAAGCTGCCAAAGTCGGATTGCAAAGTTACATATTTTATAGGAGAGGGTATTGTCGTGGGCCTCCCTACTTGGTCTTTTTATGAATATTTAACGTCCATACTTGGGCAATGTGCGCTTATCAGCGCCACTGATGTGCTTTTGTGTCAACTGGATCGTTGGGATGGGGCAGCCGTCGGCCTTGTGCGTTAGGAATGTTTTTTACATTGCTATGTGCCGTTGGAGGGTGGCTTGGAGGACTTTTTGCTACCATGTCTTGACGTGACGGGTGTAACTCATTGACAGATAAGCACTTGGAAATGCGTAAAATCGGCTTGCAATAGGGCCTGAATCGTGCTGCGAAAGAGGCTGAATCACGAGGTGAAAGAGCCTGTTTTGCAAGGTCATATCGGCCCTATTGCAGGGCGAAAGAATACGTACTGCGAAAGAATAGGACAAAATCGGCAAAAGCAAGCCGTCCAGAGGCCCGCCTATCAGACTCTGGTTTACGTCACCTACGACACAATACCGTCCCGCTTTCTTGGATGAAATGAGAAATAGCCTTACCTTTGCAGTCCGACGCAACGGCAGCCGTCAGGAGTCTGGGTGTCCGCCGTCGCAACGCATCAACACGAACAATGGCAAGCAGTTTGAAGGAAAAGACGGCGCGCGGCCTGCTCTGGGGCGCGATAGACAACGGCGGGATGCAGCTCGTCGGACTAATCTTCGGCATCGTTCTGGGGCGTCTGCTCACGCCGGGCGATTATGGCATGATGGCCATGATAGCCATCTTCAGCGTCATTGCCAACGCCCTTCAGGAGTCAGGGCTGGGGCGTGCCATCGTCAACCTGGAGCAACCCACCGACCGAGACTGCAACAGCGTCTTCTGGTTCAACATCGCCGTGGCGGTCAGCTGCTATGTGCTGTTCTTTTTCCTTGCCCCCGTCATCGCCCGCTACTACCATGAGCCGCGCCTCGTGCCGCTCTGCCGCTACGCCTTCCTGTCGTTTGTGCTCTCGGCACCCGGCGTGGTCCAGTCGGCATTGATGCAGAAGCGCCTCCTGGTGAAGCAGCGCACGAAGGCCAACCTCACCGCCGTGCTCGCCTCGTCGCTGCTCGGCAGCGTCATGGCATGGCAGGGATTCGGCTACTGGGCACTGGCTACGCAGACCAATACCTATATACTTCTCAACACGATTTTCTACTGGCGCATCGCGGGATGGCGGCCATCGCTGAGCTTCGACCCCGAACCCGTGAGGCGAATGTTCCGCTTCGGCTTCAAGATAGTCGCATCGACGGTCATCACCCAAATCAACAACAACGTGCTCAACATCCTGTTGGGCCATTATTTCTCCGCCCGGGCGACGGGCCTTTACAACCAGGCGTATCAGTGGAACTCCAAGGTCATCTACCTGTTGCAGGGCATGCTGGGTGCGGTTACGCAGCCGGTGATGGTCAATCTGCGCGATAACCCATTGCGACAGCTTGCCGCTTTGCGCAAGTTGGTGCGCTTCACGGCCTTCCTCTCCTTCCCCTTGGTACTCGGCTTCGGCTTGGTGGCCCACGAGTTCATCCTCATCACGCTCACGGAGAAGTGGATTCAGAGTGCGTCCTACCTCGAAATCCTCTGCATCGGCGGCGCATTCCTGCCCATCTCCACCCTTTTGTCCGACTTTATCATCAGCCAAGGCCGCTCCGGGGTGTACCTTGGGAGCACCGTTGCGCTGGGATTGCTTCAGATTGTGTCCATGACCGTGCTCTATCCGCTCGGCATCCGCACGATGATTGTGGGTGCGGTGGCCCTCAATATCGTCTGGACTTTTGTGTGGCTCTTGCTCGGCGCACGGACGATAGGCTACCGCCTGCTGTCCTTTCTGCGCGACACCGTGCCGTTTGGGGTGGCTGCAGCCCTCGTCATGGTGGCCACGGGGTGGGCCACTTCGCCCCTCCAAGCCCCCTGGGCGCTGCTCCTTTCGCGCATAGTCCTGGCCGCCCTGCTCTACTATGTCGTCATGCGGGTGGCAGGAGCGAAGATACTTCAGGAGTGTATGGACTTCGTCCTGCGCCGGAAAACGAAAGAGGCAGCGGGTGCACAAGTGCCGTCAGACCTTCAAGATATAACAGATACTGCGAGGAAAATAGATGAATAAGCCTACAGTCTCCATCATTCTTTGCACCTTCAATGGTGCGCGGTACATCCGCGAACAGCTCGACTCCATCGTCGGGCAAACCTATCCGTTGCTCGAAGTCATCGTGCAAGACGATGGCTCTACGGACGATACGGTGGCCATTTGTGAGGACTATGCCCGGCGGTTTCCTTATGTCAAGGTGACAAGAAACGCCCACAACCTCGGTTTCAATCTCAATTTCAAGTCGGCGGCGATGCGCGCCAAGGGCGACTTTGTGGCCATCAGCGACCAGGACGACGTGTGGATGAAGGACAAAATAGAAGTGCTCGTCGGCCATATCGGGCCGCACGACATCTGCTTCTCGACTCATTTGCGGGGTCGCACGCCCTCGCAGAGCCACGTTGTAAGCCCGCAATACAGCCTTGAGGCACTGCTCTTCGGTGGCTTTGCGGGCCATACGATGCTGCTCAGGCGCGACTTTATCCAGACCGATGAGTACTGGATTGACCACATTCATTACGACTGGAGTCTCGCCATCTGTGCCCAACTCCATCGCGGAATCGTCATGGTCGATCGCCCGCTGAACTGGCATCGGCAACACGAGTTATCGGCTTGTGCCGTCGAAAATCAGACACTTGGCGGCGGAACGG
>DLLX01000031.1:0-467 GCA_002479145.1 Prevotella sp. UBA7551 | reverse complement strand
GGGCGCAGGAAAGGCCACTTGGCAGCCTTATCTCTATGGCTGGCGCAACTACCACGGATTGCAACGAAAGCCCAACTGGCGCACGCTTTACCAATACATCTACGCCCATACCACTGCGCCGGAGTACAGGCTGGCCCATACGATGAGCCGATGTCTGCTCAGCGGCAGTCCCTTTGCCTTGCTCCGCCTTTGCTGGCTCTGCATGAAGCACCGACGTTCGGTGTACTATGACAAGCACGTCCACGGTTTCAAGGGACTCGTCAGGGGCTTCTTCTACCCCTTCATTTTCGCCTATGGCAACGTGCAGTACGACCTAAAGTGAGCACGTCAAGCCCCTTTCCTCCCACAAGGCCGGATAAACCGTAAGTCCTGCGGCTGCGCATGACTGAAGAAGGCGGGACTTATCTTGCGGAAAGATTTGCCCAAACGGAGTTTTTTGCCTACCTTTGCGCAAAACAATCCTTCAG
>DLLX01000015.1:45298-45980 GCA_002479145.1 Prevotella sp. UBA7551 | reverse complement strand
CTTCTTTTAGGATGTGCCATAATTCTTTAATCTGTTTTTTGTTCTTTTTAATTCTTGTTTTTGAGCTGTGCGAGCGCTGCCCAGCGCGGGTCTGTGGCCTTCTCGTCTCCCTCTCCGCTTCGGACGGCCGAGTGCTCCTCGAGCAATCGTATCATGGCAGGGTTACATTTTCCAGGTGCATGCACGTGCCTGACGGGGACGGCGAGCTCCGTAAACTCGTAGATGAGCCATGCGACATCGAGTATTCCTTCGTCCTCGGCCACCGTCACACAGTCGTCATCCTCTGAGCTTTCCTCACCAAACTTAGCCTCAAGGTGCTCCTCAGCCTCGATGGGCTGCTCCATATCCTCCAGACACCGGTCGCAACTGACTGTGACGAAGCCCGTAATGTGGAAGTCGAGAAGGAAGTTGTCTTGCTTAGTGCGATTGATACCAATCCTTACAGAAAGTCTTCCCCTTCTCACTTCAGGCGCATCTATCGCCTCGAAGTAAGCATCGTCCAGGCTCAGCGTACGCTCAGTGCGGCCATATTCCAAGCCTTTCAGGTCTATATGGAGGTCAGCTAAGTCCATAATCGGGGTGCAAAGGTACGAACATTTTTCCGATTATCAACAATTTACAGTTAAGGAATGGTTAAAAAAAGACTTTCGCGGCTGTTTTTCACCAATATTAAATGCAAATC
>DLLX01000015.1:0-45248 GCA_002479145.1 Prevotella sp. UBA7551 | reverse complement strand
CTTGAACGGATTTAGCTTGTCATGTTTTCATTCACAAAAAAAATGACAAGCTAAATCCGTTCAAGACAAATAGAGGCCCTATTGCAGCGCCTTCCAGCCCACTGTCTCACGCATCTTGAAGCGGAGCGGCCGCCTTGACCACCCGTTCAAACTCCTGACGGGGCACTTCGACACCGCGCAACGTCCTCACACGGGGGTAGTTGCCAAACACTGGGTCTTCGCTCACCAGCCAGCGGACTTGCTTGAAGTGCTTCTGACTGCCAGCCTTCCTCCTCAGTTCCTCCACCGAGGCGGCTGCCACCGACGAAAGGTAGTAGTGGCCATCCAGGGTCTGAAGAGCCATTACGAAGTAAGGGGGCTGCCGCTTACATTGTCCAGCAAGCTCTCCCCACGCCCCAGAGTCCTGCCCATCCACGCCGACGGCCGTCCTATCCCCCTGATGTACGGCCACCCGTATGTGCCGGTGATACTCCCGATTGATGCTCTCCATGATGCTTTGAAAGATCCGTCCGTGCGGCGCATTGTCCCTTAAACCGTGGTAAGCGATGAAATAGTGGATCATTTCGTGGATGATCACGTCGTCCAACTGCTCGGCACTGAGTTCATGAGCCGTCGAGATAGAGATGCTGAAACTGTGCAGCAGGGTTCTCCCCTGCCTGCGCTCCATGGCATATTTCAGGCATCCCAACCGTGTGACGGCCTTTGACAAAGTCAGTCTCGGCCTTGGCAAACGCCCTTGAAAACAGAGCTGGTTGCAACGGTCAAAAGCCTTTTCTAAATATTCTACTGTTATTTCCATGTGTGCAAATTCTATTTATTGAGAAGAAAGATGGAAGAGTCTTCGTCTTATTGCCTGTTCCTATCTAATGGCCGATTGTTTTTTATCTCTGCTTCTCCTCATCGGAACAGCTGGGCAAGTCTTTTGGGGTAAGAAATTTCGCAGCACCTATGAGCCGAAATCCGGCAAAGACTCAACCTTTACGAGCAGTCTCTTCTTCCCTGTTGCTTGTCGGTGATTGCCCTCCCACATCCGGCATCTATCACTCCTCGCTGAGCTGTTCCTTTGGCCAGTTGACCAGATAGAGCCGTTCTGTGGCACGAGTGAAGGCCGTATAGAGCCAATGGAGGTAGTCGGGCGTGAGCATTTCCTGGGTCATGTAGCCTTGGTCAATATACACATGCGCCTACTGCCCGCCCTGTGCTTTATGACAGGTGACGGCATAGCCAAACTTGATTTGCAGCGCATTGTAGTAGTCGTCCGCACGCAACATCTTCATTCGGTCAGCCTTTCTTGGCACGTCGGCATAGTCTTCGGCCACCCGTTGGAACAGCTCCTCATCCTGTTGCCGCGTCAGGGAGGGAGCGTCGGAGCGGAGTGTGTCGAGCACGGCGGTGGTATCGATCTCCACGCCGCCATAGTCGAGCATGGAAAGCGTGATGTCGGCAAAGTGGAACCCATAGAGCTGGCGGGTGTTCCTTACCCTTACGATGCGCGCACGGTCTCCATTGGCGAGCATTGGCATGGTTTTCTGCTGCTCCCCGTCAAGATACTTGTTGCGCACGATCGTCACGATGTCGCCCGTGGACAGTTCGTCCTCCCTGTCGAGTACCGTCCTGCGGATGCCCTGGTTGTAGATGTTGGCCCGCTTGTTGCTCCGCGTAATGACCATGGTCTCGTCCTCCCCCACCTCGGAGTATGACGATGCCAGCGTGTCAATCAGCTCGTCACCCGACACAATGGCCACGTCGGCGAATCCTTTCACGCTGATGCGCGGCAACATCGAGGCCGTGTCGCGCTCGATAAGCTGCCGCACGGTCGTCGCATTGGCCAAAATGCCCGATTCATTGCCCTGCCTCAGCACCTCGTCGAGGTCGCAGGAGCAAGGGGCAAGGCCCATTCCCTCGAGCACATCGTCACTCAGGGCCGGACTTTCCTGCTCGCCTACCGGCGGCAACTGCGCCCGGTCGCCGATGAGCATGAGCCGGCACGCATGGCCGCCATAGACGAAACGCACAAGGTCGTCGAGCAGCCGGCCACTCCCGAAGGCCGACTCGTGACTGCCGTAGTTGGCTATCATCGAAGCCTCATCGACAATAAAGAGCGTGTCGGAGGTCAGATTGGCATTAAGACTGAACATTCCGTCGGGTCCAGCGAACGCCTGCTCACGATAGATGCGGCGGTGAATGGTCGACGCAGGCATCCCTGCATGGAGCGAAAAGACCATGGCCGCACGGCCGGTCGGGGCAAGGAGGACGACCCGCTGCCCCATTTGCCGCATCGTCCGGACCATCGCACTGGCCAAGGCCGTCTTGCCCGTGCCCGCCGACCCACGGAGAATCATCACACTTCGGCTGTCGCGGTCGAGCAAAAAGTTTGCAAATGTCTCCACGGCACGCTGCTGGTCGGCCGTAGGGGAGAGGCGGAAAGTCCTCAGTATCTGATGGATAATCTCGTCACTGAGCATTTTTCTCTAAGAGTGAATGATAAAGAAGCAACTGCAAAGTTACAAAAAAACGGCAACAAGGGGTATCGCCCGGTTGTCGATTTTGCATATATGGCAGAAAATGTGTAACTTTGCCCACATCATGGCAAGCAACGGCAATCCATCCGACAAGATGCTTCGGCTGACCCTCCGCATGACTCGCGGCAACTGGTCGGCCTCAGTGGGCGACCCACAGTCGCGGGGGAGCATTGTCTATGAGCCTTACGAGCTGAACAATGGCATCTCTCCGGCCGCCAACTTGCGTGAGGCCTTTCTCCAGTCGGAGCTGCTGAAGAGTGGCTACCGCCGTGTGCTCGTGCTCACGGATGCCCCCGTACTGCTCATCCCGGAGGAGGAGTATGTGGCCGAGGAGTATGCAACGCTCTTCCAGTACACCTTTGCAACAGAGAGTAGCGAAGAGGTGGTGTGCCGACGGCTGTCCTCTCTGGGCTGCGTGTCGGCCTTTGCGGTGAACAAAGACCTGTTGATGGTGCTGAAAGACCACTTCGAGGACATCCGCATCGCACCGCTCTGCGAGCCGGTGTGGACCCATCTCTACAAGCGTAACTTTGTCGGACCGCGGCATAAGCTGTTCGCTTACTTCTTCGGGAAGCAGGTGTGCGTGTTCAGCTTTGCCCAGGGGCGGTTTAAGTTCTGCAATACTTTCGACGCACCCAACGACCAAGACGCGCTCTACTATCTGCTTTACGTCTGGCGGCAGCTGGGCATGAACGCAGAGAAGGATGAGCTTCACCTTGTCGGCGAAGTGGACGACAATGGCGGACTTTGCACGCAGCTGCGCCAATATGTGCGCCGTGTGGTGGCGATACCCCCACAAGCTGACTTCCGCAACATTGCCATGGCGAAGCGCCCTGACATACCCTACGACCTCAAGGCAGCCTATCTCGACGAGGACGGATGGCGGAGCACCACTTTGAATGGGTCTTCCGAGGCAGCTGAGGGATGCGAACAGTAGTGCGCGCTGAATGAGACGACATCTGCTTGACACCCAAACAGCACCATGCCATACCTATAATATACTGCCCGCCCAGCGCATTGGCGCATATCATGCAGATCATACTGCCCAACGCTCCCCCACTTCCGGCACGGCCATGCGACCTTTTTGGGCAGAGACTATTCACTATCAAGTTATTTGGAGCACCTGATTATCCCATAAAAAGTATTATCCCATGCGCATCATCACCGGCCTCTACAAGGGGCGTCATTTTGAAATTCCCCGCACATTCAAGGCGCGGCCGACAACTGATTTCGCCAAGGAGAACATCTTCAACGTCATCCGTGGCTACCTGGATTTGGACGAAGCCTCAGCTCTTGACCTTTTCTCGGGCACCGGGAGCATCTCGCTCGAACTGCTCTCCCGCGGATGCAGCCGCGTCGTGAGCGTGGAGAAGGACCGCGACCATGCCCGCTTCATCCAACAGTGTATCGATAAAATCGGTGCGCATAACCATTTTCTCATCCGCGGCGACGTGTTTCGGTTTATCAAGTCGTGCCATGAAACGTTCGATTTGGTATTCGCCGACCCTCCCTACGCGCTTCCCGAGCTGCCCACAGTGCCCGATCTGGTCATCAATGGAGGCTTGTTGAAGCCTGGCGGTCTGCTCATCTTCGAGCATGGCAAGCACAACGACTTCTCCCATCACCCCCATTTCGTGGAGCACAGAAGCTACGGCAGCGTCAACTTCAGCCTTTTTTCGGCCAATCAGCGAAAGGAGTCTGAGGAGAAAGCGTGAACAGATGGCGAGGCGTCGCATGACAAAAGCTCCTGTTTTTAGAATCGACCTTAAAGGAATGTTGAAGCAGATTGTTTTTTCAGGCTGCCTGCTGTTGGTAAGCCTTGGGGCGTTTGCCCAAGCCGACACCAGTTGCTTGCCTGCCGATACCATAGGAAAGAAGCCGTTTGCAGACCGGCTGTCGCAGGCCAAATGGTTTCAAGCCACGTACATTGGCGCACCACTGATTGTCGGAGGGTTGATAGAAAAACATCAAGACACAAAGTTTCGGAAACTGCGCAACGACTTTATGCCTAAGTTCAAGAGACCCTTGGACAATTACACCCAGTTTCTTCCGGCAGCCGTGATGGTGGGCATGAAGGCGGCAGGTGTGGAAAGCAGAAGCTCCTGGGGACGGATGTTGCTGAGCGACGCCTTCTCCGTGGCCATCATGGCCGGTACGGTGCAGGGGCTGAAGAGGATGACCCACGTCGTGCGCCCAGATGGTTCGGACAGCCACAGCTTTCCTTCTGGCCATACGGCCACTGCCTTTATGACGGCCACGATGCTCAGCAAGGAATATGGATACAAAAGCCCTTGGATAAGCGTTGGCGCATACGCCGTGTCCACTGCGACAGGACTTATGCGGGTGGCGAACAACAAACACTGGCTGAGCGACGTGATGGTGGGTGCTGGAGTGGGCATCATGGCCACAGAGTTTGGATACTGGTTGGCCGATGTTATCTGCAAAGATCGCGGGCTTAACCATCGTGCAGTGAGTGATAACAATCTGGTGTTTTATCGTGAGCGGCCTTCTTTTATAGGCTTATACATGGGGTTCAACCTGCCGATGAGCAAGTATGACTTGAACGAAGACAATGAGCTTCAGACCTCCACAGGCACAACAATAGGTCTGGAAGGGGCTTGGTTCTTCAGCCGCAATATCGGGTTGGGAGGAAGAGCTTCCGTGTCTAATCTGCAATATATCGTCAATACGAATGAGGCCCCAGAACATACCTTCAACTTCAATAGCGTCATGGCAGGCCCTTACTTCTCCCTCCCTTTGATGCCGCGGTGGAGTTTGGGGAGCAAACTGATTGTGGGCAGCGTGCGGTATGCCAATACCCATATCAACGGAGTGGCGGTCGGCGACCGTCATGTGCTCGCTGCGGGCACAGGGATTGCGCTAAACTACCAAATTCGTTCGCGTCTTGCGGGAAGCCTTTTCCTTGACTATAACCTACAAGGTCCCGCAAGCAGTGGCAGCAAGGAGTATATGCACTTCATGACCTTGGGAGCAAAGGTGGATGTACGGTTGTAGGCTGACACTGTGAGAGAAACAGTGTTGCCATCCTGTCGGGAAGGATTAAAATTATTATACCTTGCTGCCGACATGACATGAAAGCGTTGAATGGCACGAAGGTTGCGTGAAGAAACCATGAAAGCGGAAAGCTCCAAGAGGCTGCAAGAAGCCACGAGAAGCTCGAAGCTCAAAAGTAGAATAAAAGAAAAATAAAATAGGAGGTTATTATGTTACCAGTTTTGAATTCTAACACTTGGTTTCCAACAACGTTTGATGATTTCTTCAACAACGATTGGATGCCTAAGGCAAAGGCCACAGCACCCGCAGTCAATGTGAAGGAAGATGACAATGCCTACACCATGGAGGTTGCCATTCCGGGTGTGAAGAAGGATTCTTGCAAGGTGAACATTGATGCCGACGGCAATCTCGAGGTCTCAATAGAGAACAAGACAGAGCAGAAGGAGGAAGAGAAGAAGAACCATTATCTGCGCCGTGAGTTCAGCTATGCCAACTATCAGCAGGTGTACACACTGCCTGATGACATTGACAAGGACAAGATTGCAGCAAAGGTGGAGCATGGTATGCTGACCATCACCATGCCGAAACAATGCTGTGAGAAAGAGAAGAAAATCGAGCGTCAGATTGAAATCGGCTAAGCTGCTGAAAGTCTATAGCAAAGAAGATCTGCCCCAACACTTGTGCAGCAGATAATCTTAGGTGTTTTCAAAGCATTGAAGGACAACAAAAAGAGTGACTTGTTGAGTCACTCTTTTTGTTGTCATATTCCCTCTTTATTATTGAATGCTATATTGAGGCATTTACTTTCAAGGCTCTTTTACAGTCTCATCTCATGATCTTTTTTACTCTTCCGTCACTATACTGAACGATGACAAGACCATGCTGAGATTCAGCAACACGTTGTCCTGCACAGTTATAAATAGCTTTGACACAAGCAGGGCTATCTTCAGGCGCACTACAGATTCCTGTAGGGTCGTAGGCAGTCATGTGGTGTCGTGCCGCATTGACTACTTTTCCGCTTTTATCCATAACAATGGCCGTGACAGAAACTTTTTCTTTCTTGATAGCCTTGAGTAGTTGACGAGCCTTAGGCATGTCTAATTGATAACTTTTGCTCACGATATCCCCCTCGTTGATATGTCCCAACGTAGCTTGATTGACAGATTGTTGGTAACTGCTTCCGATGAGAACGTCATTGAATGTCCATTGGAAGGCTTCCTGTCCATATTCACCTCCTTTGCAGAACTGTGCCAACAACGAGTCATTAGAAGCGCCCACTTCATCTTTATCAAACTGATAGTAATAGTTATGTTGCCTCCACCGGGATGTGGTTCCTGTCAGGCTATCGGCAGTTAGCACAAAGCAGATGTCGTAATCGCCATCAGACAGCGCTTCGACATTGGCTGTAGCCGTAATGAAAGTAGAGTCTTGACTCCACTCCCCTGTTACATCTACTCCTACGAGCGGCAAGCCACTCAGCGCATACCCAAAGTCAACATCTATACCACTGTACATTTCCCCGTAGTAGCTGTCGACAATCTTGCCTGAACGGTTGATGATAGACGACGGAACTTCGGTAAATCCCAAATCGGCATAGTCCTCACACTGCATAATATCGTTGGTTGTGGCTTGATGGATATTGATAGCCAAACATTGGTTTTCATACATTGCTCGCAGGTGTTCCATGCCTGCAATTCCTCGCGGGGCAAATCCCTCTCCAGTCCCTGTGTAGGTCTCTACTACAACACTTTTTGGAAGAGCCTTGGACAAGGTTACCATCGTTCCACTTGCAGAATTGTCTTGCGACTCATTCTGTTGCCCGTTTACTTTAGTCACTTTGAGCTGCACATTCTGTGTGCCAACAGACTGTGCGCCTTTGAAGGGTATGCCCATCGTTATAGCTCCGCCAGCACCCAAAGGGTGGTCTATTGACAGATGCTGCTCCATTCCATCAACACCGTCTATGGAAACCATGTAGTCTATACTCTCCAGCTTAGCGCCATTATTGAGAAAGGTGACGGGTACAATCACCTCACCCTCAACACTGGTATAGAAACTTCCAAAATCCTGAGGTGTTACAGCGTCTTTGGGGAACTTATCACTTTCTACTATCAACTGTATAGAAACAGCTCCATATTTGCTGCCCATGTTGTACCACCCCTCTCCGTTTCCACCATCTGACACTGGAACGTTGGCATAAACGTACAGGTTGCGGGCGGGTCCCTTGGAATAAACACAGATAGGATAGTTGCCCGTGGTCTGAGTGAAGCCGTAGGCGATCAACATCGCATTGATTGAGTCGGCAATCTCAAAGCACTTGTCTGCTGGAAACATCACCGTGTTCCACCCTTGGTTCGAGGTAACTTGCTCGCTTGAAGCCTTCAGATCAAGTTGTCTCATAGAATTACCCGCATAGACAAGTACAGCATTTGCAGAGGCATCGCTTCCCAGCGCATACCGCATTCCCACCACTTTTGCTCCGATGTAGTTGGAGAAGTCCGTACGCTCCAGCATGGCTCCAGCGAGTTGCTCGCCAGGATAAGCTGCAAGGCCAAGCGCATTGTCATAGTCGTCCGTGACATAATAACCAACCAGCCGTTGATTGTAATTGAGATCTGCCTTACGCAAACTTTTTTTCATCGGAGCGCACGACATAATACCTTGTCTGGCCAACGGTTTTTCATAAGGAACAAATGGCCGTTGTGCCGATGCTTGTGTAAGCTGTATCAGTGCGACCATAACGAGTAATGCAAACTTTTTCATACTTGTCTTGAATTAATAGAATACTTTATTTTTGGCTGCAAAGCTAACAAAAAAGGCAGGGAAGTCGTTCCTCCTTGCCTTTTCAAATGTTACTTATAATTATTCTGAACGTGTTTAACCCTTGCTGCTGCCCGTCCGCCCATATTCACGTCCCATTCTAATGTATTCTGACGGTGTGAGACCAACGTTCTTCTTAAAAGTGTTGACGAAACTGGTTCGTGACTTAAAGCCTACGCTTATTCCTACAGCCTCAATAGTGAACTTCATGGCCTGTGTAGGGTCATTGAAAATCCGGCATGCTTCCCGCACGCGGTATTCGCCTAACAGCGTGCTGAAATTCTTATGAAACCGTTCATTGATTACTTGTGAAACATAGGTAGTGTTTTCTCCAACTTTTTCGGAGAGTACAGCGAGAGAAAAATCTTGTGAACAAATGATAGTTGTGTCTTCCAGTACACCTCTCACTGCTTCATGTATCCTTTGCTGCCTTTCCTCACTCAATTTGATGGTTTTATACTTTTTATGCTCACCGGTATCTTTCTGCACTTGACTCCGCAACAAGTCCACCTCCGCACGATATTGCTCTATAATCTGACGGTTTTCCTTGTCATTCTCCAATGCTTCCAGATTACTTGTATATAGTACACGATTTTTGTTCCTGATTTTCAGATATAAAGTTTGCAGACCGATAAAGAGTACTAAGATAACTACAGAAAACCCACATGAGATGGCGAGTTTCTGATGGAGCTCTTTACTTTTCCGCTCTACCTCATTCATGTGATTTTGTACCGCCTGTAAATCATTCATGAACTTTGCCTCCTTGATACCAGAGAGCTTGCTGGCAACAATGATAGTATCCTTGACACGCAAGGCTTTCAATTCATACTGTTCTGCCTTCCGAGTGTCTCCTAATTTCATATAGAGCTGTTGAATTACTTCATAGGCCGATTGCCTATAGTCTCTTGTCATGGCATTTTGGGCGATCTTCTCAAGTTTTGTTGCATAGCGTAAGCATTCCATACGCTTTTGAGGAAAAAGGCCTTGCTGCATAAACAATTCTATTTTGTTGGCATATACCATGAACAAGCATTGTTGACTGAGCGGATATTGTCCTTTTCCAAAGTGGGCACAGATGTTTTCCATAGCGTCAAGCTCATGCTGGGCTCTCACATAGTCGTGGTGCGAAGAGGAAAGAAGCGCCAGACATAGATGCCGCGTGAACGCATACATAGTCTTTTCTTTTGGTATGGGATGGCTTACAAACCAATCTATTTCTTTACGGATTTTGCTTAAAGCATGGTTGCTGTACGCAAAATTAATCATATTGAGCATTGCGTTGACATAGGTTTCCCAGTTTTTTGCCTTCCATGCCGCAGCTATCGCTTTTCGGTTCATTGTCATGGCAGTAGTCTCTGAAGAAGTATCCTTGACAAACAGGCTGTTAATCTGCGAGAGAATTGCCGTACTCATATAGATGTTAGGCAAAAGGTCTGTCAGGTGATACTGCTCACCTATCCTGCGAGCTCGCAACAGGTAGTAATAAGATTTCTCGTAATTGTAGTTGTAGTAACCGTACAGGTATCCAAGTTGCCCCATTGCTTTACACGACTGCCATAGTTTATGCTTGTCGTTGCTTTCGGGCTTATACCTATTTGCAATAATCGTGTAGCAAAGCAACGTGCTGTCAATCATACCTTTTCGCTCGTAATGCTCTGCTTTTCTAATCAACTGTACATTATTGAATTGTGAAAATACTCGGTGGACATGCAGACTGTAATCGGCACTTGCAATCAACTTGAAAGGACACTGCAGCAAGACAATTAGCAATAGTAGTTTGTGAAGGGAACGGGAATACATGTCCATGATCATCTATACATTTAGAAAACACAGACAAAGATACGACTTTTTTTAAACACCTATGCTATGGAGAAACAAAAAATAAGAAAAGATCTTTCTCTTACGGTATTCATCGATTTGTGTTCTCTCGTCTCTTTAATTTGTAAGAGGAAGTTGAGAAAAAAATTAATGTACACAAAACAAAGACAGGCAAAACAAATGCCATCTCTTTCCGAAAAGAGATACGGAAAGGAATGGCATCTGTCTTTATAAGAGAAAGTGTATTAACCTGCTTATCGGATAATATACTTGCGGTTATTGATGAGGTAGACTCCCGGCTTCAACCCGTGTAGCGATTTTGCATTGCACATTATCAGTTTACCGTCAGCCGTGTATACATTGTAGAGTCCGTGACTATCGGCTGCAATGCTATATATACCATTCGCCACCATTACAACAGCATCGTTTGAGAACGGAGACTCGTTTACATTTCCAACTGCATCCTTAAAAAGTACAGTAACATTATAAGTGTGCTCGCCATCTGTGACATTTTTGTCAGTGTAGTCCATCTGCCCTTCTGCGAGGCTCTCTATCTTTTCGCCGTCCCTATAAAGGTTATAGCCAATAATTTGATCGCAAATACCTACACATCCTTTCTCAAACGTTACGTTATCAATACCGAATAGGTAAGCCCCATCTTCGCGTTTGGTGTTGTGGTGAATAGCGAAATAAGTTGCTCCCTGTGGAAGATCAATGTTGAATTCTTTCCAGTTCGGGCCTTGATTCCATGCAAATCCTCCATCGGCAACATCCTGTTCTATAAGCCTGAAGCTTGTTGTATCATTGTCTGTTGTCGAATAGAGAACATCAAAGTTCTCCTTATAAACATAATTTGGATAAGCGTAGTTGAACGCAAAAAATTGTATATTCTGTGCATTACCAGACAATGGTGGCGAGATCAACCAGTTGTCAGCATCTAACGTAGTTGTCTCTGCCTTGTCTAAGTGATAGACAGCTGCTGCGAATTGGTCACCATCATAGGGTGTTAAGCCTGGTATCTCTTCAGTCACATTAATGCGTTTGCTGGAAGCATTGGGATTGAATGTCATAAAGGCAAAGTTGGTATCCTTCAATCCATAATTAACATAGATATCAATATTCTGCGCTTTCCCGTCATCACCGCACACAGAAGTCCATTCTCCAAGATCAGTACTGTTGGGACTATACGTCTCAAAACTCTCGGTGACTTCTTCTGGCTGTGCAATCTCCGGATTACCCCACTGAAGGTTAACCTGATTGCCCTCATTCGTAGCATCTGCTGATAACGACGTGACTGCAGGATATTGCGACGCTGTTACAGTCATGGTGGAGGTCAGGCTATTATTTTCTTTGTTTTCATCAGCATCATAGTCAATGACAGCCTTGACGGTAATGTCTCCCTTATCATTTATCTTAGTTGGAATACTCAAGACAATGTCTTTTTCTCCCAGTACTGGGATATAATCGTTTATGGCCTGGCGGAACAGTTCCTTGTCGTCTTTGTAAACAACGATATCGAAGTTGTTGGCTTCTTCCGACCCAAGGTTGATGAGCTTCAGTGTAGCCTTCCCTTCTTTCCCGGCTGTCACTTGCTTAGGCACGTTCAACTTAAGACCGCTTAAATCATATTTCTGCTGGTCAATGACATTGATGTTATCGAGTCCGATATAGGTATCGTCGCCTTCACTTACGCCTACAAATTTAATCACGATATAGCGATTGTTGATGAAGTCCTGCAATGGCATCATATTGCGTGTCCACCCATCTGCAGTACCTTTGCTAAGATCGACAACTCCAATTGTGCCCTGCGACCCGTCGGGTCTCATTGCCTCCACTCTTATTTCGGCTTTCTCCCCCGCTTTGGCATAATAGTCAAAATAGAGTACAGGGGTTTCCATTTCTTCAATGGACACCTTGGGTAGGCAGAGTGCGCATTCGTCGCCGTTTTCAATGGTGTACTGCGAGTAGCCTGGCTGACCATGAGGTGCCCAAAGTGCAGATCCATTGTCATCGTCTGAAGACTGCTCAACAGTCAGATCCCAAGTAGCTGGTGTACTGCGGCTATTGAGTTGGTCGTTACCCTCGATATATGCGAATCTGTTATCAAACGCAGCATTAGTGAAAGTCTCTTTGAATGGTGCGTAAATCGTCGGGCCGATGACAATCGGTGTAGAGGCTACGAATTTGCTCATTCCTGCTTTTCCGTTGGCAGCAGCAGCTACATAGAATAATTCTTGTACCCCCTCTTGTGAGGAAACTTCTGGGTTGGAACTGATGGTGAGCGACGTAGCCCCATTCTTACTCGTTCCGATGAGATCACCTACTTGGACTCCCTGGCTACTTTGAACAATTTGATAGATGCTGACATTGGTCTGACTTGGGTTGACATATCCTTTATTAGCACCAATTTCAGCAATTGAATCCCACGTTGTGAGTATTGTAGATTCATTGTCATGCAACTGCAAATTCTTCGGACTGCAAGGTACGTCTTGCCCAATGTATGACATTGCCGATGCTCCCCGCCCATATTCGTCAGCAAGATAGCAGGTCACAAGGTAAGTATGGTATCCATCTGTGGGCACATCCTGGTCCAAATAAGTTCCCAGCGAGCCGGCATCCATCCGACCCAAGGTGGTTATCAGATTGCCATCTCGCTCTATCTGCACACTGTCCACATAAGAAAGGGTTTCCCCATTGATAGTGGTTGTCGGTACTTGGAACGAAATGGTAGCTTCCAGCGTGCCGTGTTCTGCAGCCACTACTGCAACATTTCTCACAGAATCTGGGGAGGTTGGCAGACTTCCCTTGGTTATCTTAATGTCGTCAAGATCGATGGCATACTGGTTCGGTTTTGCTGTGTTATCGTGGAAACCGACGTAGTAAACTCCACTTTCAGCAGGGTTTATCTCATAACTATACTCTGTCCACTCTCCTGATGGGGCAGTTGTCTCCATGATTGGCATCGTCAGCTTTTGTGCGTCAGCACGTTTTCCGCACATTACCTCAAGCGTATTCTTGTAGTTGGCACTACGATTCTTAGCCTTGAAGCTGAGAATATAATTTCGGTCGCTCTTCATGTGTAGTGGAGGGGTGATGAGCCAGTCGTCATTACCTGTTTGTTCGCTGTAGTCACTGCGGGCGAACATTTCACTATTCCAACTCCAAGTCTTCCCGTCCCCGTTGGCATCCACGACGGTGAACAACCGGAAGTCTTTGAGGTTGTCAAAATTCTCTCCCCATGTAGGCTCATAGGGATTCCCTACGACAACATTGTTTGAAAACGCCTTCTCTGTGCTTACCATGTCTCCGTTATGAGTTATGATGGCGTATGTATAACTTTCCAAAGCCGTTGAGGCGATGTTATCAGTTAGCTTGGTTGTCTGAAGGTTAGTAGCGACAGTCGTCGTGTCCTTTGTCCCATTGTTGACTCTCAGCACATCATAGACGAGTGCTCCGAGGAATCCGTTGTGAACACCCTCAGTAGGTGCTGTCCAGGTGAGGGATATGTTTTGTCCATCAGCTATGGCGAGAACATTTGTTGCCACATTGGGCTCGTCAAACCCTACCCATTGATTAATGGTTGTCTTGGGTGATCGCCCCGCCCCGTTGCTAAGTTCTATTGAGAAGAAATAGCTTCCACTATTATGAAGGGTGACATTGGCACTGACCTGCTCTCCAGTATTAGCAGTTCCTGTGGCAACCTGCTCCCCGTTAGCATAGATGGTGTAAATGACTGACGCGCCTAAAGGATCTCCACCATAGGTTGTTGTAGGTGTGGTGAAGTTTATCTTGCCTTCCAAACTACCCGGCACGAAATCGGCAGAGGCATTCTCCACTGCCGCAGGTGCATCATTGTGAGCCTCTGAACCAGGGAAAATCATACCATGCATGGTACCCACAAATTGTCCGAGATAGGTTGCAGCTCCCGTTGTTAAGTCTACGGTATATATACCACATGTTCCATCCAACAAGACAGCAGCCCAATAAAAGATATTTGTCTCTGGGTCTATTTCTCCTGTTTGATTGTAATACCCATCGGCATCGACCAATTGCTCCTTTGTAAAACCTGTCGGCCCTACCAGTTCCTCTTCTCCAGTCTCCTTGTCAATTTTGTAGAGATTACCATTGGTAGCCACACCATAAAGCTGTCCTTCGTGCGTTATGCCCATGGCAAGGTATGTATAAAGAGATGTGGCAATTTTGGTGCGTTTGAGGGTTCGGTAATCAACAATTCCAAGTTCGCGCCTATTCAAGCTCTTATTATAGAATTGACCATAAACGGTTCCGTCTTCGGCTTGCGCTGTCTCAGTGGCTACGAGGTCATAATGGTCTTGACCGTACTTTTTACTGGTGCCTGTCCATGTTTCTGTATCATAGTCGCTGATGTAGAGTTGGTACTGGTTTCCTTCCATCGGCATCATGTAAGCACCATAGATGTGCCCGTCGGCAATTTGTACCCCAAACTCGGCAATCGGAAACTCTGTCTCACACAATGGGTAGAGCGTAATAGAGTCTGAAGGTTCAAAGGAATAATAACCGATGTGGTAGTTGTTTCCCCATGATGGCATATAACTAACGTTTCCCCATATTCTTTTCTTTGCAGCAGCCGTCACTACTTGTAGGGGGTTGCGACCTGCAAGGAAATTAGTGCGTGGAAATTGCATCAAAGAAGATTTCAAACTTCGCTGTTGTGCAACCAGGGGACAACTTTCGCCGTTTTGACGTTGTCCCTGCGTGCGTTCAATCTGTTTCCCAGTCTCCAAAGGATTGTACCAGGGTATGCTACCCTGCGACCATCCTCCCGTTGGGGCACCCAGCATCATTGCAAGCGCACTGAAGATGACTTTCATCAGATGACTTTTTTTCTTCATAATTCTGACATAGTTTAATGTTAAAGTATACTTGGGACTTCTTCTCTATCAAAGTTGTCCGACAATTATGGCGAAGCTATAATGTGGTGGCAAAATTAGCAAAAAGTCTTCCCATCTACTTTATTTTCCACCCACACTGTGTTGTATATAATTATTTGCGACAGTATCGTAAAGTACTTACATCTGATTATAGAGGACTCTACATTTTAGAACACAACGTGCTAAACTTGGATGGATGGATTTGGTATACTGGATAAATTATTTCAAAAGAAACAAACATGGCAAATAAATATATCCTATCGTCCATCAGACTCTTAAAGTTCCGACCGGTGGAGGATAGCAGTAAATGAGGAGAAAGAGAAGAAGCACGATGTCATTCTGTCAGCAAACATTTTGGTTTTCTTCAGTTTACTGTCATCCTGTCACTAAAAGACAAATGGCACACCAATTGCAATAGATAAGGGTGAAAGCGGAAAGCTCCAAGGGGCTGCAAGAAGCCACGAGAAGCTCGAAGCGCAAAAGTAGAATAAAAGAAAATAAAATAGGAGGTTATTATGTTACCAGTTTTGAATTCTAATTATTGGTTCCCAACAGTGTTTGATGACATCTTCAACAATAGTTGGACGCCAACCACCAAGGTCACAGCACCGGCCGTCAATGTGAAGGAGGACGCTAAATCCTACACGATGGAAGTGGCTGTTCCTGGTGTGAAGAAGGAATACTGCAGAGTTAGCATCAACGAAGACGGCAATCTTGTGGTAGCCATCGAGAACAAGTTGGAGCATAAAGAGGAAGAAGGTAAAGAAGAGAAGAAGGAGCATTATCTGCGCCGGGAGTTCAGCTACTCCAACTATGAGCAGGCTTACGCTCTTCCTGAGGACATTGTCAAGGACGAGATTTCTGCCAAGGTAGAGCACGGTGTGCTGACCATCACCATGCCTAAAGTCCATAAAGAGGAAGAGAAGAAGATTCAGCGTCAGGTTGAGATAGGCTAATAACTGCCTGCTGAAAGGCTTTTCGGGAGAAAAGTTCACGCAGAAGCCCCAGAGAGGAGGAGCTTGCAGCGATGCTAATCAAGCAGTTTTTTGTTAGTTAATACAGAAAGAGGATGACTCATTGAGCATCCTCTTTTTTGTTGGTATATCCTTCTTATCGGCCTCAATAAGAGGGAGCGGCTTATCGTGCACAACTATTTCTTGCGGTCCATGACGCGCCACACATAGGCGATATAGGCGAAGACGAACGGGATGAGGACGGAGACAAAGGCCATAGTCTGGAGGGTAAACTCGCTGCTGCAACTGTTGTGGATGGTGAGCGAGCTTTGCAGGTCGACGTTGGAGGGGTAGAAGGCTGTACCGTTGAGTCCCGCACAGAGCAGAAGACACAGCACAACAAGTACCACTCCGATGCCTGCGGGCCATATTCCCTTCGTGTAGGCTGGGCGAAGGAGCGTCCGACCGACACCATAAAGCAGCGATGCCACACCTATAAGGGTGAGCACGGCAAGCGGCCAAAGCTCCATGTAATTGTGCAGGTACTTCATCGGCTCAACAAAGACCACCCCCGTCTGCTCATCGACGGCGTATCCGTCCTTGAGCAGTGTGCGAACGAAGAACGTAAGGAAGAGAATAAGGAAGGGAACGGCATTGGGCAGGAGTTGCTTTCTTCCTCGCAAGCGGATACCATCGTCCTCTACATTGTTAATGATATACAGTGTGCCGAGCACACGGGCAAGGAACATCACGGCCAGTCCCAGCACCAAATTCCACACATCCAGCAGCGCGTCGAGTCCCGCCGAGGCGTTGGCCCACCGGCTGATCACCGGAGAGCCAATGGCGGTGAGCGACGCTTTGTCGACGATGAAGTTGGAACCATTGAAAAACGTAGCCACCGCACCACCGAGTAGCAGCGGCCCAACGATTCCGTTGAAGATGAGAAAGCAGCGATAGACGCGCGTGCCCAGCAGATTGCCCCGCCTCAACTGAAACTCATAGCTCACCGCCTGAAGCACGAAGGAGAAGAGGATAATCATCCAAAGCCAGTAGGCTCCACCGAAACTGGTGCTGTAAAAGAGGGGGAACGATGCGAAAAACGCACCGCCGAAAGTAACCAGTGTCGTGAAGGTGATTTCCCATTTTCGGCCTGTCGATGCCAACACCTTGCGCCGTTCGTTCTCCGTCGCACCGAGGTTGTACACCAGAGAGTTGGCGCCCTGCACAAAAAGAAGGAACACGAGCAGCGCGCCGAGCAGCGAAACGATAAACCACCAGTATTGTTGAAGGAAGGTATAACTCATCATCTTGTTTTCTGTTTTATTGTTATTCTGTCCCTGCCGTGCGGCATCATTGCGCGTCGGGCAATAGGGTCTTGTGGTTTTTGATGACTTGGCACATAATCCTTATCTCGGCAATGAGCAGCACCGTAAAGAGGATAAGGAACAGAAAGAAAGTCAAGGAGACACTTCCCGCCCTCAAGTCTGACACCGCCGCCACCGTAGGCATCATATCCTGGATGACCCAGGGCTGCCGTCCGAGCTCGGCAACCACCCATCCTGCCTCGCTCGCCACATAGGCCAAGGGCAGCATGGCCAGTGCCGTGACGTAGAGCCAACGCCTCTTTTGTGCCACATCCATGCGCCAAGCCACATGGCCGATAACGAGGAAGAAGAGGATGAGCAGCGCGCCTGCGCCGACCATGATGCGGAAAGCATAGAACGTGATGGGGATGTTGGGCACCAGTTCTGCCCGGTCCTTGATGTATCCGTAGCCGAAATAAGGCATGTCCGCCTTCAGTTGCGCCGCCAGTTTCCGCAATTTCGTGTCGTTGTCGGGGTGCTTTGTGCGCAATTCCCGGTACTGTGCCAGTGTGGCGATGGCGCGTCTTCCCCGCTTCATCTTCTCCTCTGCCGACAGCTCACGCTTGCCGTCGGGGCGCGTATAGCCGTTGAGCAGGTCGTTGATTCCTGGAACGTAGCCGTCCACAGTGTGCGTGGCGAGCAGTGAAAGCCCATTCGGCACAGCCAATCGAAGCGGGGGCTCGTCCTCAGTGGCGTAATCGGGTTGCTTCAGGGGATTGACGGCAGCCACCATGGCCAGCCCTACGCCCTCGCTTCCATTATAGAGCATCTCCATGGCGGCCAACTTCATGGGCTGACCTTGTGCCACCTTGTAGGCCGACAGGTCGCCGGTGAGCAGGGTGAGGAGCGAGGAAGCCAGGCCAACGATGGCTGCTACCTTGATACTTTCCCTTGCTAACCGCTGCTCTCGGCGGCGCATCAGAAGCCAGCAGCTTACCGCACAGACGAACACTGCACCGACAATCCACGACGAGGTGACCGTGTGGCAGAACTTACCGACGGCATAGGGCGACAAGGCGACCTCCGCAAAGCTCACCATCTCGTTGCGCACCGTGTCGGGATTGAACGCGCAGCCGACCGGATGCTGCATCCATGCGTTGGCAACGAGTATCCACCACGCCGAGATGGTGGCCCCCAAGCCGGTCAGCCAGGTAGAGGCAAGGTGGAATCCGCGTGACACTTTGTCCCACCCAAAGAACATCACAGCCACGAAGGTGCTCTCCATGAAGAAGGCCACAATGCCCTCCACGGCCAGTGGCGCGCCGAAAATGTCGCCCACAAACCATGAGTAGTTGCTCCAGTTGGTGCCGAACTCAAACTCGAGGATGATGCCAGTGGCCACGCCCATGGCGAAGTTCACACCGAAAAGGCGCTGCCAGAAGCGTGCTGCCTCGCGCCAGAATGGCTTTCCCGTGCGGTAATAGATGGTCTCGATGACGCCCATCACGACGGCAAGGCCGAGCGTAAGGGGGACGAATAACCAGTGATAGATGGCCGTAAGGGCAAATTGTGCGCGCGACCAGTCGATGACTGCGGGGTCAATAGTGAGTAGTTGATGCATAGGAAATGAGTTGAATATGGGTGAACACTATATTTTCAATGACCCGTCAGCTCCTTGGCCACTACCTCGGCCTTGTCGCCACCTTGGGCTTTTTGGCTCAGCACATCGGGGAAGAAAAAGACCTTCAGCACCAGAAAGATCACAAAAAGCTTGATGAGGATAATCGCCCACAGCGTCCGTCCCACGGTCATTTGGCGGAAACCATCGGCGTAAAACTGGTAGATTTGGCGTATCAGCAACTTGCGCGTCATATAGATTAGCTTTATGGATGTGCTCTCTTTTGAGAAAAGAAAGGCGCATCCGCAGTCTTAACTCATGCCTTTATAAAGGCAAAGAACTATCTCTTGCCTGCAAATTTACGAAATAGAAATGGAATGTACTGCCTCCAAATTGGAAAATTTACAGCACATTCCGCATTTTTCATGTCCATCCTTCCTTCAACAA
This sequence comes from Prevotella sp. UBA7551, assembly GCA_002479145.1. GTDB lineage: Bacteria > Bacteroidota > Bacteroidia > Bacteroidales > Bacteroidaceae > Prevotella. The sequence goes on along the minus strand of DLLX01000015.1, from coordinate 25,841 downwards.
TAAAGTAACCTTACAACTCATTACCTGAACCCAGTACGTATCAAATTAAAAAAATCCCCCAGCACGAAGAGTTCCGCACTGGGGGATTATGTTTTCTACTACCAAAGAATCAAATTCCTTGGCAATGTTTTTCTATGCTTACTTCACATAGACGATGGCCAGACGGTTGGAGGTTACACCCTGGACACCCTTACCGGTAGCCTCATCGACTTTCACGCCACGGTTCTTGAGGTACTTAGCAACAACATCGGCACGAGCCTGAGACAGACGGTCGTTAACCTGCTTTGAACCCTCAGGAGATGCAGTACCGACAATCTGTACGTGAGCACCCTCCTTCACAGCGTCGAGAGCCTTCTTGGCTGCGCTGGTGAGGCTGGCTTTACCCTGTGCAAATGTGACAAAGATAAGGTCGGAAACGCTAACAGTATTGGTTGAAGGAACCTCTACACGCTTCTCGACAATCTTCTCAACAACCTCCGGCTTACGGTTGCGCAGCTCGTTGATCTGTGCGTTGAGGGCGTCAACCTCTGACTGGTGCTGTGCGTTGATAGCATCCACATCCGGGGTGCGACTCCACGTGGCCTTGCCGAGATTGTAGGTCAGACCCACCTCTGCATAGAGACGATTGTCGTGGCTGTCCCATCCGCGGTTACCGTCAGAAATATCAATACCATCGGCATCGCCTTCCAGACGATCCCAGCCCAACTCAAGGTTGACGGCCAGTTTCGGGCTGACACGGAAAGTATTCAGCACACCGACACCCAGCTGCATGGCGTAGGTATTGTAGGTCATGTTGCGGGTAATGCCGCCACCTACGAAAGGAATGAGATTCCAAATGCGCTTCTCGTTGTAGCCGCAAATCAGGTTGCTGAGGTTGAAGAGCACCTGCTCGTTGGCTGTCCAGTACTTAGTGATCTCGCTGTTGTTGTCGCCAAGCACGGTCTTTCCCCAGACACCATTGATCTTCGTGCGGAGACCAAGACCCGGAGTGAACCACTTACCAACGGCTAACGAAGCACCCACGTTGGAGCGGAAGCCCTCCAACGGGCTCTTGCTGTTGCTTGACCCATGCTCCTGACCTGAGTACCAGGCGTTCCACTGGGCACCTGCCTGAATGAACCAGTTGCTCCAGAAGGAGTTAGTAGCCACACTGTACTTCTGTACAGGAGCCTCCTGTGCAAAGCCCGTTGCCGTCATGCCGGCAAGAGCCATAACCATTAAAAGCTTTTTCATGTTTTTTTATTATTTAAATAATTGATATAAAATTGTCCTTTATATGTCCAATTCTCGATATTACTTACAGTTCTATTCGAGTGCAAAGTTAAATATTATTTTCCAAAGTGATAGGGATAAAATGAAAAATTTTTCAAAAAACTCACTTTTTTTGACTTGAATCATGCACAGTCGCATTTATTGTGCGAAAAGATGGTCGATCTCTTGCTGGGAGAGAATGGCGACAATGGGCTTTCCATCGGGCGTGTACTTCATGTTTTCGCAGGAGAACAGCTTGTTGACGATGTTCTCCATCTCCTCGTTGCTGAGCACCTGACCCACCGGTATGGCCGCGCTGCGCGCCATGGAGAGCGCGAGCGACCGGTCGATCTCGTCCTTCACCTCGCTGGCCTTGGCTTCCGTGTCGCCCACCATGCGCTGGAGCAAGTCGGGAATGCTGAGTCCCTCGAGTCCCGTAGGGGCTGCCACTACCGAGTAGCAGCCGCTGCCAAGGTCAGACAGCTCAAAGCCCATCGCCTCCAGTTCGGGGACAACGGCGGACAGATGCTCCCGCAAAGCAGGGGCAAACTGCACCATCTCGGGAAAGAGCAGGCGCTGTGCGCTGGGGTTGCGGTGCGCCAATTGGCGCAGGTACTCCTCGTAGAGGATGCGAATGTGGGCGCGATGCTGGTCGATCATCATCAAGCCCGACTTCACGGAAGTCATCACATATTGCCCCTTGAACTGATAATGGGTGGGCGAGCTCTCCTCCACCGGCTTTTCAGTAGGCTCGTCCACCGACTCGGGTTGGAACAAACTCTGTTGCTGCCCGGTAGATTTCGGACCCTTCAAGCCCTCATAGAGCTGTTCCCACCCATCTGGGGTGGTGGACTGCTGATAGTCTTCCGACGGCGTTTCCTTGAACGGATTGTAGTTGGGATTGTACTGAACCTTCGGCGCGCAGATATTTCTTGACGCGCCATCGAACACGGGAATGTCGGGCTTCGCCTCGGAATCGAAGTCGATGGTGGGGATGTCGTTGAACTTTCCCACCGCGTCTTTGACCGATGCCATGAGAATCTGCCAGACTGCCTGTTCGTTCTCAAACTTGATTTCGGTCTTGGTGGGGTGGATATTCACGTCGATGTCCTCGGGCCGCACCTTGAAATAGATGAAGTAGGGCACCTGCTCATCGGCGGAAATGAGCCGGTCGAACGCCGACATGACCGCCTTGTGAAAATAGGGGTGGCGCATATAGCGGCCATTGACGAAGAAATACTGCGTGTGGCACTTCTTCCTTGCCGACTCCGGCTTGCCAACGAAGCCCTGCAGCGTACAGATAGAGGTCTCAATCTCCCTGACGGGCAGCAAGTCCTTGTCGAGTTTTCTGCCGAAGATGTCGACGATGCGCTTGTGGAGGTTGCCCTCCTTGAGGTTGAACACCTCCGCCCCGTTGCTCCGCAGGGTAAAGCTGATGTCGTTGTACACCAGCGCAATGCGCTCAAAGGCAGCGATGATGTTATTCAGCTCGGTGGCGTTAGACTTGAGAAATTTTCTTCGCGCGGGTACATTATAGAACAGGTTCTCCACCATGAAGTTGGCCCCCACGGGGCAGGCACACGGCTCTTGCCCCTGAAAACGGCTGCCGGCGATGGTCAGATGGGTGCCCACTTCCTCGTCCTCAGTCCGGGTCTTGAGGTCAACCTGCGACACCGCCACTATCGAAGGCAACGCCTCGCCACGGAAACCCATCGTGTGGAGGGCGAAAAGGTCGTCAGCCTTTCGGATTTTAGAGGTGGCATGGCGCTCAAACGCCAGCCGTGCGTCGGTGTCGGACATGCCCTTGCCGTCATCGATGACTTGTATGGAGGTGCGTCCCGCATCTACAACGAGCACGTCAATGTGGCGCGCCCCTGCATCGACGGCGTTCTCTACCAGCTCCTTGATGACGGAGGCCGGACGCTGAATCACCTCGCCAGCCGCAATTTGGTTGGCTACACTGTCGGGAAGCAATTGGATAATATCGCTCATTTCTTGTTGTCTTGTTTTTTTATTTCCCCCTCACTCGCTCTTCAGCCCGTTTTTCTTCATGTAACACCCTGAAAATAAGCGTGTTGCAAAACAGGCTGAATTATCTCGCAATACAGCCCCTTTGGCGTTGCAATACCATCGATATGGCGTGCCAAAAGAGCCGATATTACAAGTCGATATCAACCCTGTCGTTCACCGCTTCCTATTTGTAAAGACAATTTCGCTGCAGTTTAGCTTCCATGAGTAGCCTTTCCCCGTTGCTTCGGCAGCAACTCGCGGCGCGCATTTGCGGAGAATCATCTTACGGGTGGACAGAAGTCTCACGCTAATTCACCGAGCAAAAGCAATGCCAAAGTGGCGGCCAGCGCCACTATCATCCCCCACTGCCACGCCGAGGCCGTCGCCCCGCGCCGTCGTGCGCTGCGTTGCCGCGCGGCCTCGGCAAAGCGGGCGTGGAGCTTTGCCCGTAGTTCCGCCTCATGGTCTGCTGCCTTTGGCTGCCCTTCGTCATGGAGTTGCTCCCTGAGCAAGCGCAACTGCTCTTGCCGCTCATCGATAAACTTGTAGCGGTGGGAGAAGTGTCGCGGTTTGGGCTGATGAAATATTCCCCTCATGGCTGCCTTGTGGTGGAGGTAAGGGTGTCGGCGATGCGCTGGCGGGGCGGCGCAGCCATCTTGCGGTATTGCCTGCGCTGACTGTCGGCCTTGTTCACGCGGCGGAACACGTCGTCCTTGTCACGCGGCCGGAGGTTCTCCAACCAGGCAAATCCGCGCAGCTGCCGTCGTTCGGCGGGAATCTGGTTCATCGGGTACATCGTGCCCTCGGTCTTGGGCATCCATATCTTTTCCATCTTGCGCTGGGGGGAAAGATACATCCGCATCGTGTCGGTCTCGACATAGACCATGCCGGTGAGTGTGCTGTCCTTGTCGTCGGTGGGATGGAATATGGCCAGCACGTTGTCGATGGCGGTGGTCTGTCGGACGACCCCTTCGATGAAATGGGCGTGCATCGACTTGGCGCTGATCTGGTTGAAGTGTTCCTTATCGGGCATGCGCTCTATCGAGAAGGCATCGCCCATGACGAAAGCGTCGCGCACGGTAGAGTCGTTCATGAAGGCACGGATGCTGTCTCCCATGATTTGTCGTTCGCCACTCCACAGCACGGGGTTGTCGTAGAGGGTGACACAGGAGTCGAGCGTATTGGCAACGAGCAGCCCACAGACCGCCTGTATGTCCGTTCGGTAGGCGCGCACATTGTCCACGCCATACACTTCGCGGTACACCGAGTCGGTATTGACATTCCATGCCCGCATCCTCACGGTGTCGGCATGGACGTAGAGGGTGTCGCGCTGCGAGAAGTCGAGGGCAAGTGGCCCTGGCGTTCCGCCGTATGCGAGCGCAGCCTCATCGGTATAGAAGCAGTCTTCGGCGCGGAAGGCGTTCTTGTTTTTGCGGTCAAGATAATCGACGCGCCCGTGGGCTTCTCCCATGCGTGTCTTCTCGTTGTATATCAGGGTGTCGCCCTTGATGACGCGCTGCGACGAACGGTCGTCGACAAAGGCGTTGCCATAGTTCTCCATCTTGCCTGTCGAGGCGTTGTAGACCACATGCTGGCCACGGATGGTGCGGTTGTTCTGCTTGTCCTCAATGTCCACATTGACCCGACCCTCCATATATCCGGAGTGGCTGTTGTACCAAACGTCCTTTCCCTTGATGATGCGGCGCGCCTTCTTGTCGTTGATGTTCACGCCATCGTGTCCTTCGGCATCGCCGGTCTCGTTGTTGAACGCAATGTTCTTGCCCGTGATGTCGCGCTCCGGCGACGTGATGGTGGCGGGTCCTACCGTGCGTGCCGAGCCAGAAATCTGATTGAAGTAGCCCTCGCTGGTGTGGATCACCCCGCCGTCGCTCATGCGCAGCGTCGATTTTCCCACCACATGGACGTCGCCCGTCTCCATGTTGCCATCCGCCGAAGGAGTATGAACCGACCGTATGCGCCCCTGCACGGCGCGCATCACGACGTTGCCCGTGAAGCGGAAGTCCTTGGTCTTGGTGTTGTAGTGGCCCTCGTCGGCAATGATCGTGTTGGGTCCGATGACGAGCGTGCCTCTTCCGCCAAAGAATGTGCCGTCATGGGACAGCATGCTGTAGTCGAGGCTGTCGCAACGGAGCTGGCGGCCCGGCTCGCGGAGCACCACCTGGCCGCGCGCCTGGAGCATCTGCCCGAGTCCTTCATAGTGAAGTCGATGGCAGTTGAGCGACACACCGTCGGGGCGGGTCACCCTGACGTGTCCAAAAGCGGTGAAAAAGGACCGCTCCTGACTCAGCCAGGCGCTGTCGCAACGCAGGGTCATGCCGTTGTAGCGGAAGCGCACGCGGCCTCGCGCCACCTGGATGTCGGGGCGGACGGACTGGTCGTGCCACAGGATGTCGGCATGGTCTATATAGACTTTCTCCGTGGGGCGGTTGTTCTTCTTGTGCTTTTGTGCCTGCACAAAGGTGGGGAAGAGCAGCAAGCATAAGCCAAAAAGGCATAGAACCCGCCAAAGGGAAGTTCTATGCCCGCTTTGTAGAAGAATGGGGTTGGCGTGCATGCTCATCTCATCTGACCCAACCCTCGTATTGGAAATTGCAACCACGATACTGTGGACTAATCCATACATAGGTGTCCTTGATTTTCTTCACCACCCAATCATGGATTTTCTTCTGCCGCGCATGTTCCATCACGATGTTGCTCAAGGCCTGGAAGTCTTCCTGAATATTGGCCTTATGGGCATCGGTACGTGACATCAGGCGGACAATGGCGGTAGTGACCTTGCCACGGTCGGTGGTCATCCGGAACGCCTCAGACACTTCTCCCACCTTCATGGTGTCTACCACGGCAGCCACCTCGTGGGGCAAATCCTGCATGCGGAAGCGCGAGGTGCGCGACGACTCGGTGCTGTTGACCATCACGCCATGGTTGGCCTTGGTGTCCTTGTCGTCGGAAAGGTAGGCGGTGGCGGCACCAAACTCAAACTTTCCGGCCCGAATGTCGCTGGCTATGCTGTCCAAATGTGCCTCGGCAGCGGCTACTGCCGCATCAGAAACACGCGGACGGAGCAGAATGTGACGCACATTGACCTTGTCGCCGCGGCGGTCGATGAGCTGAATGATATGGTATCCAAACTCTGTCTCGACGATCTTGGAAATCTTGTTGGGGTCGGTGAGGTTGAATGCAGCCTTGGCGAAGGCCGGATCGAGCAAGCCACGGCCTGTGTAACCCAGCTCACCGCCCTGTCGCGCCGTTCCCTTGTCCTCGGAGTAGAGTCGCGCCAACGTGGAGAAGGAGGTTTCCTTCTTGTTCACGCGGTCGGTAAACTCGCGCAACTGGTTCTTGATGCGGTTGATTTCCTCCTGCTCAATGACAGGATTCTTGGTCAAAATCTGCACCTCTACGGTGGTGGGAATCTCGGGAAGGCTGTCCGTCGGCAGGTCTTTGAAGTAGGCACGCACCTCGGCCGGGCTGACTTCAATGTCCTTCACCAGCTCTTGTTGCTCCTTCTGGACGAGTTGTCGGTCGCGGAAGTCGTCGTGCATGTCCTGCCGCATCTGCGAGATGGTCTTGCGCTGATACTGCTCCAGCCGCTCGCGTGAGCCGTCGATGGTGGGCAAGGAGAGCCAGTAGTTGATCTGTTGGTCCACGGCTTGGCTGATTTCCGACTCCGTAACCTCGATGCTGTCGAGTGCCGCCTGGTGGAGAAACAGCTTCTGCACGGCAATTTGCTCAGGGATGCGGCAGTCGGGATCGCTGTCCCATTTGATGCCTTCTGCCTCGCTTTGCAGTCGGGTAATTTCCACCTCCGATTTCAATATCGGCTCGTCGCCGACCACCCATATCACCTCATCGATGACGCTTTGGGGCGCGGGGGTGCCCGATGGGGCGGATGTGCTGACGGAGTCATGGGCAGGCCATGCCGTCGGGCGAGTGGCATTGCCGGCGTTAAGTCCCGCCATGGCCAGCATGGAGACGGGCAGCAACAGTGCCATTATCGCTTGGTTTCTCTTCATACGATAGGATTTCATGAATGTTTATGTGCAGCTTCGGTGAGAGAAGCTGCCACTTTTCATCATCTTTAGTTGGTTTAAGATAATGTCAGGCCTCAAAGGCACAAACACAGATGGGCCTTGAAGCCTGACAATTTCTTGCCGTGGGAGCGTCGTGTATCAGTGCTTGTTGACCGTGGCCAAGACCTCGCGGTTGACGACTACGGGATACTTCTTGCGCAGTTCCTTGACCCACTGTTCCTCCAAAAGGTTCTGGTAGTCGGCCGTCACCTGCCCACGCACGTCGTCCATCTCCTCAGGAGCCTTGATGATTTTGCCGTAGGTGGCATCGATGGGGTAGTCCTTCATCGGCGTAACTTTGGCATCCGCCTTGAATTCGTTGCGGTCAACGAGTGGGTTGTCCCCTTTCTTGAAGATGCCTTTCTCCACACGAATGCGGATGACGGAGTCGTTATTGAACGTGCTGCGCAGCTTGTCGGCCCATTGACTGAACGGCAACCCCTTAACAGCATCGCGCACTGCGGCCACGTCGGCTTCCGTTTTGACGTGGTAGGCCATTCCCTTGAAGCGTGGTTCGGCCCACTTGTAGTTTTTCTTGTGCTTCTTGAAGTACTTCTGCAGGCCTTGCTCATCTTGTGAGGCCTTTCCCCAAATAGTGCGGTTGCTGATTTCAAAGAGCAGCAAACCATCGTGGTATTCTCGCACAAGGTTGGTCAAATTGGGGTCTTTGGCCTCCAATTGAACGAGCTTCTTGTCGAGGATGGCCTCTGGGGTCGTATTTTGTGCCTTGGCAAGGGAGTCGAGTTTCTCGTTGATAATTTTCTCGCGGAGGCCGCGCATCTCAATAAACTTTATGATATCCGTCCTCAACGAGTCGTAATCGAAGAAGTTGCGCTTTGCATCCATACGGATGATGTGCCAGCCAAAGGGCGACTTGACCGGACGGGAAATCTCGCCCGGCTTCATCGAGAAGGCTGCATTCTCAAACGTAGGGACCGTCTGACCCTTGGAAATCCAGGACAACTGACCTCCCTTTGCGGCCGAAGCCTTGTCGTCGGAGTATTTCTTGGCCATCTCATTGAAGTCGGCCCCTTTCATAATGGCTTGGTAAATGGAGTCGGCACGCACGGAGTCGGCAGCCATTTCAGCTTTCGTGGCCTTCGGAAGCACCTGAATGAGGATATGGGAAACCTGCCGCATGCCCCCTGAGCCGTCGATACGCTCCTGTGTCTCCTTGTAAATCTTGCGTGCCTCTGCCTCCACATCGGCGTCTGTTATCATCGACGGGCGAATCTGTTGGTCGCGATAATTGAGGAACTCGCGCTTGTAAGCAAGCATGGTATCAATCTTCGCGTCGAGCGCTGCCTGCACCTTCAGCTTGTAATTGATGAACAGGTCTACGTATTCATCAACGGTTTTCTTGTCGATTACCCCCTCTGAATTGTTCTTGTTATAGGAATATTCAAACTCCGAACGGCTGATCGGCTGGCCGTTGATGGTCATTATCGTCGGGTCGTCGGTGCTTTGAGCCTGCGCCATCATGGCACAACCCAGCAGCAAAGCCGAAAAAAGTGACTTCAGTTTCATATTTATTTGCTTCTTATTCTTTGTATATAGATGAGTGCTGTGAGCCTGCCGTACAGGTATTGCTTCCCGCGACAGAGCGCTTATGCTTAGGGTTCCTGATTATTCGGGGCGTGAATAGTTGGGCGCCTCGCTCGTGATGGTGATGTCGTGCGGATGGCTTTCGAGCACGCCGGCATTGGTAATGCGGGTGAACTTGGCCCCATGGAGCTTCTCAATGTTGCTGGCACCACAGTAGCCCATGCCTGAACGCAGGCCGCCGAGCAGCTGATAGACCACCTCCAAGACAGTGCCTTTGTACGGCACACGGCCGGCAATGCCCTCCGGCACGAGTTTCTTCACATCGGTAGTAGCGCTTTGGAAATAGCGATCCTTGCTGCCATTCTTCTGTCCCATGGCCTCCATCGACCCCATTCCACGGTAGCTCTTGAACTTACGGCCGTTGTAAATGATGGTGTCACCGGGCGATTCCTCCGTTCCTGCGACCAAAGAACCAATCATGACGGAGCTTCCTCCCGCCGCAAGTGCCTTGACAATGTCGCCCGAATAGCGCAGTCCGCCATCGGCTATCAATGGTATGCCTGTCCCTTTCAGCGCCATAAACACGTCATAGATGGCGGAAAGCTGCGGCACACCCACTCCTGCTACAATGCGGGTAGTACAGATGCTGCCCGGACCTATGCCCACCTTGATGGCGTCAGCACCGTGGTCGGCGAGGAATTTGGCCGCTTCGCCCGTCGCAACGTTGCCCACAACGACGTCCACATCGGGGAAACGCTCCTTGACAGCCTCCAATGTGCCAATGACACCTTTGCTATGGCCGTGGGCAGTGTCGATGACAATAGCGTCGACGCCAGCATATACCAGCGCCTCGGCACGCTGAAGGGAATCTGCTGTCACGCCAATGCCCGCGGCAACGCGCAGCCGTCCCTTGCTGTCCTTGCACGCCATCGGCTTGTTTTTGGCCTTGGTGATGTCTTTATAAGTAATGAGACCGATGAGGTGGTTGTCCTTATCGACCACGGGGAGCTTCTCTATCTTGTTCTCCTGGAGGATGGTGGCCGCTGCCTTCAAGTCGGTCTGCTGATGCGTCGTGACCAGGTTCTCGGAAGTCATGACCTCTTCCACCTTCTTGTCCAGGTGGGTCTCGAAGCGCAAATCACGGTTAGTGACGATGCCAACAAGGTGGCGCTCGTCGTCAACGACGGGGATTCCGCCGATATGGTAGTCGTGCATCATCTGCAGTGCGTCAGCCACCGTACTTCCCTCGTGGATGGTAACGGGGTCAAAGATCATGCCATTCTCCGCTCGCTTGACGATAGCGACCTGCCTTGCCTGCTCCTCGATGGTCATATTCTTATGGATTACGCCGATACCGCCTTCCCGTGCGATGGCAATAGCCATTGCACTCTCGGTCACCGTGTCCATGGCTGCCGTCACGATAGGCACATTAAGAGTGATATTGCGCGAGAATTGCGTTTTCAACTCCACCTCTCTGGGCAGCACTTCCGAATAAGCTGGGATGAGCAGGACGTCGTCGAAGGTCAAGCCGTCCATCGCTACTTTATCTGCAATAAATGATGACATAAATAGAAACTTTAGAAAATTATTGCGTGCAAATTTAGCAATTATTTTTCACTTTTCGTCCGGTCCTTGCCGAAAACTATTGGCATTAATGCTATTTAACGCACATACTGACTTTCCCCTGTATTTCTTCCGTCACTGCCCAACCATTCTCTGGCCCATTCTATGAGGCTGTCGCGTCCCCGGAGAAAGTCGGCATCGCTCTGGCTAACGAAATAGTCGGGGTCGATACCGAACTCGGTACACTGCCGGTCACGGTCGTACATGGGACATGCTGAGAACCGTACGCCCCAGCCGTTGGGCAACTCTGCCGAGAAGGGCAGGCCCGCCCCGCCGCCTGTCCTATCGCCTACGATGGTGACTTTGGGGAAGCACTTCATGTACTTTACAAACTCATTGGCGGCGGAGAAGACTCCACGGTTGGTGAGCACGACTACTTTCTTCTGCCATCGCAGCCCCTTTGCCGGACGAATGGTCTGCGCTTCCATCTCGGAGAAGTCGTTATGGCCGCGCCCCGCCTTGTGCCGCATGTAGCCCACTGTGGTTTCCTCGTTGCAGAAGCGTGCCGCCAGGCGCTCGGCATTGGTCAACGCGCCGCCCCCATTGCTCCGAATGTCAATGATTAGGCCGTTGCAAGCCGTCAGATGGAGCAACACCTGGTCGAGATTGGCATCGCTCATGCCCTGCTGAAAGGACTCGTAGCGCAGATAGCCGACGTTGTCATCGAGGATGGTATAGTCCACTCCACCCGCGATGAGGTAGTCAGTCTGAAGATATTTTCGCAGCAGGGTGTCGCTGAAATTGGTGGGATAATTCTCCTTCCAACTCCAGTAGCGCCCCGTGTTGAATGTGGTGTAGAGGTTAACATGGCCGTCGCGGAGCTCAGATAGCATGTTGGTCATCACCTCAAACTGCTGACTCTCGCTCATCTGCGCATCCATTTGGACGGCATATTTATCGTGTACGGCATCCCAGTCCACCCCTTTCTCCTCGAAAAAGCAGTAGTGTTCGTCCATGATTTTCCACAAGGCTTCAAGATTTCCCTGCGGATTATCCTCATAAGTGTCATTGTCCACGCACGAAGACAACATGATTAGCAAAAGAAGCAAGGAGGATATGACGCGGATCATAGGGGGCGATGGTTGATGGTGAATGATTTTACGAAACCGATAATGAAAAGATGTGACCAGTCGTGAAACTTGAGTTGGTTGAACTTCGACTGCTGGCAATCGCCGCGATAGCCCACGCGGAGCGCACTATGGGGCGACAACCGGAAGTCGGCGGTGAGCATCTGCCGCACCGACGGGGCGTTGAACGGCGTGGCTACTATCAGGTTGTGGTCGTAATTTCCTTGGGTGAAGATTTCGTAATAAGACTGTCCGAAGTTGGGCGAGAACTGAAGTCCGAGCAAGGGCAACTGCAACTCGTAGTGGAAGGCGACGGGGACTATCCATCTCCACCACCTCGACTGCACCTTAGGGAGCGCATAGTCGGCCACGAAAGAAGCCGTCCCCATCATTCCGAAGTGAGCCTGGGCAGGGTTNNGCCCAAAGTGTGCCTGAGCAGGGTTGTTTCCGTTGCGTGTGCTGTACACGAATCCCGCCATCGCATCCACTCCCGGCCCGGCCTTCAGCCGGAGTATGCCTCTCCAGAGGGGGATGGCGGCCAACCGGCGGTGCCAGTCGTACTCAAAATGGTAGAAAGCCGAGAGGTAACTGGCATTGTCGGCACGGTTTCTGGACGAGGAGACGCTGACCTCGTTCACCATCTGTCGCGTCCAGAGCGGATGAGACGAGTTGGCAAGCGTGACGTGCTGCATCACCCGCCATGCTGTGCCCGTATACTTCTCAGGCGACAGGTAGGTCTCCAGCAGGTTCGTACCGCCCACTCCTATCATCGTGGCACGCGTGATGTCGCGCGATGCCGGCTCCTGAGCGGCCGACGGCATGGCGGCAAGACCCCACAGGAGCACCGGCAATATTGCCCTAAAGAATCTATTTCCCATCATCATCAAAGAGGTTGAGCTGTCCTGTAATCTCGTCAATCACCTGCTGTTGGCTCTTTCCGCAGTCAGGGTCAAGATTGTCTTGCGGCTGCTCCGTGGCTGCATTCAGCTCTGGCTTTGTCTCCGTAGTGCCTGTATGCGCCTCCTCTGGGGCTTCGTAGCTGGGCGTGTCCTCCTCTTCTATCTTACCCACGGTGAGCGTGGTGAGGCGCTTTCCCTTGGCTTTGAAACTCTTCACGCCCACAAACGGCGCGCCTTCCACCTCCTCCGAACCGTGGCCCGCGTCCTCGCCCCCGAAGGTAATGAGAAACTTGGGGTGTGGCCTGTCCGTCAGAAGCAACATCTTGCTGTCGGCATTGTCGCCCACAAAGCTCTGCGGCTTCTTCGTCGCATCCATCGTAAACCGCTTCAGATAGGGGTAGCCCTGGTTGTCGGCGTCCATGACAATGGCCGTCCACACCTTCGCCTTGTCCCACTTTTCCAAGCGGAGGATGTTGGGCTCATAGTGGTTGTTGGTGTCGAAGGAAGAGACATAAAACTCCCCCGTGTCGAGGACTACGAGGATGCGGTCCTGGTCACCAAACTCCCCGAGGTAGCGTCCATGCTCCTCATAGTTGATGCGCTGTACGTCGGGGTCGAACCATACCTTCCTTCCGCCCAGCGTGGAGTGGCCATGGCTCTTTAAGGAAATGCGGTGAACGGACTCTCGGGTGAGCAGGTTGCCTTTCACCCCACGCCCTTTGATAAGGATGTCGCTGAAGTCCACCTCCCTGAAAATGTTCTGCCGACGCTTCTTGATGTTTGGGTCGAGCGTCACCTTGATGACCTCCGCCTCGCCATTGGGGTTGGCGGTGAAGTACATGATGCGTGAGCCGGGCGTGCCTTGCGTCACGTCATACTCTCGGTCGCGGGTGCAGGAGGTGACGTTGAAGCGCTTGATGTAGTACGGTCCTTTCTGCCCGTCACGATAGACGACATTGAAGATCGTGCGGTGGTCGTTTTTCTTGAACACCTGCACGTGCAGGACATTCTTGCCGACAAACACCTTATCCTGTATCTTGATGACCTTATACTTGCCGTCGCGGTAGAAGATGATCACGTCGTCGATGTCGGAACAGTTCTCCACAAACTCTGCTTTCTTCAGCCCTGTGCCAATAAAGCCTGCCTGCCGGTCGATGTACAGCTTCTCATTGCGCTCGGCCACCTTGGCGGCGATGATGGTGTCGAAGCTCTTGATCTCCGTCCTGCGCGGATGTTCCTTGCCATATTTCTCCTTGAGCATCGTGAACCACTCTATCGTGACACGCGTCATCTCGCTCAAGTCTTTGTCGATGCGGGCTATCTCGGCGCGTATCTTGGCAATCAGTTCCTCGTTCTTGTCTTTGGAAAACTTGGCGATGCGCTGCATCTTGATTTCCAGAAGATGGAGCAGGTCGTCGCGCGTCACCTTCCGGATGAGCTGCGGATAGAACGGCTGCAGCCGCTCGTCGATATACCCCAGGAGGTCTTCCGTGTTCTTGGCATTCTCAAATGGCTTGCCTTTGTATATGCGCTCCTCGATGAACAGCTGCTCCAACGAGGCGAAGAACAGCTGCTCCTCCAGCTCGCCCTTCCTGATGTTCAGCTCTTGGCGCAGCAGTTCCTTGGTATGCTCCACACTGTGGCGCAGCACGTCGCTGACGGTCAGGAACTGGGGCTTCTGCCCCTCAATGACGCAGCAGTTGGGCGAAAGATTGATTTCGCAGTCGGTAAAGGCGTAGAGTGCGTCAATGGTCTTGTCGCTCGACGTGCCCGGTGCCAGATGCACCTGTATCTCCACCTGCGAGGAAGTCATGTCATCGACACGCCTTATCTTCAGCTTTCCCTTCTCCACGGCCTTCGTGATGGAGTCCTGCACGCTCTCGGCCGTCTTGGTAAACGGTACCTCACGGATGACAAGCGTCTTCTGGTCGAGCTTCTCTATCTTCGCTCTCACTTTCACCACGCCGCCCCGTTGCCCGTCGTTATAGCGCGACACGTCGATGCTTCCGCCCGTGGGGAAGTCGGGATAGAGATGGAACGCCTCGCCGCGGAGACAGCTCACGGCGGCATCGCACAACTCATTGAAGTTGTGGGGAAGTATCTTGGACGACAGGCCCACGGCAATGCCCTCCGCACCCTGGGCGAGAAGGAGCGGGAACTTGACAGGAAGCGTTACCGGCTCCTTGTTTCTTCCATCATAGGAGTACTGCCACTCGGTAGTCTTCGGGTTGAAAACCGTCTCCAGGGCAAACTTCGACAGCCGGGCTTCTATGTATCGCGGTGCCGCCGCACGGTCGCCAGTGAGGATGTTTCCCCAGTTGCCTTGCGTGTCGATGAGCAGGTCCTTCTGCCCGAGTTGCACAAGTGCGTCGCCGATAGAGGCATCGCCGTGAGGGTGAAACTGCATCGTGTGCCCCACGATGTTGGCCACCTTGTTGTAGCGACCGTCGTCCATCCGCTTCATAGAGTGCAGGATGCGGCGCTGCACCGGCTTCAGTCCGTCGTCAATGGCGGGCACGGCGCGCTCCAATATCACATAGCTCGCATAGTCGAGGAACCAGTTCTTGTACATGCCCGAGAGATGATGAACCGCCGAGGCATCAAAGCGGCTTGCGGGTTGATAGTCGCTGTGGCTGTCGGTTGCCTCCTCTTCCTCAGGGGATGTCGTTGACTCTCCTGCCGGGACGGTCTCCTCATGCGGCACTACGCCGTCTTGAGACCTTTCAGCATCTTTTCTCTTGTCGTCGTCCATGATGGGTTATTGGTGGGGTGGCGGCACGCTTGGAAACAGTTTGCCGCCACCCCGTTATTTCCGTTTCATGCGCAAAGGTACAAAAAATATTTGAAACAGCCAACCCGATTCACGCTAATGACAGACGGGCAGAAGCCTTCCTGCCAGAGGGAAAAGGGCAGTATGGCACACAGGGAAAAGTTAATTGTGCATAAATAAAGTTGGGCATGAACGGCCAATGGCATATTCTTTTCTATCTTTGCAATGAACGGCGACCTCCTCCAAGGGAGAGGAAGGCGACACGCGGTGTAAAGAAAGAATAACCAACAGAAAGGAAAAGCAATATGAAAAGAGCAAGCAAACTGGCCACGCTGGCCGTGGCGGTCGCCATGAGCACAGGGTTGGCCTTGGCAATAGGAAAGGGCGACAAAGTGATGCAGCGTCACAGCGACGGCACCTATGTGGTCAACACGGTCACATTGTGTCCGAAGGTGCGCGGATTCAAGGGAGCTACCCCGCTGTTCGTCTATATCAAGAACGGCAAGGTGGTGAAAGTCGAGGCGCAGAAGAACCACGAGAGTCCGAAGTTTTTCCAGAAAGTGCGCCAGGCTCTGCTCCCCAAATTCTCGGGAATGAAGCTCAGCAAAGCCGCCAATGCGTCGCAGGTGGATGGCGTGACTGGCGCGACCTACTCGAGCAAGGCCGTCAAAAAGAACGTGGAGGCTGCGGTGAAATATTACAAGGCCAATAAGTAAGCTGGCCAACAGCAGCTTACACTGAGGCTGACTCATATAAACAAGGAGCCTGCATCATAAAAACAAATCGCACAGAGCGATCGCCCCTTCCTTTTGAAAGCGTTCAAAGGGAAGGGGCTTCTTGGCTGTGTCAGGGAATGAATAAGCCGGACAGAAATGTCATTCAGCCTAAAACGGAAGAATTTTTAAATTAAAAATCTGAGAAAAATAAATTAAAAATTTCTGGTTTTTAATTTAAAAATATCACTGACAGCTAAAGCCTTGAAAGGCCAACGGATACGAACATGAAAACCTTATCGCCAAGAAGACACCCTTAGACAAATCCAATGACCGATTGGGGATAAAAAAAGCAGAAGACTCCTGGGTGAGGAACCTTCTGCTTGCTATATCATGCCATTCTTAAAAATGGCGATGTGGGGACAGCGCTTCCGGCAGATTTTCTTTCCGCATCAGCACCTATCAGCACCCCTTATGGGCAATGTAGCCGTGGACACGCAGCTCATTACGGCTACAGGATTTCGGCAATCTGGACGGCATTCAGCGCCGCGCCCTTGCGGATCTGGTCGCCCGTGAGCCAGAGTGTGCAGCTGTTGTCGGCTGCGAGGTCTTTGCGAATGCGCCCGACAAGTACGTTGTCCTTCCCCGTCGAATCCAAAGGCATGGGGTAAACATAGCGTTGGGGATCGTCGTCGAGGGTGACGCCCGGGGCAGACCGCAACGCACTGCGGATCTCCTCGACCGACAAAGGACGCTCGGTCTCAAACCATACGCTCTCAGAATGGCTGCGGAGCGTGCTCACCCTTACGCAGGTGGCACTCGTGCGCACATCGGAGTGCATGATTTTCCGGGTCTCGTTGAACATCTTCATCTCCTCCTTCGTGTAGTCGTTGGGGGTCATCTTGTCAATTTGCGGGATGACATTGTAGGCTAACTGGTGAGGGAAGTGCTCGATAGTGTGCGCGCTTCCCGTCTCGATGATTTCCTTATACTGCTGTTGCAGCTCGCGCATGGCCGCCGCTCCGGCTCCCGAAGCGCTCTGATAGCTCGCCACGTGGATGCGACGGATGTGCGACAGCTGCTCGATGGGGTTGAGCACGACCACCATCATGATGGTAGTGCAGTTGGGATTGGCGATAATGTTGCGCGGATGTTGCTTGGCGTCCTCCGGATTGATTTCGGGCACGACCAGCGGCACGTCCTCATCCATGCGAAACTGGCTGCTGTTGTCTATCATCAACGCCCCGTAGCGGGTGATGGTGGACGCGTAGCGGGCCGCGACGCTGCCTCCCGCACTCGTGAAGGCGATGTCCACGCCACGGAAGTCGTCGTTGTCCTGAAGCAGGCGGACGGTGCACGGCTCGCCTTTGAAACGGTATTGGCGGCCCGCACTGCGCTCGGAGCCAAACAATAGGAGTTCATCGACAGGGAAATTACGTTCTTCGAGTATGCGGAGAAGCTCCTGGCCCACTGCGCCGCTTGCGCCAACGATAGCTATTTTCATGTTTTAATCTTGTTCTTTCCAAATGTTTATATGGCGCAAATTTACGAAAAAGCAAGCACACCGTGATGCGATATCGTGTGTTTTTTGTTACCTTTGCAAAAAATTAAGGAATACACATGCTGCTCATGACTCAGTATTTTCCCATATCGCAGCCTCCGCTCATTTTTCTGACGGTGCTCCTGATTATTCTCTTTGCGCCGATTGTCATGGGCAGGCTCCGCATCCCTCACATCATCGGGCTGGTACTGGCCGGCGTGGCCATAGGTCCTTATGGGCTGAAGGTGCTTGAGCGCGATGCCTCATTCAGCCTTTTCGGGTTCGTGGGACTGTTCTACATCATGTTTCTTGCCGGCCTTGAGATGGACATGGAGGGCTTGCGGCGCAGTCGTGGACGCGTGCTGCTGTTTGGTGTGCTGACGTTTCTGCTGCCCTTCTTGCTGACTTTCTACATGGCAGCGGGCCTGCTGGGCTACTCACGGATGGCATCACTGCTGCTGGGATGCCTCATGGCGTCGAACACTCTGGTGGCCTACCCCATCGTAGGGCGCTATGGACTGGGGCGTCATGCGGCCACCACGCTGAGCGTAGGGGCGACAATGGCCTCACTGTTTGCCGCCCTGGTCGTCCTCGCCATGATTGTCAACCGGTTTCATGGGGAGTCGGGGGCTGGCTTCTGGCTCTGGTTCGTGGCTAAGTTTGCGGCCTTTTGCGCAGGCACCATCTTCTTCATCCCCCGACTGACACGCTGGTTTCTGCGCCGTTACAGCGACGCAGTGATGCAGTTTATCTTTGTCCTGAGCATCCTGTTTCTCTGCGGCGCACTCTCCCAGATGATTGGTCTGGAAGGCATTTTCGGCGCATTCATGGCAGGATTGATCCTCAACCGCTTCATCCCCAAGGTCTCTCCGCTCATGAACCGGCTGGAGTTCACGGGCAACGCCCTCTTCATCCCTTACTTCCTCATCGGTGTGGGCATGCAAATCAACCTTGGTTTGCTTTTCGAGGGGGGAAGGATTCTGCTCGTCGTGGCGTGCATCACCATCTTCGGTACACTGGGCAAGGCCCTCGCCGCTTATCTCACAGGCTGGCTTCTGCGCTTCAACCTACAGGCGCAACACCTGATGTTCGGCCTCACCTCCGCCCATGCGGCAGGCGCCATCGCCATGGTAATGGTGGGATTGCGACTGCAAGTGGCACCGGGGAAATTTCTTTTTGACGACGAGGTGCTCAACGGCATCGTCATCATGATTCTCATTACCTGCATCATCTCCAGCCTGGTGACGGAGCAGGCAGCCAAGCACATCGTCCTGGCTGAGCGGGAACGCCCCGTCGAGGACACGGAGCCGAAGCACGAGACGGTGCTCATCCCCGTGAAATACCCCGAGTATGCCAACCGGTTGACCAACCTTGCGATGCTCATGCGCAATCCCAAACGCGACAATTACTTCGTGGCACTCAGCGTGGTCTACGACGACGACAACATCGACCGGAAGCGTATGGAGGGCACAAAGCTGCTCGAACAGGTGGCCGACTACGCCGCATCGGCCGACGTGCGGGTGCATACACAGCTCCGGGTGGCGGCAAACATTGCCAATGGCATCATGCACGCCTTCAAAGAGTGTAGGGCCACGGAGATTGTCATCGGCATGCACATGCACTTTACCGACTCGACCACCTTCTGGGGAAAGTTTCACCAAAGCCTGTTTGGCGGTCTGTCGCGGCAGATTATCATGGCAAGACTGGTGCAACCGCTATCCACCCTGCGGCGCATAGTGGTGAGTGTGCCATCGCGCGCACAGTTTGAGCCGGGCTTCTACCGCTGGTTGGAGCGGCTGTCGCGGCTGGCCGGCAACCTCGACTGCCGCATTGCGTTCCACGGACGGAGCGACACGCTGGAGCTGATTCAGCAATATGAGCGCAACCATCACGAGAGCGTGAGGGCCGAATATGTCGATATGGAGCATTGGAACGAACTGCCCAAGCTGGCCTCACAGATCAAGGACGACCACGTTTTCGTCGTCGTCACCGCCAGAAAGGGCACCGTATCGTTCAAGAATGCGATGGAGCGACTGCCTGAGGAGTTGACCAAATACTTCTCAGGAAAGAACCTCATGATCATCTTCCCCGACCAGTACGGCGACGACAAGACCGATGTGATGACCTTTGCTCAGTCGCAACACTTCGAAGACCGCTCTGCCTATGAGGTTATCATAGGCTGGGTTTACCGCAACATCTGCCGCTGGAAGACTGCGGTAGGGAGAAAAATCATCCGAAAAAAGAATACAAAGAAATGATAGACATCAAGGGAATAACGAAGAGCTTCGGCTCGTTGCAGGTGCTCAAGGGCATCGACTTGCACATTGCCAAGGGCGAAGTGGTGAGTATCGTGGGACCTTCGGGGGCGGGGAAGACCACCCTCCTCCAGATTATCGGCACACTGGACCGGCCCGACAGTGGCTCCATGGTGGTCGATGGCGTGGATACGGGACAGCTGTCGGGCAGCAAACTCAGCGAGTTTCGCAACCGTCATGTGGGTTTTGTCTTTCAGTTTCATCAGCTGTTGCCCGAGTTCACGGCCTTGGAGAACGTGATGATTCCCGCCTTCATTGCCGGGAAGTCCACCAAAGAGGCACGGGAGCGTGCCGAGGAACTGCTCCACTTCATGGGATTGGCCGACCGCGCACGCCACAAACCGAACGAATTGTCGGGCGGTGAGAAGCAAAGGGTGGCCGTGGCGCGCGCCCTTGTCAATCATCCGGCGGTCATATTGGCTGACGAGCCGTCGGGAAGCCTTGACAGTAAGAACAAGGCGGAGCTGCATCATCTCTTCTTCGACCTCCGCGACAAGTTCGGACAGACATTTGTCATCGTCACCCATGACGAGACACTCGCCCGCATTACCGACCGCACCATCCACCTGCGCGATGGGCTGATCGTCGACGACAAGGTAGCGGAGAACGGCAAATAGGGAAGGACACAGGGCATTTTGCACCGCGGTCTACCATAAATAATAATGAAAAACGCTCAAGAACAACAAAAAAATGATTAAGATAAAACTCGGCGACTACAATGATCTGACCGTTCAGGAGGTGGCTTACCGAGAGGGAAAGGGCGAAAGATTCGGGTTGTACCTCGATGGTGGGCGCGACGGTGAGATTCTCATGCCCGACAAGTATGTGCCCGAAGGCACGCAGGTGGGCGACACCGTGCGCGTTTTTGTGTATCTCGACCAGGAGGAAAGACCCATTGCCACGACCGAGAAGCCCCTGGCCCTGGTCGATGAGTTTGCCTATTTGCAGTGTGCGTGGGTCAATCAGTATGGCGCTTTCCTCAACTGGGGAGTGACCAAAGACCTATTTTGCCCGTTCCGTGAGCAGAAAAAGCGCATGGAGGTGGGATTGAAGTACATCGTCTACATCCATCCTGACGAAGAGAGCTACCGACTTGTGGCCTCAGCCAAGGTGGAACATTACCTCCACGACTACGCTGAGGATTACGATGCAGCGCTCCGCGAGCAGCAGGAGGGCGAAGATACGGATTTCCATCCCTACCAAGTGGGCGATGAAGTGGACCTGCTGGTATGGCAAAAGACCGACCTCGGATTCAAGGTTATCATCGACAACCGTTACCCGGGCATCATCTATGAGGACCAAATCTTTCAGTATGTGCACTCCGGCGACCGTCTGAAGGGATTCATCAGCAACATCCGCGACGACGGAAAGCTCGACTGTTCGCTCCAGCCCACGGGCATAAGGCAGACCAAGGACTTTGCCGACACGCTGTTGGACTACCTCCGCGAGCACGACGGACGGTGTCCTTTGGGCGACAAGAGCGACAGCGAGGACATCAAGCGCGTCTTCCATGTGAGCAAGAAGGTGTTCAAACGTGCCGTCGGCGACCTCTACAAGCGCCGTCTGGTCATCCCCGGGCCCACGTCGGTGGTGCTATCAAAGTGAATTATCTCAGCACATGGGCGTAATGAAAGGAGTCTCCACCCCCAAAAAACTGTGGTAAAAAATGAGAAGTCTTTAACTATAAGGATATGTACAAGGTCTGTGCTAATCGTTAGATAGAGGCATTATCATCTTGAAATACAATAGCTATGAGCCATCACTTTGCAGAGGGAAAGAGGGCTACAGGGCAATCCCTGCTGCTGGGTGGAGCCAAACACAGTATCGGCCTAACCTGTCTCTATTGGAAGGTTAGGTCGATTGACGATATGATAGATGCTATTGCTTAATCATTGAGAGGAAATACTGGTGCACGCGCAGGTCGCTGTCCAACTCCGGATGGAATGCCGTGACAAGCTGATTGCCCTGACGTGCCGCCACGATATGGCCATCGACGGAGGCCAGGGCGCGGGCATCGCCCTTCACTTGCTCAATGTAGGGTGCGCGGATAAACGTCGCGGGGATGTCGCGCCCCACCCCTTCCATGTCGAGCGTGGCATGGAAGCTGCCCAGTTGCCGTCCATAGGCGTTGCGGCGCGCACGGACGTCCATGGTGGAAAGGTGCGGGAAGTCCTCGCCTTCCACCTCCTTGGCCAGCAGAATCAGGCCGGCACAGGTGCCGAAGACGGGCAGGCCGCCTTCGATGGAAGCGCGGATGGGCTGGAGCAAGTCCAATTCTCGAAGCAGCTTCAGCATCGTTGTCGACTCTCCCCCGGGGATAATCAGTCCGTCCTTCGGCTCGTCCCAGTCCTTCCGCTGGCGAATCTCGAAGCATTCCGCGCCCAGCCGGCGGAGCATCCGCTCATGTTCGGCGAACGCCCCCTGCAAGGCTAATACTGCGATGCGCATCATTTTCCACGCTCAGCCATGAGGACTTTGATCTCCTCCTCGTTGATGCCGACCATCGCCTCGCCCAGGTCCTCGCTCAGTTCGGCTATCATCTTGGCATCCTTGTAGTTGGTCACGGCCTTCACGATGGCAGCGGCGCGCTTCTCGGGGTTGCCGCTTTTGAAGATGCCGGAGCCGACAAACACGCCCTCTGCGCCCAACTGCATCATCAGAGCCGCGTCAGCAGGGGTGGCCACACCGCCGGCGGCGAAGTTCACCACGGGCAGTTTGCCATGGTCATGCACATACTTCACCAGGTCGTAGGGGGCCTGGAACTGCTTGGCAGCCTCGAAAAGCTCATCGGTGCTCATGCCCACGAGACGGCGAATCTCCGACTGCATGAGCCGCATGTGGCTCACGGCCTGCACCACGTCGCCCGTGCCCGGCTCGCCCTTGGTGCGGATCATCGTAGCACCCTCGGCGATACGGCGCAGCGCCTCGCCCAGATTGCGCGCCCCGCAGACGAAAGGCACCTGAAACTGGTTCTTGTCGATGTGGTAGATGTTGTCGGCAGGACTGAGCACCTCGCTCTCATCGATGTAGTCTATCTCAATGGCCTGCAGAATCTGAGCCTCCACGAAGTGGCCGATGCGGCACTTGGCCATCACCGGAATGGAGACAGCAGCCTGTATTCCCTTGATCATCTTCGGGTCGCTCATGCGGCTCACGCCACCGGCGGCGCGTATATCGGCGGGGATACGCTCCAGTGCCATCACGGCACACGCGCCAGAAGCCTCGGCGATGCGGGCCTGTTCGGGGGTTGTCACGTCCATGATCACACCGCCCTTGAGCATCTGGGCGAGATTGCGGTTCAATTCTTGTCTGTTCTGTTCCATGATATTATTGTTGTTTTGATGATTGATGTTGCTCTATGATAGGTAGCGGGGCGACACAGTGGGGGTATGTCCAGCTAAGTGACGCGCTGGAGCGGAAGACCGGCTCCGCCCACCCTACTTCTTCTCCTGCCGCCGAAACGCGCTGGGCGTCATTCCCGTGAGCTTCTTGAAGAACTTCGAGAAGTGGGCTTGCGTGGTGAAACCGCACGCGTAGGCTATCTCCTGAAAGGTGCGGCTCGTGTGCAGCAGCTCCTGTTGGATGCACTCCAGCAGCGCACTGTCGATGACCTGCTTCGGTGTTTTAGCTCCCAACTTGCGACATACCTGCGACAGGTAGCGCGGCGAGACGTTGAGGCAGTCGGCATAGAAGGCCACGTCGCTGTTGGTCTTGGCGTGAGTCTCCACGGCCTTCACAAACTCCTGATACAGCGCCATGCTTCGTCCTTGGGGCGCGGCCGTGCGGGCCATCAGCCCTTTGGCAAACTGGGTGGCGCGCTCCTGGGCCTCGGCGATGGAGAATCCCTGACTCAAGTACACCGCCGCTGCGCTGCAATAGGCGTTTTGCGCACCGTGGAGCGTGTGGCGCTGGGGTGCGACGAGCGTGCAGAGCGGGAGCAGCCGAAGCCGCACCTGGGCCAGCACGTCCTCGCCCATCAGCCGTTCGCCCTTCGACGACACCGCCGAGGGGGCATAGACCACGAAGCGCGGCCGGTAGCGAAGGATGGCATCGACGATGACGTCGAGCGTCTCGACGGAGCGAATCAGACCCACCTTAATCACCTCCGGCTCTATGTCGTTGATCACCGCGTCGATCTGGCTGCGCACCACGGCGGCGGGGAGGTCGTAGAACTCCTGGATGCCAATCGTGTTCTGCATCGTGATGCACGTGATGGCGGACATCGCATAGCCCCCGAGGGCAGAGATGGTCTTCATGTCGGCCTGAACGCCGGAAAGACCTGTGCCGTCGGAACCCGTTATCGTCAGTATCGCATGGGTGGTTTTCACGCCTGCAAAGGAAAGCATTTTACTTGGAACGTCCTAAAATTGTTCCCTATTTGACAACGGAAAAGCACGTTTGGCAAAACTTTGCCCGGTTTTGCAGCACCGCTTGACGGCTTTTTCCGCCTTTCGTCGTAACTTTGCAGGAGCAAAACAAGGACATACAGATGATGCAAAAACAATTCTCCAGGACGCAGCTTCTCCTCGGAAGGCCTGCCATCGAGACGCTTGCGGCAAGCCGTGTGGCGGTCTTTGGCGTAGGGGGAGTGGGCGGATATGTGCTCGAGGTGCTGGCAAGGAGTGGCGTGGGGGCCATCGACGTGATCGACAACGACCGGGTCTGCGTGACCAACGTCAACCGGCAACTCCTCGCCACGCTCCAGACGGTGGGCAGAAGAAAGGTGGATGTGGCTCAGGAGCGGGTGCATGCCATCAACCCGCAATGCACGGTGACTAAGTTTCCGATGTTCTTCCTTCCCGACAATGCGGAAGAAATTGACCTCCCCGCGTACGATTATGTGGTGGACTGTGTCGACACCGTGACGGCAAAGCTGGAGCTGATCCGCCGCTGCCATGCCCAGAACGTGCCGCTGCTGTGCTGTCTGGGGGCGGCGTATAAGCTCGATGCGACGCAATTTCAGGTCACCGACCTCGCCAAGACCATCAACGACCCGCTCGCCAAGGTGCTCCGCAAGCGGCTGCGCAAGGAGAACATCCGCCATGTGAAGGTGGTCTATAGTCCGGAACTGCCCCTGGAGCGCATCCCGCAGGAGGACATCGCTTGCGACTTTAGGCAGCTGTGCAGCGAGGAAGACCGCCTTAAATGCCGGCAAGAGCAGGACGTGCCGCCTTCTAATGCCTGGGTCCCGGCCACAGAGGGGCTGATCGCGGGCGGCGAGGTGGTGAAGGACCTCATCCTTCGGGCAGGCACCATGCGCATCCCGTCGCCCACTCAGGACACCAACTCCAGTGTGTCGGGCAGCAAGCGAGGAGTGTGAGTAAGGTATGGGGGTACGGCCGCAATGAATCGTCCGCCCCTACAATGGGCACAGTTTGCTGTCTCCCCTGCCCTTTCGGAAACTGAAGACTTGTTATGCTCCACTTGCTTGCTCTGCCTACAGTGCGGCAGGTGGAAACGGAACATACAATTTCATCCAAAGTCTCCTTCACTATCACGCAACTTATTGAAGACCAGCACATTACAAATTCAGTCATATTGCGTTGCAATAGGGGCTGAATGACCATGCAATATCGGCTGAATCGCAACGTCAAAGGGGCTCTATCGCAATGCGAAAGAGGCTGAATTGGCAAGCAGGCGAAAGTGGCAGTTCATGGTGAATCCTCAGGAAAGGGAGATGGTGCAGTCAGCCTTGTGCCACGATGCAAGCTGGTGCGCAAAACGGGTGAGATGGGAAGAAAACACGAAAACGGTGGGGACATGCCAATGGATTGACGGAAAGATACAACAATATGACCAATCTTGCCTGATGTGGAGGATGGGAGAAAGCGATGGAATGGGGGCATCTCGTAGTGCAGAAGGGACATTTTACTGGAATGCTCCGCCCTTTGGCTGGTGTAGAGTGACGGGCTACAGCTCATCGAGCACGAGATTTTGCCTTACCATTCCGCCTTTATTTGCTCCGCCCACCCACTTTGATTTAACCCAAATCGGTCATTAGATTTCGTCCCAGGTTGCTG
>DLLX01000057.1:50776-50940 GCA_002479145.1 Prevotella sp. UBA7551 | reverse complement strand
GTTGGTGGTGTTGTGCTCCGCTTTGCTTACCTGGGTGGGGAGCGTGTTGGAAAGAAATGTTCCCAATAAGAAGAAGCGATTCTGGGTAGGATTGGCCGGTGGGCTTGTTCTCGGATTGCTGTATGGCGGACTCAGTTGGGCGATAAGTTGAGTGCGATTCGGCC
>DLLX01000057.1:0-50768 GCA_002479145.1 Prevotella sp. UBA7551 | reverse complement strand
TTGGCACAGCTTTTTAGCCTCGTCGAGTAGCTGTTGTTCCCACTTTGATGGGCAAAGCGGTTTGCTTTCTCCTTGTGATTTTGGCAGAAGACGGTGGGCATCGGCTAAGAAAAGCAAAAGAAAGGGCGGAAATCCTTGTACATTTCCACCCTTTCTTTCTATCCTATCTACAAGGAGAGCTGCCCCGTTCACTCCCTTCCGATGGTCAATGTCTGGTCGCAATAGTCCGTTACCGCCATGCGGTGGGTGACAAAGATGATGGTCTTGCCTGTGTCTTGGAGAATATTGGCGAGCAGTTGCCGCTCCGTCTCGGGGTCGAGTGCCGATGTTGCCTCGTCGAAGAGCATGATGCTGCGGTCGCGAAGCAGTGCGCGGGCGATGGCGATGCGCTGTGCCTGCCCCTCGCTCAGTCCTCCTCCCTGCTCCGTGCAGGCGGTGTCGAGTCCGTCGGGCAGCTCAAAGACGAAGTCGGCACACGCCTTCCGCAGTGCGTTGTTCATCTCCTCGTCGGTCGCTTCGAGCTTCCCGAGCCGCAAGTTGTCGCGTATCGTGCCGCTGAGCAGCGTGTTGCCCTGAGGCACATAGGCCAGGTTGCAACGCGTGCGGGGCGAGAGGGTGCGCGTCGACGTGCCGTCATACAGCTCCAGGCGTCCGCCTTTGGGCTGCACGAGAGCGAGCAGCAGTCGCACGAGCGTGGTCTTTCCCGCCCCGGTGGGGCCGAGTATGGCGGTGCACGAGCCTGGACGGAAGTCGAACGAGAGTTGGTCGATGATGTTTTCCGTGCCATCATCATAGTGATAGGTGACGTTGTCGAGCCTGATTCCGCATGGGGCATCCATCCAGATCGGCTCTCCCTGCTCCTCCATCGGCTCCTCCTCCAGCTCCATGAGCCGCTCCGCCGCCGTCAGCACGCCGACAATGGCCGGCACAAGGCGCGTGAGCTGACGCGCAGGCGACTGTATGCGGGCGACTAACTGTAGGAATGCCGTCATGCCGCCGAACGTCAGCGTGCCCAAGGACATCCTTACCGCCGCCCATGCGAACGCAACGAGGTAGCAAAGGGAGAAGCCCAGGTTGAGGATGAGGTTGGAAAAGACCGAGAATTTCGTCCGCCTCACGACGTTCTTCCGCAGCTTCCGCTGCTCCCCCTCGAGCCGGTTGACGGCGTGGTCGGTGTCTTCGAGGGCCTTGATGAGCGTCTGGTGCTGCACGGTCTCCTGCAAGACGCTCTGCACGATGGAGTCGCTCTTGCGCACTTCGCGCGACAACCGTCGCATACGGAGGATGTAAATCTTGCTGAACGCGGCGAAGAGGGGTATCGCGAGGACGATAATCAGCGACAGTCTCCAGTCCATTTGCAGGAGATAGAAGAAGGCGCCGCAGAAGAGCAGCACCCTGCTGAGCGTGTCGGGTATGGTCTCTGTGAGGAAGAGTACGACGCTATTCACGTCGGTTTCCAGCCGGTTGAGCACGTCGCCGGAGTGTCTCTGCGCCTTTCCGCGCCACACTGACCGCAGGATTCGGTCGAGCATCTGCTGCTGCATGCGGTTTTGCGCGCGTATACCGAGCAGGTTGCTCACCCACACGGCGGCCACGTTGAGTGCGAATCCTGCGAGGATGAGTGCGCCCATGAGGGCCACCGCCCATAGAATGCTGCCCCCTGTGGCGTGAGATGCCACGTCGATGGCGTGCTGTACCGCCCATACCGAGCTGAGCGACACGGCCACGTCGCCCACTCCGATGAGGGCGTTGAGCAGTGCTTGGCGGCGGTTTCCCTGCCAGACGCGCCACAGCCACCGCGCTATTTCCGCCGACGTGTACTGGCGGTTGGTCTCCCGCAGCTTGCCGCCGGAGAGCCGGTTGAGTGCGTTTCCTATTTTCTTGCCAATGCTCATTGGGCTATTCCCTTCCGTGTCATTTGTCCTTTTTCCCCCGAATTATGCCTTTCGGCACGGCCAAGGGAGAGTGTTTATTGTCTGGGGTCGGCCCCCCACATCAGTTTTTCGCGCAATGTGCCGAAGTAGGAGGTCTCCCCACGCACGACCATCCGCACGTCATAGGGTGCGCGTCGGATGGTCATCACCGCCTTGTCGTGCAGTTTGGCCGTCTCTCCGTCTATGGCAATCATGAAGTTATGGCTTCTGCTCTTCACCTCGAGGCGTATCTCGCAGCTGTCGGGAAGCACGATAGGTCGCGTGTTCATGCTGTGAGGGGCCACCGCCGTGAGCGTCAGCACGTTGGCTTGGGGCACGACGATGGGTCCGCCGTTGCTCAGCGAGTAGGCCGTGGAGCCGGTCGGGGTGCTCACGACGAGCCCGTCGGCCTGATAGGTGTTGAGGTATTGCCCGTCGATGGTGGCGCGGACGGTGATCATGGCGGCGAAGTCGCGCTTGAAAAGCGATATGTCGTTGAGCGCGTATGGGTATATCCCGAGCGTCTCCCCCTCGGTCTCGATGCCGATTGCCGACCGCGAGCAGATGCGGAAGCGTCCCTGATAGATGTCGTCTACGGCCGTGGCGAACTCCTCGGGCAGCACACTGGCGAGGAATCCGAGCCTTCCCATGTTGATTCCGAGGATGGGAATCTGCTTCTTCCCGACGCGACAGGCCGCCTTGAGCACCGTTCCGTCGCCGCCAAGGGAGAGGGCATAGTCGGCTTCAAAGTCGCGTCCGTCTATCAGTTCGTCGATGTCCAGCTGGTAATGAAGCGTCTTGGAGAGTTGTTGGGCAAACTGCCGCTCCATCAATATCGTGGCTCCATGCTGGCGGAGGACGCTCAGCACCGAGCCGATGCGGGCGGTGTCGCGCGCCTTGTATATGTTGCCGAAAATGGCAAAACGTAGCTTTTGCTCCGTCATAATAGGTCGGTTATTCATTATTTTCACTGCATTAACGTGCCGTTCCAAAAGGTTTTCGTATATTTGCAGCTGTAAAAAACAATGCAAAAATAGAAATTTCCAGCGAGAAACAAGACTTAAACATAGAATATTATGGCAAAAGTGTATGAATTTTTGGCCGACGGCTTCGAGGAAATCGAGGCACTTGCGCCTGTGGATGTGCTCCGTCGTGGCGGCATAGAGGCCTTGACGGTGAGCATTATGGGCCGTCGCGAGGTGCGTTCAGCCCATGGGGTGACGGTCTTGGCCGACCTGTTGATGGAAGACGCGGGCGATTTTGCCGACGCAGACATGCTTCTTCTGCCTGGAGGAATGCCCGGCAGCACCAATTTGCGGGACCATCGGGGCGTGATAGCGGCCCTTCAGCGTCAGGACAAGGCCGGGAAGCGCATCGGAGCCATCTGTGCAGCCCCCCTCGTGCTGGCACATGCAGGGCTGTTGCACGGCCGTCATGCGACGATTTATCCCGGTATGGATGCCCATCTGGGCGATGCCCACTACGAGGAGCGTCTAATAGTGGAGGACGGCAACATCACTACGGCCGAAGGTCCAGCCGCCGCATTGCCTTATAGTTACCGTTTGCTGTCCTATTTCCGCGACGAAGCCACTGCCCGGAGCATTGCCCAGGGTATGATTTATGACCGTTTGATGCGCGAAGGGTGACGCAGCGTTACGCCATTATCGTGGCTGGAGGCAAGGGAACTCGCATGGGAGGCGACGTGCCCAAGCAGTTTTTGCCCGTTGGAGGCCGCCCTGTGCTCATGCGAACCATGGAGCGTTTCCGGCAGTTTGACGCCCAAATGCGTCTCATTGTCGTCTTGCCAGCCGGGCATCAAGCCTATTGGCGCGCACTGTGTGAGCGGTATCACTTTGCGTTGCCCCACGCTTTGGCCACCGGTGGGGCCACACGCTTCGAGTCATCCCGCAACGGTCTTGCCCTCATCCCCGACGAACCGCAGGCACTTGTGGCCGTTCATGACGGCGCGCGCCCCTTTGTTTCCGTCGCAACCATAGCCCGTTGCTTTGCCAAAGCAGAGGAGATGGGCGCCGCAGTGCCCGTACTTCCCGTCACCGACACGCTCCGCCGTGTGACGGAAGGGCAGGGAAGCGCGACCGTTGACCGCTCTCTTTTCCGTCGGGTGCAGACCCCACAGGTCTTCAATGTGCCGCTGCTCAAGGCTGCTTATGCCCAGCCCTTCCGCCCGGAGTACACCGATGATGCGAGCGTCTATGAGTTCTCGGGCGACCATCGGGTGTCGCTTGTCGACGGAAATGTCGAGAACATCAAGCTGACCACGCCCTTTGACCTGCGTGTGGCGGAGGCATTGCTCCACGGCCACACCTCGGAATAACCTCTTTTGCGCCGTCATGGGTTTCAGATTCATGCGGTACGCACATACGGAAATAGCCAATGAACCTACTCGAACAAGACATCATGTATCTCCCAGGAGTTGGGGCGCGACGCAAGGAGCTGCTCTCCAAGGAGCTGGGTGTGGCCACCTATGGTGACTTGTTGGAGTATTTCCCCTATAAATACGTTGACCGCACGAGGATATACCGTATCTCTGAGCTGACTGGCGACATGCCTTTTGTGCAGGTAAAAGGCCGTATCCTCAGCTTTGAGGAATCCGCCTTGTCGGCAAGGAAGAAGCGATTGGTCGCCCATTTCACCGATGGCACGGCCGTTTGCGACTTGGTCTGGTTCAATTCCGTGCCGTATGTGTTGAAGAACTACCTGGTAGGGAAGGAGTATGTCGTCTTTGGCAAGCCCGGAATCTATGGCGGACGCATCCAGTTTACGCACCCCGACCTCGACGATGCGTCCCAATTGCAGCTCAACGACATGGGTATGCAGCCCTATTACGTCACCACCGAGCGCATGAAAAAGGCCGGCATGACCAGCCGAAGCGTGGAAAGACTCACCAAGACGCTGCTTGCCAAGCTCGCCCTTCCACTCCCGGAGACGCTCCCTCCCTTCATTACCGGACCGCTTCGGCTTATGTCTCGCGATGAAGCCATGCGCAAAATCCATTACCCCAAGACCGCAGAGGACACGCAGAAGGCACGGCTTCGGCTGAAGTTTGAGGAGCTCTTCTACGTCCAACTCAACATTCTACGCTACGCTTCCGACCACCGCCGCAAGTATCGCGGCTACGTTTTTGGAAGGATAGGGGAGCAATTCAACGACTTCTACGCCCACCACCTTCCCTTTTCGCTCACCAACGCACAGAAAAGGGTGATGCATGAGATACGCGATGACTTGCGATCCGGCCGCCAGAT
This sequence comes from Prevotella sp. UBA7551, assembly GCA_002479145.1. Classification (GTDB taxonomy): domain Bacteria; phylum Bacteroidota; class Bacteroidia; order Bacteroidales; family Bacteroidaceae; genus Prevotella. The sequence goes on along the minus strand of DLLX01000057.1, from coordinate 45,592 downwards.
GAACCGTCTGCTCCAAGGAGATGTGGGGTCTGGCAAGACACTTGTGGCGCTAATGGCCATGCTGATCGCCGTAGACAACGGTTTTCAGGCCTGTATCATGGCCCCGACGGAGATCCTTGCCGAGCAGCATTTGCAGACCATACGCGACTTTCTCCAAGGGATGAGCTTGCGATGCGAGCTGCTCACGGGCATAGTAAAGGGCAAACGCCGCAAGACTGTGCTCGAAGGACTGGCCGATGGCGACGTGGACATCCTCGTAGGGACGCACGCCGTGATAGAGGAAAGTGTGCAATTTCATCGGCTTGGGCTTGCCGTCATCGACGAGCAGCACCGCTTCGGCGTGGCACAGCGGGCCAAGTTGTGGGCCAAGAGCAGCACGCCGCCCCACATTCTTGTCATGACCGCCACCCCGATACCGCGCACATTGGCCATGACTATCTATGGAGACCTCGACGTGAGCGTCATTGATGAGTTGCCGCCAGGGCGTAAACCCATCGTCACGCTGCATAAATACGACAACCAACTTGCCTCCCTGTATCAGGGAATACGCAAGCAAATCCAGCAAGGGCGGCAGGCTTACATAGTCTTTCCCGTCATCAAGGAGAGCGAGAAGCAAGACCTCAAGGACCTGGAGAACGGATTTGAGTCGCTCAAGGAAATCTTTCCCGACATCCGCATGAGCAAAGTCCACGGCAAGATGAAGCCAAAGGAAAAGGAAGAGGAGATGGCCCGCTTCGTGAACGGGGAGACCCAGATACTCGTTGCCACCACAGTGATAGAGGTAGGGGTCAACGTTCCCAATGCCTCGGTGATGGTAATCCTCGACGCCCAACGCTTCGGGCTATCCCAGCTCCACCAGCTTCGCGGCCGGGTAGGGCGTGGGGCGAAGCAGAGCTTCTGCGTGCTCGTGACCAAATATGAGCTGTCGCGCGAGACGCGGAAACGCATCGACATCATGTGCGAGACCAACGACGGATTCGAGATAGCCGAGGCCGACCTCAAGCTCCGTGGCCCAGGCGACCTGGAGGGGACGCAACAGAGTGGCATTGCCTTCGACTTGAAGATTGCGGACATCGCCCGCGACGGGCAATTAGTGCAGATGGCGCGCGAGCAGGCACAGAAGATTATCGACGCTGACCCCACCTGTGAGCGGGCGGAATACGCCATGCTGTGGGACCGGCTGAGGGCTTTGAGGAAGACAAACATCAACTGGGCGGCCATCTCCTGACCCATTTCCCGAGCCATGAGCCATGGGAAAGCACTGCACAGTGGCGTATTAAAAACTGTTCATTGTCAACTTACACTGTTAAAAACTCCATAAAAAGAGAGTCTTCATTCGCCTTTTGAAATCTTTTTGTTACCTTTGCAGCTGTGTGTTTGATTTTTAGAGAAGACCTTTCTCGTCTTCCCTTATCTTTTTGGAAGAGCTCCTCGCCCTTTCTTCGCACTGACAATCATTACTGAATAATGACAACGACAGAATATGAGTTTTAGAAAAATAGTTCGTACATTCGCTATAACAGCAGTCTTGGCACTCTCTTGCCATAATGCGGCGGCGCAGGATCTGATTGCCCGCCAAGCCCCCGTCGACCGGCGCGCGGCAAGTGTTGACACCTTGGTATTCAACCGTTTGAGGATGAGAGAGAACGAAGAGATGCCTGCAAGTGACTTGTACGACAACTGGAGCAACTCCAAGACACACGTGTCTGGCGTGCTTCCAGATGAATACCGCATAGATCTTCGGGGCTTCCACATGCCCACACCGAGCCGGGTGGTCACCAGTAACTTCGGTCGCCGGTGGGGTCGCGCCCATCAAGGGCTTGACATCAAGGTATATATCGGCGATACCATCCGCGCGGCATGGTCGGGCAAGGTGCGCATCGTGCGCTATGATGCCGGCGGATATGGCAAATACGTTGTCATCCGCCACCCCAATGGCCTGGAAACCTACTACGGCCACATGTCGAAACAGCTCGTCAGCCCCAACGAGTATGTCAGAGCAGGACAGCCTATCGGCTTAGGAGGCAACACAGGACGCTCCACCGGCTCACACCTTCACTTTGAAACCCGTCTTTGCGGGCACGCTTTGAATCCCGCACTCTTCTTTGACTTCCCCAATCAGGACATCACCGGCGACTTCTATACATATCATAAGGCCAACACTGCCAGAGAGTCGGCACGCGCAACTGCACTCCGCGGCGCATCCAAGAGCCGCAGCTACAGCCGCGAAAACATACAGGGCGATGGCAAGGGCGCAAGCTATCAGAGCCGCAGGGCAGCTGCCGAGCAGCGCGAGGAGGCCGAAGAGGTCGCAGCAAGGCATCCGCGACAGACGCGTCACGCTGCTTCGGAGGAAATCCGTTATCACAAGGTGAGGCGCGGAGAGACGCTCCAGTCGATTGCCGAGGCTTGTGGAATGTCGGTCGAACGACTCTGCAGGCTCAACGGAATCGGCCCATACACTGCCATCAGTCCGGGCAATCTGCTCAAGTATCAGGCCAACTGATAGCTGTCGGATCGCCCTCAATATTCTGTCTTATCAGCTGCATTGCAGCCGACTTATAAGTCCCCTTCCCCTTGATTGCCATCAAAGGGAAGGGGATTATCTATTTTATGGCGCGGTCATTTCTACACGATTGCTGTGTGTGTTAGGCTGAATGCCGTGAATTTTTAATTTATTTTCATTGAATTTTTAATTTAGAAATTGGCGGTTTTTAAATTAAAAATTCGCACTAATCAGAAGATATTGTGAATCAAGTGGTTACGTTTTGTGCCCCTGTAGCTTCCGTATGCCATTCCCGTCGTGGTCGTTGAGGCTTTACGGATGTGCGGCATTGCAGCTGCGTTGCCCCTTACCGGGCGGAAAAAGGTGCACCCACAGTGCAGTGAGAGAACGTTCTCTTTCGGGGTGTCAGCCCTGGTCAGTGCGCACGAACGGCTGTCGATGGTGGCAAGAATGGGTGCGACGATGCTTTTTGCCTGCCCATAAAAAGGGGGCAAACCACATGGCGGTCTGCCCCCTTTGCGCGCCCTAAGACGCCTGATGCGTTGCGAGCGCCATCCTTCACACGCCTTCAGAAGTAGATTCCTCGGTCTTTTCTTCTGCTTTCGGACGGTCAAGGCGTGCGCGAATGCGCTCCTGTATGGACGAAATCTGGTCGGTGGCGTGTCGGTATGCGCTGCGAATCTGATAGCTGTACACCAGACAAGTCGTGAGCAGGTAGAACACCACCTGCATCCATAAGGCGTTGTACTCCACTTGGATGTCCTGAATCGTCGCCCCCATCGAGTTCATGCGCACAAAGCCGCGGATGCCAAAGGTCGAAGGAATGAGCCACCCGATGGTCTGCCATACCCCGGGTATGTCTTCTCTTGGCCAACTAAGGCCACTGAGAAACAGGAAAAGCACGGAGGTGAACACTACCAGCAGCAGAATGTTCTCGCGGTAACGGACGATGCAGGAGATAGTCATTCCAAAGAAAATGATGGCCAACAGGAAGGGGATGATAAAGGCAATGTAGTCTGAAAAGTGAAGCAAATGCGTGAAGCTGAACATCCTTGGCACGCCAATCAGGACGTAGCAGGAGAGCAGCATGTAGATCATGAAGTAGCACATCGACTTGCCACACACGATGCGGAAGATGCCGTTGAAGTGGCGGCTGACGGGCACCAGGTCGCGGTAGCGGTTGTTTTCCCGCGCTGTGCCTGCGGAGAGGCCCACGCCTAACAGCAGCGTCTGCTGGAGGATCAAGACCAGTACGCCCGGCAAAAGCGAGTTGCCATAGCCGCCTGTCGGGTTGTATAGCTGTACCGCGTCGACGACCAATGGTGCGGTGTTGATCTCCTCGTCGCGCTCGGTGGTGCTCATCGAGGCGGGCTTTTGTATCTCCGTGTTGATTCCTGTGGCCACGGTCTGGGCGGTTTGGTAGATGGCTTTGTAGGTCAACATGAGGCTCATGTCGCAGTAAACGCTCAGGTGTGCCTGTTCGCCGCGCCCTACTTTCTCCTCAAAATCATCGGGAATGAGGAGCACACCGTTGGCGGCCTGCCTGCCAATGAGGGCTTTCGCCTCGGGCAGGTTGTCGCAATAGTAGGCCACACGCACGTCGGGCGACGCGTCAATGCGCCGGAGCAGCTCGCGGGAAAGCTGGGAATGGGAGTTGTCCACCACGGCTACGGGCACGTCGTGTACCCTCTCGTTGTTGTAAATCCACGAGTAGAGCAGCGGATAGCCCAGCGGAACGAGGACGAAGAAGATGAGTACGCCCTCGTCCTTGAAGGTGTTCTTCATCTCCAGCCACCAGATATAGCACGTGTCGTGGATGGCCTCGGACATCGCATGGAATATTCCTTTGATTCTTTTCATGCCAGTTAGGGGATGTAAACGTATTCGAGCATGGCCTTCTTCGTGCGGTACATCGTCAGCAGGGGGAGCAGGGCGAAGAGCAACAGGGCCGCTATGTTGGTGTAGGCGTCGCTAAGCGGGAATCCGTTGAAGACGTTCAGCTGGTAAATCATCCAGTAATGGCGCAGCGGAAAGAGATAGGAGAGGCCCTGAAGAACGGGGTCCATGGCGAAGACGGGAAACGTGGCGCCGCATATACTGATGCCCAGGACGCCCCAAAGTGAGCTGACGCTCATCGACATTCGCAGCGAAGGCAACAGTCCGAAGATAAAGATGCCGAAGCCTTCGCTGGCGAGAACCATCAGCAGCGTGAGGAGAAGGATGGACGAAAGTCCCCCGGGGTGGGGGAAATCGAGGCGGCCGAAGATGTAGATCATGTAGCCGAGGAACACCGCTGTGAATAGTAAAAACTGGGGAAGGAACTTCCCTGCCAGCGCGACGACAATGTTGTTGCCCGACAGGCGAATCCATTCGCGGCCGCGTCCAAACTTCAGCTCCGTCCCGATGGAATAGACTGTGATGAGGAAGATGAAGATACCCAGTACGCCGGGCACCATGATACTGCTGAGATAGACGTTGTAATTGGACCACGGGTTGCCCGTCATGTGAAGGTCGATGGTGATGGGTTGCAAGAAATTCATGACCTCTTGGTCTGTCTTTCCCAACATTTGGAGCTTCGCTTGTCCCACGGAGGCGGCGCCAAGGGAGGTGACTGTCACGAGGTCGCGGTACACCAGGCTGCCCGGAAGCATCGTCACCGAACTGTAATAGAAGGGCACATGTGGCTGCTTCGAGGCCAGAAGACTGGCCGTCATGCCTTCGGGAAAGACGATAAAGCCGTAGATCTCGCCGCGTTGCATGGCCTTGCGCGCGTCGGATGGGGACGGATAATAGTCCTTTACCTGTGTGGTCTGAAATCCATCCAGGCGGCGCGTCATCGCCCTTGTGACCTCGGTGCGGTCCTGGTCGACCACGCCCACAGGCAGATTCTCGGGCTGTCCCTCGCCCAGCATGGACGTAAAGAAATACGTTACCATGACGGGGAACACCACCATGCAGAACAAATAGATGGGGTTGCGGGCTATCTGGCCGCATTCCCGTGCCGCCACGCGCAGCGTTCTTGTCAGTATCTCGCCCGGTTTCATGCTTGTTTGCAATAGTATGGAGTGGATGTCAACTTGCTTCTTTCTCTCTTCCGCCTTGCCTTTCCGTGGTTGCCGTCCGGCTCTTTCGGCCGTAAAGCGTTGTTCTCTTTTCTTTCTGGGACGGGGGTGAGGGCTTGGCGGGGAAGCGGTGGAGGGGCTACCGCTTGAGGATGATGGACATCCCTGGGCGCAATCCCTCTACCTTCGTCTCGGGACGCGCCTTCACCTCGAAGGTCTTCAAGTCGTACTGGCCCGTCGTTTTGGTGGCTTTCCACACGGCATAGGAGCCTTGGTCCTTGATGGCATAGACGCGCATCTTGATCTTTTTGTCCAGTGCTGGGACGTAAGCGGAGAAGGTATCGCCGACTTTCAGCCCCCTAAGCTGGTCTTCGCGCACGTTGAACGTGCCCCAAATGTCGTCCATCATCTCTACGCTCATGATGGGACTGCCCAGTCCTACCAGCTCTCCCACCTTCGGATAGATGGTGGACACCTCGCCGTCGTGGGTGGCCAGCTGCACCGTCTCGCGCAAAACGGACTTCACTACCGTCACTGCCTCCTTGGCAGCCTGTGCCTGTTGGCGTGCCGCGCGTTTCGATTCCTCGCGCGCTCCCTCCTTGGCCAGCTCCCATTGGGCCTTGGTGGCTACGCATTGTGCATCCGCCACCTGCAGCGCGGCTTGTGCCTCGTCGCGCTTCTGGGCCGATACCACGCCCTCATCATAGAGTCTGCTGAGGCGGCCGTAGGTCTTTTGTGCCACGTCACGGGCGGCTACGGCCTGCCGGTAAATCTGGTAGGCGCTCTCTACCGTCTGAGCCCGTGTGGGCGCAGCGGCGAGTTCGCTCAGTGCGGTGGTCGCGTTGGCAGTGGCCTGTGCCACCTTTTCCTGTGCGTCCATCTCCGGAATCTCCAGTATGGCGAGCGTGTCGCCCTTCCTTACATGGTCGCCCTCCTTCACCTTCAGGTCCACAATGCGGCCTGGCAGCTTGCAGGAGACGCGGTATTCGCTCACCTCTATCGAGCCTTGGATGACCTCCGGGTCTTCTTTGAAGAGGAAATAGCCCACCAGTCCCACGATGACGACCACGGTGGTGAAGCCCAGGATGGCAAGGAGAATATTGTTGTGCTGTGATTTCGCTGACATGATAGTATGCTGTTAAAGTGATTATTTTCCGATGGTTCCCAATGCTTTGTGAAGTGATGTCTGTGCCAACCGCACGTCGATGTCCGCGTCCAGGAGCTGTGTCTGTGCCATAAGCCATGCTGTTTGTGCCCGTTCCACGTCGGTAACGGTCATCACTCCCTCCTTGAAACCGAGGTTGGCGCAGCGCAAATTCTCCTCCGCAGCGGTCAGATTCTTGCGGGTTTTCTCCAGTTTCAGGGTGGCTTCCTTCAGCTGGAAGCGGCTTTGCTCCACCTGAAGGTTGATTTTGCTGCGCAGATCGCTTAGCTCCAGGTTGGCGATAGTGGTCATGGTCTTGGCCGAACGGGTGCGGTACCTGCTCTCTCCCCAGTTCCAAATGGGCACTTGCATGACGATACCGATGTTCCATACGCCCGCAAATTTCTGCTCAAATCCGTTGTAAACATTTGGGTTGGAGACCATATAGCCACCCGTGAGGGCGATGTGGGGCTTGTAGAGCGACTGGACGAGACGGGTGTTCAGCTCCGTCAGCTCGACCATGTTGGCCAGCATCCTCACCTCCGGGCGTGCGTTGAAGGTGGTGTCGGTGCTATAAATGCCCATGCTCATGCGGTCGGGCATAGGCTGGGAAAGCCCTTCGTCGGCCAGACGGAGGTCGCCGTTGAGGTCGATTCCGCACAGTTCGCACAGCGCCATCTTCACTAATGCCACGCCATCCCGTGCGCGAGTCAGCTCCAAGTCGGCGGTATTGACGGCCACATCGACCTTCAATCCGTCCGAACGGGTGGCCACTCCCTCGCGGATCAGCTTCCTTACATCCGACTGTAGCTGCTCCACGAGCGACTTGTATTGCTCCGCCAGCCGCTCCTTGTTCTTCAGTGACACGGCCATCCAGTAGGCATTGTCGACGGCAAAGAGCACCGTCTGCCGCTTGTTCTCCAGGTTATTGCGCGCCAACTCTTCCGTTTTGGCCGCCATATCGTTCGCAGTCTTGATGGCTCCGCCCATGTAAACGGGCTGTGAGAGCATGATTGCGCCCGTGTACATGTTCTTGTTGTTGGTCCGGAAGGCGTCGCGCACGGCCTGACCGACGTTGTTGAGTGCGTCCGTAGCGGGCGTTCCGACCTGCGACAGCATGTCATTGAGCCGCTGAGCCACCTCCTGACTGATGATTCCCTGCTGTGCCCAGTTGGCAATGTCGGCCGACAGGCTGTTGCCCAGTTGCCCTACGGAGTTGTTGCCCAGGTTGCTAAGTGCTGATTTCTGGCTGCTATTCAGTAGCGAGACCTCCTTGGTGAAGTGGGTGTAACCAGCCAATCCATCCACGCGGGGCAGGTATTTTGTTTTGGCTACCTTGTGGGTTTGCTCCGCGACATCGATGGCAAGGCTGGAGATTTTCAGCTGCCTGTTGTTCTGCAAGGCCAGCTCCCGGCACTTCTCCAGCGTGAGAACGCCTTGCGCATGAGATCCGACAATGCTGAAAAGGCAGCATGCCGAGATGAGAAACTTCTTCATAGAGCTAAAAAGACCTGTAGTGTTAACACCTTGCAAAAGTAAGTCTTGTTTTTGGAAAAAGCCTATAAAAATAGATTACAAAACCTTTATTTTTTGTAAATAGGGCAAATTTGAGGAAAAAACGGACAACAAACTGCCGTGCCCTCTCATTCTTCCAACGAGTCGGTCCAGCTGTTATTCGGTGGGGTAGAAGCGGAACTGCTGGTCCTCAAACCTCATTTCCGCAAGCCCATAGCGGACGAACCGTGCCAGCAGGGTGATGCTTGCGCGGCGGTTTACCTGCGAAAGTCGCACCAGACGGTTGAGGGTTTCGCCGCTGTGCTCGCCCAAAGCGCGCATCATTTGGCGTGCCGTCCCGCCATATTCCATCTGGTTGGAAGCGCGTTGCTCCTGCTGCCACATCTCCAGATGGACGGGAGAGGCGGCTATGTTCTCGTCGCCAATGCGCACATAGGCATGCTGTTGCCCGTCGGTGTCGATGGCCTTGACGGGCTTTCGCTGTGCCGGGGGGATGGTGGCAATGACCACCGACCGCCCTTTGACGTGCAGTGTGTCGAACCGGATGGCGCTCTCGGGCGCACAATACTTGAACGCTGCGGCGTGCATCATGTAGATTTCCTCCTCGCTCCTCACCCCGGCGATCTCGCCGTCGTCGCGCACTCCGATGAGCAGACGGCCGCCATGGGTGTTGGCAAAGGCCGATACCGACCGCGCCAACTTGTTGGCTTCCTGTACCTTATACTTGAAATCCTGCTGCTCGTGCTCTCCCTCGTCGATGAGTCTGCGAAGGTATTGTTCGTCTGTCATCTTCTGTTTCCTTGCTCAATGGGAGTGCAAAGGTAAATAAATCCTCCCAGACGGGCAAGCCGCTGCGGCTGCAAACCGTTGCCGTCGTGGTTTGCCGAGCCCCCTTTTCAGCCGTCCATGCGGCCGGAATAAGAAAAAACTTTGTACCTTTGCCACAAAAAGAACAACGATTATGCAATTATATCCCAAACTGATTACTGATGCCTTGGAGAAAGTTATCTACCCAGGCACGAAGAAAAACCTCGTGGAGAGCGAGATGTTGGCGGACAGTATCCGCATCGATGGCAACAAGGTGAGCTTCACACTGATATTCCCCCGTGACACCGACCCGTTCATGCAGTCGACCATCAAGGCCGCCGAGGCGCAGATTCACTACTCCGTAGGCAAGGACGTGGAGGTGACTGTGCACACCGAATTCCGCTCTGCGAAGCGCCCGGAGCCCGGAAAGATGCTGCCGCAGGTGAAGAACATCATTGCCGTCAGCTCCGGAAAAGGCGGCGTGGGCAAGAGTACCGTCGCGGTAAACCTGGCTATCTCCTTGGCGAAATTGGGTTATAAGGTGGGCATTCTCGATACCGACATCTTCGGTCCGAGTCTTCCCAAGATGTTCGGTGTGGAGGAACAGCCCGTGTATAGTGTGGAAAAAGACGGCCGGCAGCTCATCGAGCCGCTGCAGAAGTATGGTGTCAAGCTGCTCTCCATCGGCTTTTTCGTCAATCCCGAGACCGCTACGCTTTGGCGTGGCGGCATGGCTTCCAACGCATTAAAGCAACTTATAGCCGACGCCGACTGGGGATCGCTCGACTATTTCGTGCTCGATACGCCTCCGGGCACCTCCGACATCCACCTCACCCTGCTCCAGTCGCTCGCCATCACAGGCGCCATCATCGTGTCGACCCCGCAGAAGGTGGCTCTCGCCGACGCACGCAAGGGCATCGATATGTACCTCAACGACAAGGTGAACGTCCCTATTCTCGGACTGGTGGAGAACATGGCGTGGTTCACCCCGAAGGAATTGCCCGACAACAAGTACTACCTCTTCGGCAAAGACGGCTGCGCCAACCTGGCAAAAGAGATGAAACTGCCCCTGTTGGCACAGATTCCTATCGTCCAAGGCATCTGCGAGAGTGGCGATGAAGGCGTTCCCGCCGCCGTGGACAGCTCCTCTGTGGTGGGACAGTCGTTCCTCAGCCTGGCGCAAAGCGTCGTGACGGTGGTCAATCGCCGCAATGCCCAGCTCCCGAAGACCCACATCGTGGAGGTGAAAAACCGGTAGGCAGCTGCATCGGTGCGCCTGAATGTCTCGCCGTAAAGGCGGTTGTGACAGGGTGGGACGGCCAGGAAGGTTGTGCGCAAATTCTCCTTTGGCGTTCTCCCATACCCCCTTATGAAAGGGTATTCGGCATAAGGCGGTGCGGAAAGGCTTCTCGGTCAGTCCACCATGTGGCGTGAGTCGCATGACGATGCCTTTGTCGTTAAGATTCAATAATAGAGAAAGTTAGTAGTTAAATTAGTTTAATCGGGCGCAACAACCTGCGATATTCATCGTCTAAATCATATCTTTGCAACAGGATAAGTGCCATGCGGCTAATGGGAAGCTAACTTTCATAGCACCCCTTGGCACAATCTTTGCATAAAGAAGAGTGCGACAGGCCAGTTGGAAGTCAGCTTCCATTGCGCCTCACGCCGCCCCTTTGAGAGGACGACGCATATCAAGAACAAAAATAAAAGGAGATAAGAATTATGAAAACAAGAAAGTTATTATCCGCCCTGGCCATCGGTTGCCTCGTGCTGTCGGGTTGCGCCAGCAAGAAGGACCTGGAAAATTGCCAGAACGAGAACCGACAACTGACGAGTGAATATCAGAGCGCGAAGGAGACCATCGCAGCCAACAACGCGCGCATCAGAAGCCTGGAGGACCAGCTTGCACAGGCTAAGGAAAGCGCGGCGGCACTGCAAGGAAGCCTTGACAGGAGCTTGAACAACGCCGACAAGAACAACATCAACATCTCGAAGTTGGTGGATCAGATAAACGAGTCGAACCAATACATCCGCCATCTCGTCGAGGTGAAGACCAAGAGCGACTCGCTCAACATGGTGTTGACTAACAATCTCACCCGTTCCCTGTCGCGTGAGGAGCTCAAGGAGGTCGATGTGCAGGTGCTCAAGGGTGTGGTTTACATCTCGCTGGCTGACAACATGCTCTACAAGAGCGGCAGCTACGAGGTCAATGACCGTGCAGAACAGACGCTGAGCAAGATTGCCAAGATCATCACGGACTACAAAGACTACGACGTGCTCATCGAAGGCAACACGGATAACGTGCCCATCAATACGGCCAACGAGAAGATGCGCAACATCCGTAACAACTGGGATCTCTCGGCATTGCGTGCCACCAGCGTGGCCCTCTACCTGCAACAGCACTTCGGTGTAGACCCGAAGCGTCTCACCGCGGGCGGTCGTGGCGAGTGGAATCCGCTGGTTTCCAACGACACAGAGCTGGGCAAGCAGCGCAACCGCCGCACGCAGATCATCATTACTCCGAAACTTGACCAGTTCATGGACCTCATCGACAAGGCCCCGGAAGAGTAAATTATTAGCTGTCAGCGCCTAAATGGCCTGACCACATGACGGAAAATCCCCACTCGTGAGCCCCATCGGGCAGACGGGTGGGGATTTTTCGTTGGCCCGCGAGTGTCTTGATAAGTCCGGATGGGTCCTTAGATTTCGTCGTGAAGATGGAAAATTTCGCTTTGTTTTGGTCGATATTGGCCTCATGATCCATTAGGGATAAGTGTCCTCCCCCTCGCTTTCCACCGTCCCTTTTGCCTCCTTTCCGCTCTCCTTCAGTCCGTGTGGGAGGGCAGTCGAGCCACTGTGGCGTGGCGAAAGAACTGAAATGGGAAGAATTTTTAAATTAAAAACTTCAAATTTTTAATTTAAAAATCTGAGAAAAATAAATTAAAAACCCAACCTTTTCGGGCTTGAATTGAGTACTTGTCGTAGTTGCTTGTCTTTCAATACGTTACACAACTACTCGGCGTACCGCCTTTATGGGTAACATAGCGGGGCAAGTCCTTGCCCCGTCTCTTTGCTTTTAGCCCAAATCTGTCATTAGATTCCGTCCCTTGTCACTGTTTCTTCGGCATCAAGATGCCAAGTGGAACGGTGACAAGGAACGGTAAGACAAGAGCTTGTCATTGTATAGCCCATCTTGCTCAACTGGCCGAATGGGGCTTAATTGTCCCCACGGCCAACGCACCTATGGCCAATGCCACGCCAGCCACGATCATCATGTGGGCTTGCACCGACCCGACGAGCGAGAGAATCACCCCTCCGAGGGCGGCGGCGACAATTTGCGGGACGCAAATCGTGCCGTTGAACAGTCCGAGGTAAGCACCCATGTGCCCATATCCCTGCAAGGCGTTGGTGACAAAGGTGAACGGCATGGCGAGCATTGCCGCCCAAGCGCATCCTATTAGGAGGAAAGGCACGAACATGAGGTACTTGTTCATCACGAAAGCCGCCATCACAAAGCCCACGCCCCCGAGGAGAAGGCTGAGGGAGTAGGCCAGTTTGCGCTGGCGAATCTGTGGCAATACCATCGCCCACACCACCGAGCCGATGGCCTGTACGGCAAAGAGCATGCCCACCCAGTTGCCCGCTTCTTGGTAGCCGGCGGTGGAAGTGGCGTCAGGAGAGAGCATATCCACCCCCCAGCAGTTGGCAGCCACCGTGCCATTGGTGTAGGTCCACATGTACATGAAGGCAAACCAGGAGAAGAACTGCACCAGTCCGACCTTCCAGAACGTGGCCGGCGCATGGCGGAGGAGCGTCAGCCAGTCGCCTTTCCCGTCCTCCTCCTTCTGCACCTCGTCCGTAGTGCCGTTGTATTCGGCATATTCCTTGGGATTCCACTCCCTCACCTTGGCCGTGGTGTAGAGGACACAGAGGATCAGAATGGCCGCGCCGATGTAGAAAGACCAGATGACCGAGTCGGGCACCACACCCGACGGGGCGGTGTTGGCAATGCCCAGGGCGGTGAAGAAGAACGGGAACACGTAGCCGACGAGCGACCCGGCGTTGCAGAGAAAGCTCTGTATGCTGTAGGCGAGCGTCTTTTGCTTCTCGTTGACCATGTCGCCGACCAGCATTTTGAACGGTTGCATGGCCATGTTGATGCTCGTGTCGAGAAACATCAGGGTGATCAAGCCGAACACCATGGCTGCCGAGACGGTCATGCCCAGGCTGCCCGCGTTGGGAAGGAGGCACATGACGATCACCGCTACGGCCGCGCCAACGAAGAGATAGGGGATGCGTCGCCCGAAGCGCGTCCACGTCCGGTCGCTGCAAGAGCCTACTATGGGCTGCACGAGGATGCCCATCAGGGGCGGAAGAATCCAGAAGTAGCTCAGCGAATGGGGGTCGGCGCCAAGCGTAGCGAAGATGCGTGAGATGTTGGCGCTCTGCAAAGCGTAGGCAATTTGCACGCCAAAGAAGCCGAAGCTGAGGTTCCACAGCTTCCAAAAGCTTAAATCGGGTTTTTGTTTCATGTTATTTTCGGTTGTTATTTTCTGTGTTGTACATTGGCATTGAAACGTCGGGAATCGGCGCAGTGGGCTATCGTGTCGTGCCCCTTAGGACGAGTCGGGTACGCACGACGCGCCGCACCACCTTGTCCTTGGGCAGAATGCCCTCCACCTGATCGATGAGCACGGAGGCCGCCTCTGCCCCCACGGCGCGCCCACGCTGCTCCACAGTGGTGAGCATCGGGTCGCAGGCGATGGCCCGCTCGCCGTCGGTGAAGCCGCAGATGGACAGGTCCTCCGGCACGCGGTAGCCCATGCGCTTGGCAGTATAGAGGATGCCGATGGCCGTATCGTCGTTGGTGGCGAAGAAAGCGTCTGGAATCTGCTCGCGGGAGAGCACGTTGGGGGTGATGCGCTCGGCTTCGGTGCGGCTGTCGCACATGAACAAAAGGTCGTCATCGGCAGGAAGTCCGTTTTGTGTAAGGGCATCATGCCACCCGTTGTAGCGGTTTTTGGAAATCTCAAGGTTCATCGGAGAGCTGTAATAGGCAATGCGGCGGCATCCCGTCTTGATGAGATGGCTCACGGCAGTGAATGCCCCCATATAGTCGTCGACGACCACGCGCGAGGCATTTACGCCCGTACAGATGCGGTCGTAGAACACAAGAGGGATGCCATGGCTGGTCAAGTCCGTGAAATGGTCATAGCGTCGGGTGTCCTTGGCTTGCGATATGATGATGCCGCAAGCCCGATTCTCGTAGAAAGAGCGGCAGATTTTGACCTCGCGGTCGTAGCACTCGTCGCTCGTGGCGACCATAATGCGGTAGCCGCGCGCCCAGGCTGTCTCCTCAATGCCCGTCAGTACGGAGGCGAAGTAGTAGTGGACAAACTCCGGAATGATGACCCCGATAAGCCGGGGAGCCTCCGTGCGGCTCTTGCGGAGCGACTCGGCCAGCGGATTGGGGCTGAAATTATGCTCGCGCGCGTACCTTTTAATTTCCTCGCGCTTCTCCGGGCTGATGCGGGGGTTGTCCTTCAGCGCGCGGGAGACGGTGGAAACCGATACGCCAAGGGCTTTGGCCATGTCCTTCATCGTCAGGATGGGTTGCTCTTTCATGTCTTTTTGTGTTATATCCGTTGCAAAAATACCGTTTTGTTGTCATTTATTGATTTGTATCAACGACTATGATTGATTTTTATCAAGACAAACGTTTGCGCACCATAATAAACGATTTTTTGCATTATATAGTATATGGAAATATTTAAAAAACTAACTTTGCAATCACAACCCCTCCCGAACTACCCAACGGGACGGCCTATTTTGAAACCAGATAACATTTACAGATAACTAACAAAAAGCTAAAAGATGAAGCAGGTAAAACTAAAACTCCCTGCGAGAACGCTATCTCTTGCAGCCGGCTTGATGCTCTCAGTAAGTGCTTTTGCCCAGAACACGGTGAAAGGCACTGTGAAAGACGCCGCCGGTGAGCCGATTATCGGCGCAAGTGTGCTCATCAATGGCACGAGTACCGGAACCGTTACCGACCTTGATGGAAACTTCTCGCTCAGCGTGCAACCCGGACAGACCTTGACCATCTCCTACATCGGCTACCAGAAACAGGAGGTGGCGGCACAGTCCAACATGGTCATCACCATGAAGAACGACGCCGACCAGTCGCTCAATGAGGTGGTCGTCATCGGTTATGGTGTGGCCAAGAAGAATGATTTGACGGGTTCTGTCACTGCACTGAAGCCGGACTCAAAGAACAAAGGTGTGGTCGTCAATGCCCAGGATATGCTCATGGGTAAGGTGGCGGGTGTGGCCATCACCACCGACGGAGGTACCCCGGGCGCCAAATCCAACATCCGTATCCGTGGCGGCTCATCGCTTAACGCCAGCAACGACCCGTTGATTGTCATCGACAACGTGCCTATCGACAACAACGGTGTGAAGGGAATGTCGAACATTCTCTCCATCATTAACCCGCAGGACATCGAGTCTTTCAACATCTTGAAGGACGCTTCGGCCACGGCCATCTATGGTAGTCGCGGCTCCAACGGCGTGATCATCATCACGACGAAGAAAGGACGCGCCGGTGGTGTGAAGGTATCGTACAACGGAAGCGTGACGCTGGGATGGAAGAAGAAGACCATCGACGTGCTGGATGCCGCAGGATTCCGCGCCCTGGTGCGCGACAAATGGGGTGAGGACAGCGATCCTTACCGCGCATTGGGTACGGCCGACACCGACTGGCAGGACCTGATCTACCAGACATCTGTCAGCCATGACCACAATCTCACGGTCAGTGGCGCCGTCGGAAAGCAGCTTCCGTACCGCGTAAGTGCCGGATTCACCGACGAGCAAGGTATTCTGAAGACCTCAAGGTTCCAGCGTGCGACGGCCTCCGTCACCCTTACACCTTCTCTTCTGAACAACCATTTGAACATAACCCTTAATGCAAAGGGCATGTATGCGAAGAACCGCTACGTCGATGGCTCTGCCGTGAGCGCGGCTGTGTACATGGATCCGACGCAAAGTCCGTATGGTTACACGTCAGAATACCACAAGAAGTTCTTCGGCGACAACCTCAACCAGATGCTGAACAACTTCGGAGGCTACTTCGCATGGCCGAAGTCGGGTAACTATAGTGACCCCAACTGGATGTATACCTACAACGAGTTGGCCACGAGAAACCCGCTCGCCGTCATCAATGAGAAGAACGACGTGGCCCATAGCCGCGAGTTCATCGGCAGTGCGGACTTCGATTACAAGGTGCATGGGTTTGAGGACCTGCGCCTGCATGCCACGTTGGGCGCCGATGTCGCCAGCGGAAAACAGGCCACCGACTTCACGCCGGCTTACCAAAGTAACGGCGAGAGCTACTATGGCAAGCACGGTTGGGAGCGCATTGTGAAGCGCAACCTCTCGCTGTCGGCCTACGCGCAGTACTATCACGATTTCAACGATGCCAATAAGCACCACATCGATATCATGGCCGGTTACGAATACCAGCATTTCTATCGTGGAAAGGACAACAATTACTGGGGAATCTACGGTGCCGGAAACACCAAGACGGGCGAGTATGTGGACAACTGGGGCAACCCGATTCTCGATGCCAACGGCAATCCACAGAGCGGTTCGCTGGCCGGACACGTCTACAATGCGTCGAAATATGCTTGGGAAACGGAGAACTACCTTGTCTCTTTCTTCGGGCGTGCCAACTGGAACTTCATGGATCGCTACTACTTAACGGCTACCGTTCGTGACGATGGCTCATCGCGATTCAAGGAGCACTGGGCATGGTTCCCGTCGTTCGCCTTCGCATGGAGGGCCAGCGAGGAGAACATGCTCAAGGAAATCTCTTGGCTTTCCAACTTGAAGTTGCGCCTCGGATGGGGTATGACAGGACAGCAAGATGTGGATCAAGACTACGCCTGGATACCGACATATACCCGCAATACGGGCACTGGCGCATACTACTTTGCCGACGGTAATGGTGTGTTGTACCGTCCGGACAACTACACTCCCGACTTGAAGTGGGAGACCACCACCACCTATAACGTCGGTTTGGACTGGGGTATCTTTGACCAAAGACTCACTGGTACGGTCGATTGGTACTATCGCAAGACCACCGACTTGCTCAACTACGCTCCTACAAAGGCCCTGTCGGCCTTCCGTAACCAAGCTTGGCAGAACATAGGTACGCTGAGCAACACTGGTGTGGAGTTCACCTTGTCATGGAAAGCCATCCAGACGAAGGACTGGTACTGGACAATCGATTATAACTTCACGTACAACAGAAACCGCATCGACAACCTCACGGGCGTTAGTTCCGACGGTCTGCCCGTGCCGAACACGGCTATCGTGATTGGTACAGACAAGTATCTGGAGTACAATGCAGTTGGTCATCCCGCCAATTCCTTCTGGGTATATCAGCAGGCTTACGACAAAAACGGCAAGGCTATTGAGAATGCGGTCGTCGATCGCAACGGCGATGGCAAGATTACCAATGAGGACCGCTACTTCTACAAGTCGCCCACGCCACCCGTCACGATGGGTCTCGCCTCGCGCTTGGAGTACAAGAATTGGGATTTCGGATTCAGTCTGCGTGCCAATATCGGCAACTATGTCTATGATAATGTCAGCCGTGGCTTTGCCAACGTGAGCCCGAACGCCCTCTGGGCATCCACCAACTTCTTGAGTAACAAGACAGCTCAGGCTGTCGCAGACGACTGGCAGACCGACGATGCCACCGCTATACTCACCGACCGTTGGGTGCATAACGCTTCATTCCTGAAGCTCGACAACATTACATTGGGTTACAGCTTCAGCAATCTCTTCAAGGCCAGCGGATGGCAAGGCCTCTCCGGCCGCGCATACGCCACGGCTTCCAACGTGTTCACCATCACCAACTACGACGGTATCGACCCCGAGATCTTCAATGGTTTCGACAATGAGCTTTATCCGCGGCCGTTCTCCGTCATCCTTGGCTTGAACCTCAACTTCTAAATTCATTCATCAGCGATTATAACATCATGAACAAGAATATTAAAAGTCTATTTTCGGCAGCCGTCGTCTCCCTCTCTTTGCTGGGGATGACAGCCTCCTGTACGGGCGATTTGGACGTTACCCCCATCGACCCGAACATGAATACGGAGGTCAACCCCACCGGACTTTTCAACAAATGCTATGCCAATCTCGCCATGTCGGGCAACGGTACGGGCGATGATCCCTGCGACATCGACGGACTGGATGGCGGTACCAGCGGATTTATCCGCCAGCTTTGGAACTCCAATGAGCTTACCACCGACGAGGCTATCTGCCACTGGAGCGATGAGGGCGTGCGTGAATACTGCTACGATACCTACGATGCGAGCCACCCGATGCTCAACGGTTTCTTCGCAAGACTGACCACCGGTATCTCCTATTGCAACCAGTACATCAACGTGTGTGGCTCTGTCGACCAGACGAAGACCGCCGAAGTGCGCTTCCTCCGTGCCTTGGAGTACTACTTTTTGATGGATGCGTTTGGCAATGTGCCCTTCTCTACGGTGCTGGGTACGCCTGAGCGCTACACCAGAGCGGAGATGTACGCATGGCTGGAGAAAGAACTTCTGGAGATAGAGCCGCTCATGAGCGACGCCAAGTCGAAGACTTCCAGCGACGCCGGCTACTATAGGGCCGACAAAGCTGCCGTGTGGATGCTCCTTTCCCGGCTCTACCTGAACGCCGAAGTCTACACCGGCACGCCGCAATGGCAGAAAGCCGCCGACTACGCCGAGAAGGTAATGAAGTCTGACTATCACTTGAACACCAAGGGAGTAGGCAAGTGGAGCGCCTATCAGATGCTCTTCATGGGCGACAATGGTGAGACGAGCGCAGCCCGCGAGGGCGTGTTCCGCATCGGACAGGATGGTGTCACCACCACCTCATGGGCCGGAACGCTCTTCCTGATGGCTTCCACCTACGATGGAGAAGTACATGCTGACGCATCTGGCACCTACCCCACCGCCACCAATGGCACGGGACAGACCTGGGGTGGAAACCGTGCGCGCAAGGATTTGGTGCTGAAATTCTTCCCCAATGGGGACGCACCCAACGTCAGTTGCCTTGAAATGCCGGCCGCAGCCAACGATGACCGTGCCATTTTCGACGGCGTTGACCGCACCCTCGACAACGGAGACGGCTACTTGAGCAGCTTCAAGGCTGGCTTTGCCGTGGCAAAATGGAACAACTTCAAGACGGATAACTCGGTAGGACACAACGATACCTATCCCGATACCGACTTTTTCCTCTTCCGTGTCGCCGAGGCTTACCTCACTTATGCGGAGGCAACGGCACGCCTGAATGGCGGTTCCACCACACAAAAAGGCACCGAGGCCATCAATGACCTGCGCGACCGTGCCCACGCAGTAAAGCGTTCGGGTTACTCCTTGGACGACATCTGCGACGAATGGAGCCGTGAGTTCTACTATGAGGGGCTTCGTCGTCCGACGCTCATCCGCTTTGGACGCTTCGGAGGCAATAACAATTACAACTGGAGCTACAAGGGAGGCGCCAAGACGGGACGCAATTTCGATGCTACCCGTAACATCTTTGCCATCCCAGCGGCCCAGGTACAAGGTGCAATCACACAGAACCCTGGCTATTAAACATCATCAAACGCACAGGGCGGCAGTTCCCCTGCGGGACACGCCGTCCTGTACTAACAACCAAAGGAAACAACGATGAAAAATATAATCAAGTCAACAGTGTTGTTGCTCTGCTCCATCGCCCTCTTCACGGCGTGCGATGACGACAGAGAGTACAACCCCACGATACAGACTCCGAAGACCTTCGTGCTCAATGAGCCGGCCTATGCCAATGCCAACGTGGACTTGGCCACCTCGGAGCAGCTGTCCTTTACCTGGTCGCAACCAGACTACGGATTCCCTGTAATCGCCTCTTATCAGCTCCAGGCTTCTACCACCAATAAGTGGACCAAGGACATACAGGCTGGTGAGCTGGACGCTTCCGGACAGGCTCTTGGCGATTACAAGACCTTTGACACGGAGTTCTCCGTCGTCAAGGGCACGATACTTGCAGCCGACATGGCCAAAGCTTTGCAGGAAATGGAGCGTTATCCCAAGAATGCCGTGCCTGCATCACAGGAGGTTTATGTCCGTGTGCGTGCCGCCTATGCTGGCGACACTATCTTCTCCAACGCTGTCAAGGTCAAGGTGCTTCCTTATTATGTATCGCTGAAGGACGCGCCCATCGACGTGTGGTACCTCATTGGTGGCTGCATCGGCGACGGCAAGTGGACCAATGACAAGGGTGCGGTGGGCACATCCGTGCTTCCGCTCTACACCGAAGCTGGTCAGACGTACAGCAAGTCGACCGGTATCGGAACGCTTACCTACACGGGCTACTTCCCGGCAGGTGGAGAATTCAAGATCATTCACACCATTGGCGACAACTGGGCCAACACAGTAGATGTCGTTTGCAAGGATCTCGTGTTCCGTGATGGCGGAGATGACCCTGGCAATATCTCTGTAAGCGAGGCGGGTTATTACAAGATCACCCTCGATCCAGTGAAGCGTACCTGTACGATGGTGAAGGTTGACGACCAAAGCCCGGCCACATTTGCCTCCATGCTCATCAGCGGTACGTTCAATAACTGGGGCACTACCACTACGATGCAGCCCGTCGGCACCTATGATGGCGCTGTGAACCACGACTGGTACTACGACCTCGATGTCTCGGCAGACGCCGCAGAGGCCAAGTTCTTCTCCGATCCCGACAAGACAAACGATTGGGGCGACACTGGTTTCCCGTACGGATACGGCACTAAGGGAGGTCACAACATCCCCGTGAAGGCCGGCAAATACCGCGTGTTCTTCAACGATATTACGGGTCAGTACCACTTCATCGAGACTGCAGAGTAATCTTTTTCACAAGCAAGGCGGGGACGGCCGTCAGGTCCATCCCCGCCCATAACCGAAAGAATACAGAACAATGAAAAATAGTTTATTGATATTCGGATTCGCATTGGCACTCGCCTCCTGCGCTTCCGACAGCTATGAGGCTTGGGAAGACCCGCAGCACAGCGATCCCGAAGCGTCTAAAGATGTGACCTTGTCCATCGAAAACGCGCCTGCCATCAACTTCGGCACGCTCTCCGCGGACAGTGTCCAGCTGTTCATCCCCACGGTGAAGGAAACCAACACCACAGCAACCAGCTACTACACCGTGGCCGTCAATGATGGCGACAAGGCCAACTCTGTCACCCTTACGGCTGACGAGCAAGGTCGTGTGGCCTCACAAGAGTTCAAGACCGCCGTGGAGAACCTCTATGGCAAGCGTCCTGCCGACCGCAGCGTGTCCCTCGACGTGCGTGGTTTCGCCACCACACCCGATGGTGTGACCATCCTCAACACCGGCTCGGCCACCATCAACGTCACCGTAGTGGCACCATTCATCGACGAAGCCTACTACTTGGTCGGCGATATGTTCACCACCAACGACGTGGGAGGCTGGTCCAAGGAGGGCGCACATGCCTTTACACACATCGGTGACGGCAATGTGTATGACAACCCCACTTTCCAGATAGTCTTCAAGACAACCAATGACAACCAGTATTGGAAGATTATCCCGAAGACCAACTACGAGGGAGAGCTTTGGGCTGAAGGCGATAAGGGCGTGGTAGGTGTCGTGACCAATGGCGATGCCTCTGCCGAAGGCAACCTTACCACCAACCAACCTCAGGCTGGAATGATTGAGCGGGCCGGCTATCACCGCATGACCATCAACATGATGAACTACACCTACAAGATCGAGGACCTCGATTTCTCGGAGTACATCTACGAGATTGGCAACGAGAGCGGTTGGACCGTTACCCATCCGTTGTGGGGCGGCAACTTCGACGGCAACTATCAGGGCTACTACTACCTTGATGGCGAGTTCAAGTTCCGGCCCAATGCCGACAACTGGGATGGCGATTGGGGCCAGGATCCCAACGGCGAGGCAGGTCGTCTTGTGCAGGATGGTGAAGTGAATGTCTCCACCACGGCTGGATTCTATCAGGTCAACGTCAACCTTTCCGACATGACATACAACTTGAACCCGGTGAACACCATTTCCATCATCGGCGACTTCAACTCTTGGGGCGGCGATGTGGACCTTACCTACAACAAGGAAAGCGGTGCCTGGGAGGCCAACAATGTAGTGATTGGCACGACCGGAAGCCTGAAGTTCCGCATGAACCACGACTGGTCCATCTCTTGGGGTGGTGCCAATGGTGACGGAAGCAACTTCGATAACCTCACCCAGAACAATGGTACCAACCTCAATGTCGAGGCTGGAACGTACGACTTCAAGCTCTATCTCTCCTGCGAGGGAAAGAACCATGTCGTCATAACGAAGAAGTAAACAAAACAACCCACACGTTGCATCAACGAAAACAGCGTGCTCAACGCCTTGCACTTTCGTTGCCCAACGTATTGTTAGCATGAGAATGAGAGGGGGACTTCCGCTTGGAAGTCCCCCTTATTTGTGCCCCAATTCTTATTTCAACCATTTTTTTATCGGAGCTATCAAAGTTTGTTTCTGCCTTTGTACCAAGTTGTACACATACACTTTGCGCACAAATTTAATTTAATAATTGAAAATTTTTAAATTAAAAATCCATGAAAAATAAATTAAAAATTTGTGCGATTGCGGCTAAAATGGCGCATGAAGCGTAACGTATTGATTAGCAAATAAATAGCAACGGCGCATCAGGCTAAGGGAATATGAACTGCAATACTATGCGTGACAAAGGGAAGGGTAGCGGGTTACGGCGCATGATACCCAGAAAATTATTAGACGTGCGCAACCGTTTGCTCGTCCATCCCGCAGAAGACAGTGGGCGGGGAGGGTAGTCTTTGGCTGCAAACGATTAACTTTGTAGCATACAATCGGCCGCAAAGCGATAGTCTTTCGGCATCAGATCAACGTTTGTTAAGCAACCAAATCACCAAATGATATGAACAAGAAACGGATACTCGCGGCGGCCTTTTGCGCCGCAATGGCAGCTCCCTCCCTTGCGCAGGGGTGGCCTTCCGCCTACGAAGGGGTCATGCTCCAAGGCTTTTATTGGGACTCCTTCTCCGACACCCAATGGAACAAGCTCGAGCAGCAGGCCGACGAGTTGGGCAATTTCTTCTCCCTCGTGTGGGTGCCACAGAGCGGAAAGTGCCTCGAGTCGTACAACGTAATGGGCTACACGCCTTATTATTACTTCAACCACAACTCCAGTTTCGGTACCGAGTCGCAACTCCGGTCCATGATTCAGACCATGAAGCGCCACGGAGTGGGCGTGGTGGCCGACGTGGTGGTCAACCATCACAACACCAGCGGTTGGTTCTCCTTCCCCAAAGAGGAGTACAACGGTGCCACCTACCAGCTGCAGCCGTCGGACATCACGGCCGACGACGATAACGGCAAGACTGCCGCAGAGGCTAAAAAACAAGGTGTGACCCTCGGACAGCACAACGACGACGGTGAGGACTGGGACGGCATGCGCGACCTCGATCACCAAAGTGCGAACGTGCAGCGCATCGTAAAGGCTTACGAGCAGTACCTGTTGAACGATCTGGGCTACTCGGGCTTCCGCTATGACATGGTGAAGGGCTTTGCCGGTTCTCACGTCGCTGCCTACAATCGGGCAGCCAACGTGTCGTTTTCCGTGGGCGAATACTTCGACGGCAACGTCACCAAGGTGAAGCGTTGGATTGACCAAGCTGAGAAACAGAGTGCGGCTTTCGACTTCCCCTTCCGCTATACGGTGCGCGATGCCATCAATGCGGGCGACTGGTCCAAGCTCGCCAGCAAGAGCACGCTGGTGGGTGACGAGGCCTACCGGCGCTATGCGGTGACGTTTGTGGAGAACCACGACACGCAATACCGCTCGGCATCGGAACAGAACGACCCGATACGCAAGGACACGCTGGCTGCCAACGCCTATCTGCTGGCCATGCCGGGCACGCCTTGCGTGTTTCTTCCTCACTGGCAGGCGTACAAGCGGCAAATCAAGGCGATGATCGATGCACGCCACCTGGCCGGCATCACCAGCACGAGCACCTACAGCACCTATCGCAGTAAGGCGGAATACTATGCCGAGGCGACTCAGGGAACGCGCGGAAAGCTGCTCGTGGCCGTGGGCAGTGGAATGGCAGAGCCGGACAAGAGCTTCTATGTCAAGGTGCTCAGCGGCCATCACTATGCCTATTATCTGTCGCCAGAGGTGGAGAGCGCATGGACAGACCTTCCCTCAGGGAGCTATGATGATGGTGTCCAAACGGCGCGTCTCGTCGCCGTGTCGGCCTCTCAGGATGCGCAGCTCGTCTATACGCTCGACGGAAGTGAGCCTACCTCTGCCAGCACCAAGACAAAAAGTGGAGCCAGCATCACGATACCCCTGGGCGAGACGGTGCTCAAGGTGGGTCTGTTGATTGGCGGAAAGGTGAGCGGAGTCATTACCCGCCGCTATCAAGTCAGCCAATTCAAGCCTTACGATGTCACGGTCTTTGTCAATGCCGAGGCTGTGGGATGGAAGGATTATGTCAACTTCTACTCGTGGGGCGGCTCCCATACCGGCGCCAGCTGGCCAGGCGATCATGTCACGACCACCCGCACAGTGGGTGGAAAGCAGTGGTTCTGCAAGTCGTACACCATGACCTCCGCCGACGATTTTGTCAATCTCGTCTTCAGCATCGGCACATCCTCCACTGCCAGTCAGAACCAGACAGTAGACATCAACAGCATCACCCACGACGCTTACTACGAGATTACGGGCGACAAGGAAGAAAGCAAGTATCTTGCCAAGGACGTGACGGCCACCATGGGCATCGACGATGCGGCGGCGGAGAGCCAGGCGGTGCAGGATGACCACTACTATACGCTGTCGGGTCAGCGCGTGTCGCAGCCACTGCACCGTGGCATCTACCTGCACAAGGGCAAAAAGATCTTGGTGAAATGACGCCATCTCAGTACTGGCTAATGTCTATTAGGTAGCTTCGCGCCTGGTATATAGAAGTTTCATACGCACAATAGAGAAGGGAGAAAACGAAATATCCTTACGGACAATCGTTTTCTCCCTTCTTGTGTATTCCCTGTACGGATTTTGGGTTTATTGTTACTGCGTAGCGAATTAGGTGCTATTACCTTTTGTTATCCACATTGCCATTTCCCTACTTGCTCCCTGTGTCCGTCTGCCATTCTCAGTAGAGCAATACCAGCCCAGCGAAAGCAGCGAAGCAAATCATGCGGATGGGGTTGATTTTTAGCCACATCGTGCCCACGAAGGTGGCGGTGAAGAGAAACAGGCTCACCCCAAACTGCCAGGCATTGATGCTCGGTGAGGCAAAGTTTTCCACATCGCAGAGCATCAGGGTGGCAGCGGCGAGCAGGCCGACAACGGCAGGGCGCAGTCCCATGAAGACACTTTGCACGGTGGTAGTGCGCATATACTTCATAAACATCTTGCTGATGAGAATCATAAGAATAAGACTCGGCAAGACAAGGGCAAATGTGGCCGTCGCGCTTCCCAGCACTGCCATTGCGCCGTTGTACCCCGCATTGTGGACAGATGCGTAGCCGCAGTAGGTCGCAGAGTTGATTCCGATGGGTCCGGGAGTCATTTGTGAGATGGCGACGATGTTGGTAAACTCTGCCGAGGAGAGCCAATGGTGCTTCACGACGGTCTCGGTCTGGATGAGGGAGAGCATGCCGTAGCCGCCACCGAAGCCAAACAGGCCGATGATGAAGAACGTATAGAAGAGTTGTAAGAAAATCATGATTCGCCTATTCCGTTGGTTTAATGTAGCGTCCGTAAACATAGCCGCCCAGTCCGGCGGCGACAATAATCAAGATGGGGTTCACGCCGAGCTTCCATATCAGGAGGGCTGAGATGACGGGAATCCAACAGTTGGACAGCCCTATTTTCGCACTTTTAGCGAGATTGAATGTAGGCACGGCAATCAAAGCGACCACGGCAGGACGTATGCCACGGAACATCGCCGCCACCCAGCCTACCTCCATGAAGCGATGAAAGAACATTGCGATAAGCAGGATGATGAGGAATGAGGGCAGGGCAGTGCCCAATGCGGTACAAAGAGCACCGGGAATCTTTCGTAGCTTGTAGCCGATGAAGACGCTGATGTTGATGGCAAACACGCCGGGGCAGCTTTGTGCGATGGCGATGAGGTCGAGAAACTGGTCTTTTTCCACCCATTTCCGCTTCTCTACCACCTCCGACTGGATGATGGGAATCATCGCATAGCCGCCGCCAAGGGTGAATGCGCCTATCTTAAAAAAGGTCTTAAAGGCATCCCAATAGAAATTCATATCTTCATTTTTGATTGAGCAGCAGGTCCAATCAGCTATGGGAAGGCTGTTTGGACCTGCTTGTAGGTGCAGGAGGAAAGCGGTTTTTGTGCCCCCTTCCATCTTGCATGAAAAGATGTTATGTCAGCGATGGGGCAGGAGTTATTTGCTTCTGGCCTCTTCCACCCACTTGCGCGCATTGACGAAAGCCTCTATCCAGGGCGTCACTTCGTCCGCCCTGCGGTGGCGGGGATACCAGCCTTGCTGCCACGGGAAGATGGCCCGCTCCAGGTGGGGCATCATGGCGAGGTGGCGACCGTCGGCGGAACAGATGCCCGCAACGTTATAATCCGACCCGTTGGGGTTGCCGGGATATTGCGCATAGTTGTATTTTGCCACGACATGATAGCGGTCTTCTGGCTCGGGAAGGTAGAAGCGGCCTTCTCCGTGCGCCACCCAGATGCCGAGCTTGTTGCCGCTCAGCGAGTGGAACATCACGCTGTCGTTCTCGGGTATGTCCACGGTGAGGAACGCACTCTCAAACTTCTTCGAGTTATTGTGCCGCAAATGCGTCTGATGCGCATGCTCGGGGTTGATCAAATTCAGCTCTGCCATCAGCTGACAGCCGTTGCAGATGCCGAGAGAGAGCGTGTCTTGGCGCGCATAGAAGCGGTCAAGCGCCTCTTTTGCTTTCGGGTTGTAGAGGAAAGCGCCTGCCCAGCCCTTCGCTGAACCCAGCACATCGGAGTTGGAGAAGCCCCCACAGAACACAATCATACTGATTTCCTCCAGCGTTTCGCGGCCCGAAATGAGGTCGGTCATCATTACATCCTTCACCTCGAAGCCCGCCAGATAGAGCGCATAAGCCATTTCGCGCTCGCCGTTGGTGCCCTTCTCGCGGATGATGGCGGCTTTCGGGGCTTTCTGTCGGTCGGCGTCGGTCATCGTCTTCCACCGGTCGGCGTCGAGGCCATACTGCTTCAATGTGCCCGTGAAGTCGGGGTTGAACCGCATTTCGACCGGCTGCTTCTTGTAGTTGGTGTAGCGTTTCTTGGCCATTCCGCCCAGGCTCTGGTCGCGGTCGAGCAGGTAAGAGGTCTTGTACCACACATCGCGCAGGTCATCGATGTCGAATTCCTGCTTGAACGCACCGTCGGTGAGGCTCAATATGCGCCGTTCAGGCATGGGTTGTGCTATGCGCGCGTAGCCTACGCAGCACTCCTCGAGATATTCGCGCACCTCATCGGCGTGCTTGTCGCTCACCTGAATGACCACACCTGGGTTCTCTGCGAAGAGCTTGCGGCCCACATCGTCGCCCTTGATGTCGTGCAGGTTCACGCGAAGTCCACCCTCCACGTTGCCAAACGTCATCTCCAGCAGTGTGGTAATGAGTCCTCCGGCCGATATATCGTGCCCTGCGAGAATCCACCCCCGCTTGATCAGCTCCTGTACCGCCTCGAAACACTGGCAGAAATACTGTGGATTCTTGACCGTGGGCACGTTGTCGCCCACCTTGTTGAGACTTTGTGCGAATGCGCTTCCGCCGAGCTCCTGCTCACAGAAAGAGAAGTCGATGTGGTAGAGGCGCGAGTTCTTGTCATTGACCAGCACGGGCGACACCACCTTCCGGATGTCGCTGACCTCGCCTCCGCTCGTAACGATGACCGTACCCGGTGAGATAATCTTCTCGCCGTTGGGGTATTGCTGGCTCAAGGAAAGCGAGTCCTTGCCCGTAGGCACGTTTACGCCGATGGCGCAGCAGAAGTCAGACAGAGCCTGAACGGCGCGATAGAGGCGCGCATCCTCTCCCTTCTGCGACCGGCACGGCCACATCCAGTTGGCAGAGAGGCTCAATGAATCCATGCCCTCGGCCAGAGGCGCCCACACAATGTTGGTTAAGGACTCCGCAACGCTCAGTACGCTGCCGGCTTCTGGCGATGCCAATCCTGCCTGTGGGGCGTGTCCGAGTGCCGTGGCGATACCTTCCACGCCACGATAGTCGAGTGCCACCACGCCGCAGTCGCTTAAAGGCAGCTGCAATTGTCCCTGACATTGCTGGCGGGCCACCTTTCCCGTCACGCTGCGGTCCACCTTATTGGTCAGCCAATCCTTGCAAGCGACGGCCTCGAGTTGCAGTACGCGACGGAGATAGGCGTCGAGTTGTGCCGTGTCATAGGTCACATCCTTGTAGTGGCGCACCACAGTCTCATCGCGCATGATGGTCTTTGGCGAGTGGCCGAACATCTGAGCGACATCCAAATCAAACGGTTTCACCCCGTCGCCCTGCACAAAGGAGAAGTGGGCGTCGCCCGTTGTCTCGCCGACCACATACATCGGCGCCCGCTCGCGTGCCGCAATCTTCGCCACATGGGAGAGGTGTTTCTCGTCGATGAGGATGCCCATGCGCTCCTGCGACTCGTTGGCGATAATCTCTTTTGCGCTCAACGTCTTGTCGCCGATGGGAAGTTTCGTCATGTCGATGGTTCCTCCACACTCCTCTACCAGCTCGGAGAGGCAGTTGAGGTGCCCTGCAGAGCCGTGATCGTGAATGGATACGACTGGATTCTCGTCTTCCTCGGTCAGCGCCCGCACCAGGTTGTAGTCGCGTTTCTGCATCTCTGGGTTGGCGCGCTGCACGGCATTCAGCTCTATGCCGTTGCTGTAGCGGCCCGTATCGACCGACGACACCGAGCCTCCGCCCAGTCCGATGCGGTAATTGTCGCCTCCCACGACC
The DNA here is from genome assembly GCA_002479145.1 of Prevotella sp. UBA7551. Taxonomy (GTDB): domain Bacteria; phylum Bacteroidota; class Bacteroidia; order Bacteroidales; family Bacteroidaceae; genus Prevotella. The sequence goes on along the minus strand of DLLX01000057.1, from coordinate 16,466 downwards.
ACAATCTTGTTGCCTGGCTGCGGCTCTTTCTTCAGGCAGTCGCGCTTTGTGCCGTAGCCCACGCCGCCGGCGAGCATGATGACTTTGTCGTAGGCGTACTTTTCGCCGTTCTCCTGGTGCTCAAAGGTGAGCAGGGAACCCGTGATGAGCGGCTGGCCAAACTTGTTTCCGAAGTCGCTTGCGCCGTTGGAAGCCTTGATGAGAATCTGCTCCGGGGTCTGATAGAGCCACTTGCGCACGGGCAGTATGTCCTCCCAGTCGCGCAATGCGGGCTGTTTGCCGTCATCTTCCTTCAGTCTGGGGTAGGCGGTCATGTAAACTGCCGTCCCCGCGATAGGCCAAGAGCCTACGCCTCCGGCCATACGGTCGCGGATTTCGCCTCCTGTACCTGTCGCCGCGCCGTTGAAAGGCTCCACGGTCGTGGGGAAATTGTGGGTCTCAGCCTTGAGGGAGATGACGCTTTCCACTGGTTTCACGCGGAAATAGTCGGCCGTAGATTGATTCTTCGGGGCAAACTGCTCTATGACAGGGCCTTGTGCGAAAGCCACGTTGTCCTTGTAGGCGGAGAGAATCCTGCCCGGATTCTCGCGTGTGGTCTTCTTAATGAGGTTGAAAAGGGACGACTCCATCTCCTTTCCGTCAATAATGAACGTGCCACCGAATATCTTATGCCGGCAATGTTCGGAGTTAATCTGTGCGAAACCAAATATTTCGCTGTCCGTCAGTGGCCGGTCATTCTCCTTCTCTATCTTGTGCAGGTAGGCAATCTCCTCTGGTGAGAGTGCCAGTCCCTCCTCCTCGTTGAACTTTTCGAGGTCATCGACGTGCTTGATGGGCTCCGGCTCATGGTCGATGGTGAAGATCTGCTGGTCGAGACCATCATACAGGCGCTGCAGCATGGGGTCATGCTCGGCATCAGGGGAGTCCACCGGGAAGTATTCCTCGATGCGACTGATTCCCTTCAGGGCCATGTTCTGGGTGATTTCCACCGCATTGGTGCTCCAGGGAGTCACCATTTCACGACGCGGGCCTACGAAATACCCACTCAGTTGCTCATTATCCACCAGCTCGGCATCGCCGTAAAGCCATCTAAGTTCGCTTATTTCATCTTTGGAAAGTTTGTGATCCGCCTCCGTGGCGATCACACTTTTCGACCTTGTCCTGAAAAAAAGAATCATAATCTGTCGAGAAAAATTAGTATAATAATGGTGCAAAGATAGCCAAAAAAGCACAAATGACAAAATAAACCGCTCACAGAATGGGAGCGGGGCATAAAAAACGCCTTGCCGATGGGAGGTGTTCTTCGGCAAGGTGTAGGGCGTTGTGAGGCACGGAACGGTCGAAGCCGCTCATTTGCAGCGGAAATCAAGCACCTTGCGCTCTTCCAGATAGCCCTCCAAATGGTCGTCGATGGCCACGGGACCGCACCCTGTGGGACAACCCGTGTAGAAGAGGTCGCCAGTCTTGAACGTGAAGTAGCGTGAGGCATAGCTGATCAACTCGTCGACGCTGTAGAGCATATCTGCCGTGCATCCCGTCTGGACAGTCTTGCCGTTGATGTCCAAATGAAAGTGAAGCTGTTGCGGGCCAAGAAACATTTCCTTTGGCATCCATTGACCAAGTACCGCCGAACCGTCGAAGCTCTTGGCCAGTTCCCACGGTTGCCCCTTGGCTTTCAGTTCCTTTTGCAGGTCGCGGGCAGTGAAGTCTATGCCCACCGTGTAGGCGTCATAGTACCTGTGGGCAAACTCTTTGGGTATGCACTTGCCCAGACGGCAGATGCGTACGACTACTTCTGTCTCATATTCGATGCGTCCCATGTCGTCGGGAATGAAGAAAGGTTTGCCGTTCTTCAGCACAGCCGAGTCCGACTTCATAAACAACACCGGGCGTTCGGGCTTCTTTGCCGCGCCATGGAGCGCGAGGTTGTGCTCCAAGTAATTCATGCCTACTGCAAGTATCTTCATGTCCTATATGCTTCGTTTGGGTTGGTAGTCTGCGATGTGGCCGACTTCGGGTGACGGTTCGGGTTACACTCCTGCTCCCATTCACCCGCCCTCCCATCCCGCAAGAGGGGACGGAGGGGAAGGTGTGAGGATGTATTAGCTGCAGGATTAGAATTCCAGTATCATGGTTTGACGCTCCGACAGAGGCACGTTGCGGGTCAGGTCTATCGTGGTTCCCGTCGTGATGTCGCGGGCCGAGGTATGATTTCCGATCACTTCGGCATAGCGGCGCACATTCAACTCGGCGGCCGACCGGCGGCCATTGAGTACGGTCATGACGGTTTTGCCATTCAGTTGACGGCAAATCACATACACGCCCTGGTACGGGATGAACTGCTTTTGGCTGCCCTGTGTGATGATGGCGTTGCCCTTGCGCCAGTGGAGCACCCGGCTCAGCCACTCGTACATGCCGTTCTCGGCAGTGTTGCGCCCCGTTGACGTGAAGCAGTCGTGGGTGTCGCCGGGGAATCCGCCGGGAAAGTCGCGGCGCACATTCCCGTCGGTCACTTCTTTCGTGCCGTTGAGAAGCACCTCCGTGCCGTAGTAGAGTTGTGGAATGCGGTTGATGGTTAACAGAAGTGCCAGGGCTTGCTTCAGCGCAGTTGCGTCTTTGCCGTTGCCCAAGAAGCGGTCGGTGTCGTGATTCTCTATGAATGCCAGCACACTCGACGGGTTTTCGTAGAGATAATCGTAGCAAAGCGAGTTGTAGATGCGGTTGAACCCCTTCCACCAGCCGTCTGTTTCCTCATTCTTTGCTTGGCTCAGCCGGTCGAAGAAGGCGAAGTCCATCACCGTTTTCAGGTAGCTGTTCTCCTTGCTGAGGCGTGAGTCTTTCTGCCATGCGGCGGTATAGGCCGGCTCCGTGACCCAGGTCTCGCCCACGGTGTTGAAGTTAGGGTACTCCGTGTCGATGACCTTCATCCACTCCGCCATCGCCTTGCGGTCGGCATAGGGGTAGGTGTCCATCCGTATGCCGTCGATGTCGGCGGTCTCTATCCACCAGATGCTGTTTTGTATGAGGTAGCGGATGACGTGCGGGTTGCGCTGGTTGAGGTCGGGCATCGACTCTACAAACCATCCGTCGGTGGTTTCCTCCTTGTCCACCTCGGCGGCGTAGGGGTCGAGGACCGGCGTGAGTTTGTAGCTGGTTTGCAGCCCATAGCCGGGATGGTTGAACCAATCGTGTGATGGAGTGTCCTGCTGCCAGGGATGGCTGCTGCCGCAATGGTTGAAGATCATGTCCATGACCACCTTCAGCCCACGCTCGTGGCACGCCCGTATCAATGCGCGGTACTCCTCGTTGGAGCCAAAGCGAGGGTCAACCTTATAGTAGTCGGTCGTCGCATAGCCGTGATAGCAGCTTTGCTTCTGCTCGGTGCTGGGCGAGTTGTTCTCTAAAATGGGCGTGAACCAAAGGGCTGTGACTCCCAACTGGGTGAAGTAGTCGAGGTGACGGGCTATGCCAGCGAGGTCGCCACCGTGGCGAAGCGAGGGCTGTGAGCGGTCGCAGCACTGGTCGCGCATCCCTTTGACCACGTCGTTGCGCGTGTCGCCATTGGCAAAGCGGTCGGGCATGAGCAGGTAGAGCACATCGGCATTGCTGAATCCCACACGCTTCTCGGCTGCCTTTGTGCGGCTGCGGAGAACATATTTCTCCGTTGTTCGTTGCCCGTTGAGGGAAAACTGAAGTTTCATCTCGCCGGGTTGTGCCCCTTGCAGGTTCATGTAAACGAGCAGATAGTTGGGCGAGTCGAGGCGGACAAGGGAGTCGATGCGCGCGTTGGGGTAGTCGGTGGACACCTGTGCGTCGCGTATTCCTTCGCCGTAGACCATCAGTTGGAGGGTGGGATCTTTCATCCCGACATACCAGTCGGTCGGGTCGATGCGCGTTATTTTCACCTTTGCGTTGGCGGAAAGGAGAATGTGCAATAAAATGAGTAGGGTAATGGATCTTTTCATTTGTTTCAAAAAAAGTAAATGGTGTGATAGAACAAGTAAGAAGGGTGGGGAAGTGCGGCTTTGACCGTCCTCCCGCCCTCATTTCTCATAGGACTAATCGTGGAGTATCAGTGCCGACTGGCCGTCAATCATCACCTCGCCGCCTTGCATTTCGCCCAGTCCAGCCTCATTGGCTTGCCCGTTGGCCGCCACGATGGTGTAGTTACCTTCAGGAATCTGCACAGTCTGGAAGTCTTGGCTGCTGTTGAGGATGACATAGATGTTGTTCCAAGTGTCGCCTCCTGCATGGTTCTTCAGTCGGAAGGCCACAAGACAGTTCTGTGTGGGAAGGAACTCGAGGTGCTTTCTGACCAGTTCGGCGCTGCCGAGGCGGAAGGCGGGGTGGGCGAGGCGGATGTGAATGAGCTCCTTGTAGTAGTCGAACACCTGTGGATAGGTCTTCAGATTGTTCCAATCGAGGTGGTTGATGCTGTCGGGAGCATTGTAGGAGTTGCGCACTCCCTGCTTCGTGCGCAGCATTTCTTCGCCGCTCAGGATGAAAGGCACGCCTTGCGAGGTTAGCACGGCAGTCTGGGCAAGCAGGTCAAGGCGTATCAACTCCTCCTCGTCATACTGCGTTTCGGGCACGGAGGTGCGGAGACGGTCGGTCAGACAGAGGTCGTCGTGGCAGCTGACGTAAGCAATCATCTGCGTAGGTTCGCTGGCCCATGGCGTTTTGGAGTAGTTCACGAGGCTGTAATCCACCTGTGGATGCGCCGTAAGCCCCACGATGCCAGCCTTGATACTCTCCTCGTGGCCAGGGATGCCAGCGAGGAAAGCCCCCTGTGCATCATCGTTGAATGGTCCGCGGAGGGCATCGCGCAGTTCATCACTGAAGGCGGCAATACCTGGCATCTGCTTGATGTGGGCCTTGGTGGCGAGCTTCTGGTCGTCGAGGGCGCATTTCCCTGCGCTCCATCCTTCTCCATAGATGAAGACGGAGGGGTCAATCTGCTGTAGCTCCTTGCGGATGAGGTTCATCGTCTCGATGTCATGGCATCCCATGAGATCCACTCTGAATCCGTCGATGTGGTACTCCTCTACCCAGTACTTCATGCTTTCGAGCATGAACTCGCGCATCAGAGGCCGCTCCGAGGCCGTCTCGTTGCCGCAGCCCGACCCGTTGGAGGGAGTTCCGTCGGGCAGATAGCGGTAGTAAGCCCCTGGGAAAGTGCGGTCGAAGTTGCTTCCCTCCAGGCTGTAGGTGTGGTTGTACACTACATCGAGGACAACACGGATGCCCGCTTGGTGCAAGGCTTGCACCATTTGCTTGAACTCCAGGATGCGGCGGGTGGGCAATTCTGCGTCGAAGGAGTAGCTGCCCTCCGGCACATTGTAGTTGAGTGGATCGTAGCCCCAGTTGTATTGTGGTGTGTTATACTTAGCCTCATCGATAGAGGCAAAGTCGAACGACGGCAGAATGTGCACCGCATTTATGCCCAATTCCTTCAGGTGGGCGATGGCTTTCTTCTCCGTCAGGGCGAGAAACTTGCCCTTGTTGACCAGTCCCGAGGAGGCATCGATGGAGAAGTCACGGTGATGCAGCTCGTAGAGCACCAGGTCGGCCATGCTTTTTGTGGTCAACCGATGGTCGTCCTCCCAACCTACCGGGTTGGTGTCGGCCATATCGATGACTGCCGCGCGCCCGCCGTTGCATCCTACTGCCTTGGCAAACACGCCAGGGGTCTCCCCCCGTCCGATGTCGAAGGTGTAGAACATGCCTTTCAGGTTGCCCTTCACTTCGGCCTTCCACAGGTTTTTGGTGCCCGCCGGCTTCATCTTGACCTTCTTAAAATACTTGTCACCGCGCCCCGCATGGTAAAGACGCAGGGTAGGACGGGTAGGGGCGTTGAGGGTGAACACCGTGCCCTTGGGCGAATATTGCATCTCGTTGAATGTCTCCTGTGCCATCAGGGGCTGCGAGGAGAGGACCATTGCCAAACAAGTGGCCATCATCAGCTTTCTCATCATTGTCTGTTGGTAGGGTTATCTATAATATATAACGCTCCAAAACCGGAAATCTTATGTTGTGCCGAGAAACGAGTGGGCAAGCCGGGTGGTATTCCCCCGTTGCTTGCCCACACAGATTGGCTCTTTATTTGGAAACCGGAAAGAGCGAGACGGCGTAGCCTCCGCCTGGTGCCATCGTCAGACGGAGCTTGTCGCCCAGCTTCACGATGCGCTTGGATATGACGTATGCCTTCGGGTTCTTCTCGTAGTGGGCATCCTTCGCGTCGGAATAGACCGTACATACGTACTTCTTTCCCTTGTCGAGGAAGTCGAGCCGAAGCTCCGACTTGTGCCCGTCCTCGTTGCACTTTCCACCGATGAACCAGTTGTCGGTGCCCTTTGCCTTGCGCGCCACGGTGATGTAGCGTGCCGGTTCTGCCTCCAGGTAGCGGCTGTCGTCCCAGTCGGTCGCCACGTCGCGGATGAACTGGAAGGCGTCATCGTATTTTTCGTAGTGCTCAGGCAGGTCGGCGGCCATCTGGAGAGGGCTGTACATGGTCAGATAGAGTGCCAACTGCCCGCAAAGCGTGGAGCGAACCCAGCTCGGGTTGTCGCTCCAGTTCTTCAGTTGGGTCTCAAATATGCCCGGAGTGTAGTCCATCGGGCCGCCTTGGAGCCGGGTAAACGGCAAGATGACCGTGTGATAGGGCGCATTTCCGCCGAATGCCTCGTACTCTCCGCCTCGCGCACTCTCGTTTCCGACCAAATTGGGCCATGTGCGACACAGTCCGGTGGGGCGAACGGCCTCGTGGGCGTTGACCATCACATGGTGTTTGGCGGCCTGTTCGACGACGTATTGGTAATGGTTGACCATCGATTGGCTGAAGTGATGGTCGCCTCGGGGGATGATGTCGCCCACATAGCCCGTCTTTACGGCATCGTACCCGTAGCGGTTCATCAAGTTGAGCGCGTCCTCCAGGTGGCGTTCGTAGTTGATGGTGCTTGAACTGGTCTCGTGGTGCATCAGCAGCTTCACGCCTTTGGAGTGGGCGTAGTCGTTGAGATACTTCAAGTCAAAGTCGGGATAGGGCGTGACGAAGTCGAATACGTCCCATTTCCAACGGTTGGCCCAGTCCTCCCAGCCCACGTTCCAGCCTTCCACCAGTACTTCCTGCAAGCCATTTTTCGCCGCAAAGTCTATATAGCGTTTCACATTGGCCGTAGTCGCGCCGTGACGCCCGTTGGGCTTGACGCTGTTCCAGTCCACTTGGTAAATGTTCACGCTCGGAAGATCGTCCGTGTAGCTCCAGGAGCTTTTGCCAACAATCATCTCCCACCACACGCCACAGTATTTTGTGGGGTGTATCCAAGACGTGTCCTTGATTTTGCAAGGCTCATTGAGGTTGAGAATCAGGTTAGACGAGAGTATGTCGCGGGCATCGTCGCTCACCATCACCGTGCGCCACGGTGTGTTGAAGGGAGTCTGCACATAGGCCTTGTTGCCCGTGGCGTCGGGTGTGAGCCATGACTCGAAGACCATGTTCTTGTCGTCCAGGTTGAGATGCATGGCCGGATAGTTGACCAATGCTGCCTCATGGATGTTGATGTACAGTCCGTCCTGCGACTTCATCTGGAGGGATGTCTGCACGCCTGTCTCGGAAAACACCGCCACGGAGGAGTTGGTCCAGTTGACGGCATCGTGGAATCGTCCTCGTATCTCGGACAAACGGCTTTCCTGCGTCTCCTGCTCCTGCGTGTCATAGTCGCCTGGAAGCCACCAAGCAGTGTGGTCTCCGGCCATGGCAAACTGCGTATGCTCCTCCTTTACGATGAAATACACCAAACTGTCCTGCTGGGGAAACTCGTAGCGGAGTCCCATCCCGTCGTCATAGACGCGGAAACGGATGTTCATTTTGCGTCCAGTGTGGTCTTGGCAAAGGCTTACGAGCAACTCGTTGTAGTGGTTTCTGATGGTGGCCGTCTCTCCCCAGACGGGCTTCCACGTCTCGTCAAAAGACGATACCTGCGAGTTGGTCTCACTGAATCCTTCCATAAGACTCGTCTCCCTAAGCCCCTTGGTGGCGTGCTTGTCCTTGGCCAGCTCCAACCCGAGGCGTGAAGGCTTGACGACATGGCGTCCCTTGTAGGACATCTCGTAGGTCGGCGTGCCTCCGTCTGCCAGAGAGAAGGAGAGGCTTACGTTGCCATTGGGCGACGACACCGTCTGTGCCGCGACCGAAAGCGGAAGCAACAAGGCGGAAAGAATTAGTTTCGTTTTCATTATTTTGAGTACTCTTGTTGGTTAAGTCAAATATGCCGGCTTGGTCAAGTCGGGCTGCTGACCAAAGCTGCGGCAACTTATGGCTTCATGATATGGCATTGCGGCCCGCTCTGGCAATCAGTTCTTGCAGGTTGGCGTTGAAGTCCTGATTGCTCATCAGTTCCTCGATGCCGACGTGCATACGATATCTCCAGTAGTGACGGGGATTAGACGGGATGTTGATTCGCTCCGCATCGGCGTCTTTGCGGCGCAATTTCTCGTCAATGGCCATCCAGTCCTGTATGCTCAACACGCAGAGCATGGACGGTGAGGCGAGCTGATCGGCCACGATGTCGCGCGCCAGCCAGCCGGGAAGTGGGTGGGGAGCTTCGCCGTCATGGTGAAGCATTGTGTGATAATAGTGCTGTGTCCGCTCATGATCCTCGTCCCACCATTGGCGCATTGTGGGCATGTCGTGGGAGGAGAAAGTGCAGACGGAGCGGTAGGGGAAGCTGTCGGTGTGGCCAAATTCGTCGGCAGGGTCTTTCGGCATGCTCTGTACTTCGAGCGAAAGGATGCGCAAGGCATCGAGTGCCCAAGGCACACACGAGGGCACCATGCCCAAGTCCTCGGCACATACCAGCATTCGCGTGGCCTCGACCAGCCGAGGCAGCTTCCGCATGGCCTCTCCATACCAGTACTGGTTGTTGCGTCTGTAATAGTAATCGTCGTACAATCGGTTGAATAAGGCTTTGTCGCTGTCGTACAAACTCTCGTAGACGAAGTCGAGCTGGGCGCAGATTCTCGGGTGGAACTTGTTGCTGTCGCGGTGGTCGCGCACGAAAAGCACGTCGCTGATCAGCGCATAAAGGCCGTCACGAAGGTCAGTGGCCTCCTGCTCACTTACCTCGCTGCCGAAGAAGTCACGGCGCTTTTGACTGTCGGCGACAAGAACATTGAAGAATGCTTCCACCTTTCTCTGGGTGTCGAAAGCCTCTTTCATCTTATAATAATAGACAGTCTTATGCTCCAAGAATCGGTCGATCACCAGCCCAGCTCGCTTCCCAAACATACGGTCGAGCACCCAGTCGGTGATGAAAGGAGTGGTGAAAAGGTCCTCTTGCCAATGCAATCCGTAGCCTTCCACCTCTTCACGCGTCAGTGCGAGCGCGGGCTGAAATTGTCCGAGCAGTCCATGGACAGCATGGACGGGTATCTCCCAAATGCGGAAGAATCCCAGCACATGGTCGATACGGTAGGCATCGAAGAAGCGTGCCATTCCCTGGAAGCGGCGAATCCACCACTGACAGCCGTCGAGGAGCATCTCTTGCCAGTTGTAGGTGGGAAATCCCCAGTTCTGACCATTGACGGAGAAGTCGTCGGGCGGCGCGCCTGCCTGCCCGTTGAGGTTGAAATAACGCGGCTCGGTCCACACATCACAACCGTGACGGTTCACCCCAATGGGTATGTCGCCCTTGAGAATCACGTTCTTTTGGCGCGCATAGGCATGCACATCTGCCATCTGAGAGAAGAGAATGTATTGGACGTAGTAGAAGAACGCCACTTCGGCATAGGCTTCCGTTCCAGGTGTGGACAGCGTACCGCGCTCTTGCTCGTCCCACTGATGGTGGTCAGGCCACGTAGAGAAATCTGCCGTGCCGTAAAGGTCGCGGAGATGGCAGTATTGTGCGTAGGGAACGAGCCACTGCTTGTTCTCCTCGAAGAATCGCTTAAACTGCTCTGACTTCATCACGCGCCCTCCCTCTTGAGTGAACAGCTTGCGGAGGTAGCCAGTTTTGGCCACTTCGACGCGCTCGTAGTCTATCTGTGGCAAGTCGTTCAGCTCGCTGCGCAGCTGCTCATAGGCAATGCGGGCTTTCTTGTCGGCCAGTGCGGGCAGTGCGCTGAGGTCGACATACTGCGGGTGAATGGCGAATACGGAGATGCAGCTGTATGGGTAGGAGTCGGTCCAGGTGTGAGTCTGTGTGGTGTCGTTGATGGGGAGCACCTGCAAGATGCGCTGATGGGTGAGCGCCACCCAGTCAATCATCCGCTTCAGGTCGCCGAAGTCGCCCACACCGAAGCTGCTCTTGCTGCGTAAGGAGAACACGGGAACAAGTGTCCCCGCCACGCGAAGTGGAGCAAAGGGGAAGAAGGCCTCCGTGAGATCGTAGACCACGACATCGCCATCATGCATCAGAGGAAGCGCGATGGTGCGATTGCTCTCTGTCTCCCAAATACTCTTGCCAGCATTTGCGCCCTCCACGACAACAAATTTCAGTTCCATCTGATTGCCATAAAGACGCGTTGCGTCGATGTCGGCCACCCATTCGCCCACCGCATGCTCCGTCATGGCGACGGCTCGATCCACCTTCCACTGGCCGAGAGCGGGTTGCTGGCCTACGACACAGAGCCGTTGCCCCTTCCGTAGCTGGGGGGCGCGCACCTTGAGGCGCACTGTTTGGGTAAAGTGGGTAGCTGGGGGAAGTGGTGTCTTGGCCGCCATCAGACAGTCGCTGACGGCGGAGGAGTAAAGGTAGGAGTCCTCGGGAAGGTCGCTCCAATGGTCATAGAGACGATAGTTGCTTCCCCCTGCGGTCAGCTCAAGGCGGTGGGGAGCCAGTGGCCATTCCTTTCGTTCGGTGCTTCCGTTGCGTTCTACACTATAATAATAGGAGAGAATAGAGCCTTGGGGCCAGTCCTTCTGAATGTCGCACTGCCACGTTTGGCCATTCAAAGTGTGCATCCTGTATTCGGTGGGAGGTGTTGCGCCTTCTCTTGCAGCCTCTGAGAGATGGAGCATCAGCTCCTGTCCGTACTCAGTTCGGTATTCTACGCTGAATTTGATGTTCATTATTTTGGTCAGTTATTTGGGTTTCAAAGTTACGTTTTTTCCTTTTTAGGGGGATTCAAGGGTGGAAATGAAATTGCCCCGCCGAAGCGCAAACGTTTGCAAATGAGCTGGACTGACAAAGTCTTCTTCTTTCATTCTGTCCCGACATTAGTCCTGTGCCGTCCTTATACGGCATCAATTCTGTCTCCGAGAAAATGTCTTTCATGGATTAAAGACATCAAATTTGTTGTCTGTCCACGTTTTGTTGGGGTAAGCCTCTGTTGGCTTCGCCAATGGACAAAGATGGTCGTACTCCCAAAATGCGCCATGAAAAGGTGTGTGGTTCAAGCAGAGAATGCCTGAAAATTGTAGAGGACCGGTTAAAAACCACATCCATTTTTTTGTGAGCCCTTAGAAAATGACTATCTTTGTAGCCTAAATCGTCATATTGACAATATCATACAATGAGACAGTCGGAGGATCGTTATATCAGCTTGCTGACCGATTTTGGCTTCAAGCGCATCTTTGGCACAAAGCCCAATAAGGAGTTGCTTATTAGTTTTCTGAACTCCCTGTTTGATGGTTTTCAGGTCATCAGGGATGTCCGTTACCTCAACAGTGAGCACGTCGGAGATGTCTATGCCGAGCGGAAGGCTATCTTCGATGTTTATTGTGAGAACGAGCAGGGTGGAAAGTTCATCGTTGAGATGCAGAACGCCTACCAGAAGCATTTCAAGGACCGCTCGCTCTTCTACTCCACTTTCCCTATTCGGGAGCAGGCTCCTAAAGGCACTGACTGGGATTTCTCCTTGAGCAATGTCTATACTGTGGCCTTGCTGAACTTCGATTTGGATGAACCGGCATTCGATCGCAGCGAGGTCAACCATGATGTGGGGCTACTGGACAAGCAGACCCATCGTGTATTCAACGACAAACTATCGTTCAAATACGTTGAGGTGGCTAAATTCAACAAGACAGAGAGTGAGCTGGTCACGCTGTATGACAAATGGCTGTATGTGTTGAAGAACCTTTCTCGTCTGGACAGCCGCCCTGCCGCGCTGCGGGAAAAGATTTTCACCAAGTTGTTTGAGGAGGCGGAGATTGCCAAGTTTTCCCCCGATGAGCTTCGGGAGTATGAGGACAGCCTGAAGGCTTACCGTGATGTGAAGAACTCTATTGACACTGCTAAGGAGGAAGGCCGCCGAGAGGGCCTTGAGGAAGGTCGCCGAGAAGGTCTTGAGAAAGGCCGAGAGGAAATGCTGAAGACGATGCTTCGCAATGGGGCAGACGTGAAGATGCTTTCTAAATTGACAGGGTTGAGGGTCGAGGAGTTAAAGGCTCTGGATGGTTGTTCGTCTAAAATGAATGGTTAAGCTGTAAGTATGAAGCGAAACTTGTGTTTGCTGTTGTTGTGTGTTTTTGCCATTTCGGCTTTGGCTCAGTCGCGCTTTATGGAAATAATGGCACAGACCTATGCCAAACCTGAGCGCGTCTACCAGTATTATGTCCATCATCAGCCGGACAGCATTTATTCTATGGGTGTCAAGACTTTCTCTGCATATTTCACGTCCGAACAGTTCTCCAGTCAGATACGTGCGTTGGACGAGCGGTTGGGGCAACCCGTTGAGGCTTCGTTTTGGGAGACCCGACGGGCGCAAGGCTATGAAGTGTATTCCCGGAACATTATTTTCCCACGACATACGGCCACCCTTACGGTCGCTTTTGATTCTGCGGGAGAGCTTGTAGGCTTCACCTTGGGCAATGAAAAGTCGAGGGTAGCCCATGGCGAACGTGATTTGACGCTGACGGTTTCCGACTCTGTCCGTTTGCCTGCACGCCTCACGTTGCCAACCCCTTCGGTGGCTAAAGGGCGTGTGCCCGTGGCCATTCTCGTCCATGGCAGCGGACCTTCCAACATGGACGAGTCCATTGGACCAAACGCTCCGTTTCGTGATCTGGCTGAAGGGCTGTCACGTCGTGGCGTGGCGGTACTGCGATATGACAAGCGAACGTACGTTTACCCGCAACTATTTATCGGGAAGGAAAGCCAATATACCTACGATGACGAGACTGTAGACGATGCTTTGACAGCTATTCGGCTGGTGAAGGACTCGCTGTCCCATGACAGCGGGCTGGCCATCGATTCCTCTCGCGTGTACATTATTGGACATAGTCTCGGCGGAATGTTGGCACCACGCATTGCCGAACGGAGCGGACGCGTGGCAGGTCTTGTGCTGCTTGCGGCCCCGACTGGCAAGTTGCGCCCCACGATGGAGCGGCAGCTGATTTACTTGGGCAAGTCGGAAGACGAGGCGCGTCGGGCGACCGACCAGGTGTTGTCGCAGCTTCCAGATGCTTACCTCGACTTTGACGCACACTGTTCCCCCACGGGTACGGCACATCATCTGTCGATTCCGCTGCTGATATTGCAAGGAGGCCGCGACTATCAGGTTACGATGAACGACTATAAGGCGTGGCATGATGCTGTGGGGCGGCGTGAGGATGTGGTGATGAAGTCCTATCCGTCGCTCAATCACCTCTTTATACCTGGTGAGGGAAGGAGCTTGCCCGAGGAATACAACAAGCCTGGACATGTCGCCAAGGAAGTGATAGACGATATAGCGGATTTTATTCTTTCTGAAAAATGAGGAAATTTCTCAATGTGCTTTCCATGCTCGCAATGGTGATGATGGTCTCTGTCGCCCTTTGGTTTTATCTTACTACCGACAAGATGGTCGTGCCGATGCACTGGAATGCCATCGGCGACATCGACAACTACGGCAAGACATGGACTATTCTTGTCCTTGCCGCTGTAGGCGTGGGGGTCTATTTGCTTTTGTTGCTTCAGCAGAAGGTGGCTTCTTTGGACGTCCCCTTCACCGTTTCCGACCCCGAGCGCGCCCGACCATTAATAAAAATGCTCTTGGCGTGGATGACTTTCTTTGTCTGTCTGATTTTCCTCTACGTCGTAGGAGCCGTCGCTCAGCTGTACCCTCTCGCCGCATGGATTGTCCTTATTGATGTGTTGGCGATGTTTGTGGTTATGGGCTATTACATTTATCGTGTCAAGAAGAGCCAAAGCTGACCGCCATCCGTCCTGTGTCCATTCCCCCTTCCTTTGTCTGTCTCGACAAAGGTGGGCGTGACTTTGTGCAGTGCTCCTTCATGCCCTTGTCACAGTTTCCCCATCTTAGTCCGATTTCCTTCATGCGAGAAAATGGGAGATTAGGGATAGTTGGGAAACAAAACCAATAGTGTTTGCCACTAATCGCTTATTAGGCTGGCTGGGAACAAACTTCTTCCAGCTTGAAAATATTTAGACGTAAAATATGCGTTATGTAAAATAATATATGTAACTTTGTGGCGTATCTTGAAGTTTTCCTCGCTTCTTAGCTACCAAAACGAAGTGGATAGGCTGACAAAACTACATTTGCACCACTTCTCCTGAAGCTGAAGCGGTGGAATAATGTATATAAAAACCTAAAAGAATATGAAACATCACATGACGAAGAAACTTCTGACAGGCATCGTGTTGTTTGTCATTTACACGTTGCCTGGCAAGGCGCAAGTGAACGCTACTGCGAGCGAGGGGCTCAAAAAGCTGGACGAGGCATCCACCAAGGTGGGCGCAATGGCATGGAAAGGCAGCGTGGAGGTGGCTGCATGGACATTCTCCCAACGTTCCACTGACCCAGCGAAGGGAGGAGACAACCGTGCGGCGGAGCTGGTAGCAGCGGGCGAGACGGATGCGCAAGGTGACGCGGCGATGCTGGAGATGCCGCTGAAGTTGGTCCAGGGGAGAACCAAGTTTCTCTATTGTAGTACCGATGGTAAGTCGCGGCGTATCACTCCTGTGCGCAACGGCGTGTTCGGACTGACGGAAGACGGATTCCACTATACGCTCTATTCCATTACGGGAATGCGGCTAAGCAAAGAAAACGAGTGGAAGGTGTCAACGATGAACCGTGTGCCTGTGATGGAATTTCCTGGTTTGCTGTTGCAGAAAGCGGAAAGTCAGGGCAATAATCTGGGCGACCCACAGCTCTGGTTCATCAGTGTGGATGGGCTTCAGAAACCGATGCCCAAGGAATTTATCGATGCAACCAACTTTGTCGATGGGTTGGCCATGGTGGCAAAGAGAGTCAATGGTCTGGCGCGTGAGTGGCGTTTCATTGACACAAAACTCCAACTGCGGTTTCCGCACATCAAAACTCAACCACAGCACTTTGATGGTTGCAACTTCACCTTGGCCCCTGAACGCGAGGAACGGCGGGCTGTTTATGTGGCGAAGGATGAATTTAGTGGCGCATGGGGGTTCATGCGCAACGATGGCTCACTTGCCATTCCACCCCGCTATAGCCGGGTCCGTTCTTATTCTGGGGAACTGGCGATGGTAGTTGAGGGCGATTTCAACCCTGAATTCTATTTTGTCAACCTCGATGGCGTACGCCGCTTTGAGCCGCGCAAGGCCATTCCGACGCTCGTAGATGAAGAAGCCGTGAGCGATTTCGACCCTAAGTCGCATCTCTGTACGATTGAGCCAATGCCCTTAGGCGGTGAGAATGAGTCGGGTGATGGTTATTATGCGACCTATTACACAGCCGACGGGAGCTGTCGAGGCAAGGCGTTATGGGGCACGGCGTTCCACAATGGCACTGCTTTCATGCGCTATACCGATCCAGATACTGGCGAAGAGCGCACCGCATTGATGGAGTCAGCCGGTATCGGAGAGGGGCATACGCCATACGAAGTGGATTTCCATACCGCGCAGTGGGGCATCCCATGGATTGACGACGATGGCGTGACGCATTATTCTCAGTCCCAAACCTCAGTGCTTGGCAAGGGGTCTCAGTACTCAATGGAGTGGGAGATAGGCAATTTCTCAGCTGACCATCTTGCGCCGGCCACTATTGTAAGCCCCAACGGGCGGGTGAAGTATTCGGGCATTGTCGACCAAGAAGGGGAGTTTCTCATCATCTATCAAGTCGAGGGCGATGGCATAGGGGAGGATAATGCACCTTTTAGCTTTGAATAAGATGGCTGCATTCTCCGCTTGAGTGCTTGCTATCTATCGCCTGTTTCCATAGTTCAATCGTATATTTTCACTTCTACTTTTGCTGTTTGAAGTTGAATTTCTCAATACGTTGACTACCAGTCAGTTATATTGGTTAGGAAAGTGTGCCCACGATTCAGCCCCTATTGTGTCATGATAGGGGCTGAATCGTGCTGCGAAAGGGGCTGAATGGCGTCTCAATAGGGGCTGAACGGCAGCGCAAAAGCACGCTTGTTTGCAGGTGGCTGACCGTCAGCGCATTGCACACGTTCCCATTCCCAGAGCCAAGGTGCCCATAGTCTGCTTCCCACCGCCTCTTTCTTTCCGTTTCCCGCTTCCATCCCCCCGCCCCATGAGCCTCTTATG
>DLLX01000049.1:847-3461 GCA_002479145.1 Prevotella sp. UBA7551 | reverse complement strand
GTACGGCTTCCTTTCCCCATCTTCAAGTACGTCCCTGCAGCTCCTCCACCCCACTTTGTCCAGCGTCTGCGCTGCCATTATCAAGCATGGGAAGATGAGTCGTCGTCCCCTGCTTGCTTTTTCTTCAAATGGCGCGCACTCCCTTGATTGCCAATTGATAATATTAGGACACCCCAAGTAGATGTGGGCACGTTGCGACACAAGCGGAATCGGCCCTGTTGTCGGGCAGCGTCACCATCCCATTCCACCTAAAAACACCTCTCTTCTATACCACGATATAGCAGATTTTTTGTAATTTTGCAATCAGAAAACAAAACAAACTACACATGATGGAAAAGAAATTCAAGCGCACCACGGTCACGGCGGCCCTGCCCTATGCCAACGGCGGTGTGCATATCGGGCACTTGGCGGGCGTCTATGTGCCCTCCGACATCTACGTGCGCTACCTCCGTCTGAAGGGCGAGGAGGTCGTCTTCATTGGCGGAAGCGACGAGCACGGCGTGCCCATCACCATCCGCGCCAAGAAAGAAGGGGTCACTCCGCAGGACGTTTGCGACCGATACCACAAGATGATCAAAGAGTCCTTCGAGCAATTCGGCATCTCCTTCGACATATACAGCCGCACCACCTCCGCCACCCACAACCGTTTTGCGAGCGATTTCTTCCGAAAGCTCTACGACGACGGCAAACTCATCGAGCAGGAGACCGAACAATACTACGACGAGGAGGCGCATCAGTTCCTCGCCGACCGCTACATCATGGGCCAATGTCCCCACTGCGGCAACCCAAATGCCTACGGCGACCAGTGCGAAAAGTGCGGAAGCGACCTCTCTCCGATGGAGCTGATCAACCCCCACAGCACCATCAGCGGCTCAAAGCCCGTCGTCCGCAAGACGAAGAACTGGTATCTGCCGCTCAACGAGTACCAACAGTGGCTCAAGGAGTGGATACTCGAAGGGCATAAGGAGTGGCGTCCCAACGTCTACGGGCAGTGTAAGTCGTGGCTGGACATGGATTTGCAGCCCCGCGCGATGACCCGCGACCTCGATTGGGGCATCCCCGTGCCCGTCAAAGGGGCGGAGGGCAAGGTGCTCTACGTGTGGTTTGACGCGCCGATAGGCTACATCTCCAACACCAAGGAGCTGTGCGACGCCCATCCTGAGCGTTGGGGATCTTGGGAAAAGTGGTGGAAGGACCCCGAGACGCGCCTCGTTCACTTCATAGGAAAGGACAACATCGTCTTCCACTGCCTCATCTTCCCCACCATGCTCAAGGCGCATGGCGGCTATATCCTGCCCGACAACGTGCCCGCCAACGAGTTCTTGAACCTCGAGAACGACAAAATATCGACCTCTCGCAACTGGGCGGTATGGCTGCACGACTACCTTGTCGAGTTTCCCGGCAAGCAAGACGTGCTCAGATACGTCCTCACGGCCAACGCCCCGGAGACAAAGGACAACAATTTTACCTGGAAGGACTTCCAGGAGCGCAACAACTCCGAGCTGGTCGCCATCTATGGCAACTTCGTCAACCGTGCCTTGCAGCTCACCAAGAAGTATTGGGACGGCGTTGTGCCCACTCCCGGCACGTTGCAGGAGGTGGACCGCAAGGCGATAGAGGAGTTCAAGGACGTGAAAGAGAAGATGGAGCAGCTCCTCGACGGCTTCCATTTCCGCGAAGCGCAGAAGGAAGCCATGAACTTGGCACGCATAGGCAACCGCTACATCACCGAGTGTGAGCCGTGGAAGCTGTGGAAAACCGACCCCGAGCGGGTGCAGACGGTGCTCTATCTGTCTCTCCAGCTCGTCGCCAACCTCAGCATTGCCTTCGAACCCTTCCTGCCTTTCTCGAGCAAGAAGCTGCGCGCCATGCTCCGTCTCGACCATTTCGACTGGCAGGACCTCGGCAGTACCGACCTCTTGAAGCCCGGACACCAACTCGCCGAGCCGCAGCTGCTCTTCGAGAAGATAGAGGATGAGGCCATACAGCGGCAGCTCGACAAGCTCGAGGCGACCAAAAAGGCCAACGAAGCGGCCAAGGCGGCTGCCGAATACAAGGCGGAGCCCGTCAAACCCAACGTGAACTTCAGCGAATGGGAGAAGCTCGACATCCGCGTGGGCCACGTCAAGGACTGCCGTCCCGTGAAAAAGAGCAACAAGCTCCTGCAGTTCACCATCGACGACGGGTCGGGAACCGACCGCACCATCCTCTCCGGCATCGCCAAATACTATAAGCCCGAGGAGCTGATAGGCAAGGATGTGCTCTTCATTGCCAACCTTGCGCCCCGCAAGATGATGGGCATCGAGAGCTGCGGCATGATTCTTTCGGCCCTCGACTTCGACGGAAGCCTCGCCGTCACCTCGCTCTTGCGTGGGGTGAAGCCGGGCAGTCAGGTGGGCTAAGCGGTGCGGATTACCGGCAAGAACTGCATTTCAAAAGGCCTCGTGTCCTTTCCTTTGCAGGAGGGTACGAAGCCTTTTGCGTGATGAGGCTTCTGCTTTCTCCCTGTAAAGGCTAACCCATTGTGAGACAATAGGTTAGCTACGACAAAGAGAAACAGCCTAAAATGTGGAAGTTTTTAATTTATTTTTCTTCAATTTTTAATTTAAAAATT
>DLLX01000049.1:547-820 GCA_002479145.1 Prevotella sp. UBA7551 | reverse complement strand
AAGAAAAATAAATTAAAAATAATTTCGATACCACCCTTTTCTCTACACTTCTACGACCAACTTCACTTGTCATGGGGTGGCCTTTTCGGTGCGATAGTTGCTTTTCGCACCCATCACCATGTCATATCCCAATCTTTTCCTCGGTTCATTGTTTTGTCAGTTTGCCCAGCATCTCTTGCAAAATCTGAACCTTGACTCTATGACTTATGGCAGAATCCATCGCCAAACTCCCCGTCCTGAACAGGAATTGATGGGATTTAATCTATAATAGAG
>DLLX01000049.1:0-421 GCA_002479145.1 Prevotella sp. UBA7551 | reverse complement strand
CACCACTAATAGGACTAAAAGTGCTGGTGTTGCCAAAGTTAATGGTCGCTCCTGAGCTATGATACTTTAGGCAAGTCTGAATTTTTCCAAAACCTAAATAGTAGAATTATGATGAATGTTTTTGTAGTAATCGGCGTTTGCACTTTCTGGCTTTTTATGCTTTTTGGCATCTTAGTGTTTCTTCGTCGTCGGATTCGTGGGAGAAAGAGGCTGTTTCTTGTCTGCCTGACCATCTATTTGGTAATGACTGCCATTTTATTTTTCGTGTTGTTTCCTCAGAGGCTCACGCAAATAGATGCAGCGAATATACTGCCTGAGGCGGTGTTGGTGGTGTTGTGCTCCGCTTTGCTTACCTGGGTGGGGAGCGTGTTGGAAAGAAATGTTCCCAATAAGAAGAAGCGATTCTGGGTAGGATTGGCCG
>DLLX01000026.1 GCA_002479145.1 Prevotella sp. UBA7551 | reverse complement strand
CTCTTCGACGGGGTAACGATGCACAAGGACGCCCCTACGCCTGTTGAAAAAGACAAGATACAGTTTGTGGGGACGTTCGATCCCTTTGAGATGACTTCGGGTGACAGGCGGTATGCGTTCTTGGCAGGGAGCGAAGGACTCGATTTGGCCTACCCCAACACGC
The DNA here is from genome assembly GCA_002479145.1 of Prevotella sp. UBA7551. GTDB lineage: Bacteria > Bacteroidota > Bacteroidia > Bacteroidales > Bacteroidaceae > Prevotella. Next base: position 8,255 of record DLLX01000026.1, on the reverse strand, counting down.
AGAGTAAGATTAAAGGTACGCGGGCTTACTTTGTCTTTCCCGATGGTGCGGCAGGCGTTTCCGAAGTTGTGAAGGTGGCCGAAGGCGATGTTTCTCGGGTTAATTGGGTCATCCAACGGGAGCGTATGGCCGACGAAGCCTACTACACGCTGTCGGGGCTCCGCCTTCAAGGGGCACCCGTCCAACCCGGCATTTATCTCCACAAAGGGCATAAGGTCGTCATAAGGTAGCGGAGGCCGAATTCCTGCCCACCCCATCCCATGAAGTAAGTGGATGGAAATTTTGCCGTAACCATTTGATTTTGTACTTTTGCACCCGTCATCATACGAATAGAATATAATGGCACAGGAACTCAAACAGGCCGCGACACAGTCGGCGGTGCAGGTACAAACCCACAGGCTCACACAGCAACAGATGCTGCAGGTGCGCCTATTGGAGATGCCTTTGGCAGAGCTTGAGGAGAACGTCAGCGCAGAAATCTACGACAATCCAGCCCTCGAGGTGGGGCGAGAGCACGAGGAGGACGATGACCAAACAGCCTCCAACGAGTCGTCTGAGTCGTTTGAGGAACAGCAGGAGCGGGAGGAAAGGCAGGACGCACTCGACTCCGCGCTGGAGCGAATCGGCGACGATGACGGCGAGTTGCCCGTCTATGACCCGCGCATGCAGTCTGCCAGTGCGCCCGATCACGAAGGTATGGTCTACGGAGACCCCGTGTCTTTTGTCGATAAGCTCAAGGAACAGGCCGGCGAACGGGAGCTGACCGACCGCCAACGAGAGATACTCGACTACCTGATAGGCAGCTTAGACGACGATGGCCTGCTTCGGGAGTCGCTCGATTCCATTGCCGACAAGCTGGCCATCTACCATGGATTGGATGTCGAGGAGCAGGATGTCGAGCCGATGCTCCACGTCTTGCAGGACTTCGACCCCCCTGGTGTCGGCGCGAGAAGCCTACAAGAGTGTCTCCTGCTGCAAGTACACCGCAAGCAACACGACTTGCGGCCGGTCAATACCGAGGCAAAAAAAGCCGCCGCACAGCTCTACAACCTGGTCTATGTCATCATTCAGGATTATTGGGACGCTTTTTCGCGAAAGCGGTGGGACAAGTTGGAGCAACAGCTCGGGCTCACTCCCGCCCAGGTCGATGCCGTTCAGCGTGAGATACGGAAGCTCAACCCCAAGCCGGGAGCCTCGATAGGCGAGATGATGGGGCGCAGCGTGGATCAGATAACGCCCGACTTCATTGTCGATACCAATGATGACGGCAGCATTACCTTCTCGCTCAACCACGGCAACCTGCCCGAACTGCGGGTGTCGGAGCAGTATGAGGGCATGGTGCGGGCTTACAAGGACAACAAGTCGTCGATGAGCCGCAGCCAAAAAGAAGCTTTGCTCTATGCCCGCGAGAAGGTGGAGCGCGCCAAGGGGTACATCGAGGCTGTCAAACAGCGTCGCCACACGCTCTATCTGACCATGAAGGCCATCATTGCCATCCAGCATAAGTTCTTTGTGGATGGTGATGAGGCCGACCTCCGGCCCATGGCGCTCAAGGATGTGGCCGACCGGACGGGGCTGGACATCTCCACCGTGAGCCGCGTCAGCAACATCAAGTATGTCCAGACCCGCTGGGGGACGTTCCCGTTGCGCTTTTTCTTTACCGATGGATATAAGACCGACAGTGGCGAAGAGCTTTCCACGCGCAATGTCAAGTTAGCCCTCAAGGCCATAATCGACCATGAAGACAAGCACAACCCACTCTCCGATGACGTTTTGGCGAAGGAAATGGCGGCCAAAGGGCTGCCCATCGCCCGCAGGACCGTGGCCAAGTACCGCGAGCAGCTCGGCCTGCCCGTGGCACGATTGAGAAAAGAGTGAATGAACGAGAAGAAAATTTTATTGACCGCAAGGGTAGTGAGTCTGCTCTTTACCCCCTATTATTTGCCCATCGTGGGGCTTATAGCGTTGTTCACGTTCAGCTACCTGTCGATGCTTCCCAAGGGGTATCAGCTCACGATGCTGCTCGTCGTCTATCTCAGTACCGTGCTTTTCCCCGCCCTGTTGCTTCACGCCTATCGTCTCTACACGGGGTGGACACCCATTCGTTTCGGCCAGAAGGAGCGGCGCATCGTCCCCTACATCAGCACGATTCTGTGTTATTTCCTTTGCTATTACTTGATGCTGGTCGCCCATGTGCCCCACGTCATCAGCAGCATTGTCGTTGCCGCCCTTGCCATTCAGATTCTTTGCGCGCTCATCAACGTCTGGTGGGGCGTGTCTTCCCATACCGCTGCCATCGGCGGAATGACGGGAGGGCTGCTCGCTTTCTCCCTTATCTTCAACTTCAATCCCATTTGGTGGCTCTGTTTGTTGATACTTCTCGCAGGCATTGTGGGCACAAGCCGCATGATTCTCCGCCAACACACGCTTGCGCAGGTGCTCGCCGGCTACTTCCTCGGACTCTCGGCGGCCTACCTTGTCATCTTGCTGGTGTAACTTTCATTCTTGCACAAAATGCCGTGCTTAGCTCTTTCTAACTGCTGAAAAGCGGCGTTTAGGGCAGTTTCAGAAGAAAAAATCACAGAAAAATTTGGTGGTTACACAAAAACACAGTACCTTTGCACTCGCAATTCAGCAATGAAGGCACGGTTTGGTTCCGTAGCTCAACTGAATAGAGCATCTGACTACGGATCAGAAGGTTGTGGGTTTGAATCCCGCCGGAATCACTAAGCGAGCGTCAAAGGTTCATTATCTTTGACGCTTTTTATTTATGTTTCCTTATCATCCTGCTCCTCTTCTCTTACCACAAGGGGTGCGTCGTAGCGTCGCTCTTAGCGAATGACGACGCTTTTGATGCGCCGGCTGATGGCGGTTACGGGCTTTGTGAAGACCAGATAGCGTCGTCCTGCCACCTGGATGACCTCCCAGTGGAAGTCGTCAAGGGCGTAGCGGTCGTCTTTGTAGGCCGTCAGTCGCTGCCAAAAGTGGAGTGAGGAAGGGCTTTCTGGGCTGAGAAGAAATTCCACTCCGCCCACTTTCTGTCCATTATGCATCTGTGTCACATACAATCGCTGTCCCCTGTCGGTGGTCAATGCCCCGGGTGCGATGCGGTTGGCAACCATCTTTTCCACCAAGTCTTCCGGAAGAAACCACAGACGAGGCTTGCCATAGAGGCTCGCGGCGTATCGCATATTGCTGTCGTTGGCATCAAACCCCATGTAGCAGCTATAGAATCCATAGTCGGCAAAGGGCATCACGTAGCGTTCGTAGGCAATGCGCTCCAGCCAGTTGGACGGTATCACGTCGCGTGTCCGCACGATGCTCACGCCCGGCCGGCGCATCTGCATCACCGCATAGCGGTAGTTGTTCGCCTGCTGACGGCACATGGCCACGGCAGGGGCAAAGAGTGACAAGGCCACGGCGGTCATCACGATGGCCGATATGCACAGCATCTTCCTCCCAAAGGTCTGCCACCACAGGGCGAGCAGTGTGAGCAGTGCCATCATTTCCGCATGAAACGCTACACGGTCGAGCGTCACGCCGCTGGCGAAGACGATGCCATAAGCCGCCAATAGGGCTACCGCTATGGGCAGCCAGCGCATGGCCAGCGTCTTGTTGATGCGCTTCTGCCGCCACATTACGAGCAGACAGAGCAGCAACACCCACAATATCCGCACGTTGGAGGCTATGGCCACACACCCGTTGACGACCCTACTGGCCAGCGTAGGAGCGTCTCCGGCGCGCAACCAGATGCCCGGCGAGGCCAGACAAAGTCCCGTTCCCAGCGCATAGGCGGCCACAAAGGGAATGGTGCGCCGTCCTTGCGGTGTGCGTTCGTGGAGTAATAGCCAAGCCATCAGTCCCAGCGACACGGGAAGCGACAATGCCTCATGCGTCCATCCAGCCAGCAAGGCGACGGGGAGCAGGGCGCAAGTTCGTCCAAGTGAGGGTTTGGCACGCAGCCGGGGAGCGACGGAGCGGAAGAGAAAAAGGTGGATGACGAGCGGCCAAAGGTAGTTGAATGTGCCCAACTGCCACAACATGGCGCCCTGAAAGCCGCGCAACAGGGTGAAGATGGCACTGCCCCACAGGGCGGCACAAGCCGTTTTGTCCTTTCCGTTGGGGGTGATCACGCACACACCCCAATGGATGAGCAGCACGAAGAGCAGCGTGTTGAGCACGTTGAGCAGTCCTCCAGGCACCAGTGTGAGGAAGATTTGCGCCAACACATGGGCGGGTGCGCGCCCGTTGATGGTCATGTAGTGCCAGTATTGCGAGCGAAATACGTCGCCCAACCCCTTGATAGGCTCTGGCGGAAGTCCCCCCGTGGCTGTGAATTGGAAGCGGTACACCACGTCGTCGAGCAATGTGGGGGTGGTGTTCCACTCCAATAGAAAATAGCACAGGCCCACGACGGCCAGCGTCAACGGGTATGAATACCCTCCAAGACGTGTCCTGCCTTGTGCCTTTATACCTGCCGAGGCAGGGCGGAGCGATACGCTACTCACCCTTGTCGCGGTCGTAGTGCACCATCGTGTCGGGCAGGTAGAATGATATTTCCACCAGTCCGGCCACCTTGCCGTCCTGCTTCCAGGGGGTCTGATAGACGATTTTCTTTCGTCCCCTCTTCGTTATCGTGTAGCAATGGGTATGGCCCGTGGCGAGCATCTCGCCAATCAGCTGGCGCGAGTGGTCGTTGTGGCAGGGCAGAAGGCTCTTGCCTATCATGGTTTCGCCGTGCTTCTCAAACAGCCCACGGGACACTTTGTTCTGGAAAATGACCTTACCCTCCTTGTCGCAGACTGTGATGGCGCAGTCCACGTCATCCGTCCAAGCAAATTCTTTGTCCATAGTTGTCTTTGTTTTTGTTGATGGTGACGGGCGTATAGGCCTGTCATCCCGCTTTGGGCAGTTCTCCCACCGCGGCGTTGACCATCACGGCGATGGTCTTCATGCGCACATAGGGAAAGCTGACATAGATGTATCCTTTGAACAGGTTGGACGCTCCCCATGAGTTTTTCATGATGAAGTAGCGTCTTCCCTCGCTGTCGTGTGCCAGTCCTACGATGGCCATGCAGTGGTCGTCGGTGGTCTGATGGTGCTCAAAGGCGGCTTGCCGCTCCTCCTGCGTCGTCTTGCGGGTCTCGTCGGGCAGCTGTGCGAATCCTGCTTCCCAGTCGAACCGCGGTTCGCTGATGTCGCCTTCCCAGCACACGGGGTGCCCTTTCCTCACGCTTTGCTCTATCTTGGCCATGAGTGTGTCGATGGGTACGTTGAGGAATGCGCTGTGATAGCGGTTGTCCGGCACCTCTAACACGCAGCGTTGGTAGAACGGATGATGGGTGAAACTGGTCATGGCGACCCACTCGTCGTCCCTGCATACGCTGTGGACAAACTCCAACGGCGTGTATCGGGTGCCGAGCAAGTACACCGATTGGGGCACGGGCCCTATCCCTTTGTCGAGGATTTGCTCCATGTCGTGGTGCATATCGGAGAGCGTCATGGCTCCATCGGCACATTTCTGGAGCTTCCGTGCGATGACGTTGAAGTCGGTTTGTTCCTCCCTGTGGTACGCATCATAGTGCGTGAGGCCGTAGTTCTCAATCAAGTCGATGAGCATGGGCGCCATGCCGCGTGTGGAAATGTCGTCGTTGGAGTCGTCGTTGAAGGGGAATCCGTGCAGAAATCGGTTCTCGGTCTGCTCCTGAAGGTATGCCCGAGCAACATAATCGACGCTGAGGTTGACGCTGTCGCCCTGTGCGAGGTGCTCCGTCTCGATGGTGGCGAGCATCGCATAGGCCCAGCACAGGGAGCTGTTGCCTTGGTTTTTGACTGGTGTGACGGGCAACATCAGGTCGCGATGAAACACGCGGGGGGCGGGCAAAGGCTTCTTTCTGAGCCCATTGCCCTGCCATAGTGCCACCACTGCCACCGCACAGCAGACCATCGCGGCGATGGCGAGCCCAATTATCCGTCTCTTTCCTATTCCTTTGGTTGCCATATTTTATTCCACGGCATTATTGATCATGTCCTCCGTCTTCCACGGTGCGGGTGCTCCGCCGAGGTATTTGTGAAACCATTCGAGGTGGGCATTGTAGTACACAGGCATCGAGCGGAGCGTGTTGGGCCAGTGGCCGTCGTTGTCGAAGATGATGAGCCGGCTCGGTATGCCCAGGGTCTGAAGCGTGCTGAAGTAGGCCAGGCTTTGGTTATAGGACACCCGGTAGTCGCGTTCGCCGGTGATGATCAGCGTCGGGGTCTTGAAGTTCTGCACATATTCCGATGGAGAAAACTTCTTATACAGCGTGGAGTTCCACGGTTGCCCGTTCAACTCGAAGTTGGGGAACCACAGTTCCTCCGTCGTTCCCCACATGGAGGGCAGGTCATAGAGTCCCATCATGGACGCCAGGCACTTGAAGGGGTGCTTGTGGCCCTGCAGCCAGTTCATGAAGTAGCCGCCATAGCTCCACCCCATCGCGCCCATGCGGTCCTTGTCGACATACGGCAGCTTTGCCAATGCGTCGGCAACGGCCAGCACATCCTCGTAGGGCTTGCCGCCCCAGTCCTGCGAGATGGCGCGTGTGAAGGCCTGTCCGTAGCCCGTGGAGCCGTGGGGGTTGGGATAAGCCACGACGTAACCAGCTCCGGGGTACACCTGCCAGTCGCCTCTGTAGGAGTCCATCCACTGCATTTGCGGGCCGCCATGCACGTTGATGACGAGCGGATACTTCTTGTTGGGGTCGAAATTGTGTGGTTTGACGATGAAGACGTGCACGGAGTCGCCGTCAGCCCCCATCACCCACATCTGCTCCGAGGGGCGGATGTCCACCTCTTCTTCCAGTTTCTGGTTGTAGAAGGTGAGCTGCTCTTCCCCACCCTTGCGCTCATTGGCCTTGTATAGGTCCACGGGCTTTCCGGTAGTGGTGTAGGTATAATAAACGTTACCTTTGCCATCGCAGTCGAAACCCTGTATGGCGCGCTGCCTGACGACCGGTTTCCACCGCCCGCTCTTGAGGTTCAGCTTGTAGAGAGGCTCGTAGCCACGCTCCGGGGTGAGGAAGTAGATGTCCTTGGAGTCGTCGCTCCATTTGAAGTCTTCCACCCAGTTGTCGAGCTTTTCGGTCAGGACGCGCTTCTCTCCCGTCGTCCTGTCGTAGATGGCGAGGCGGAAGCGGTCGCTCTCATAGCCCGGAATGGTCTGAAAGCGGTAGGCAATGTAGCGGCCGTCGGGCGAGTAGAGCGGCTGTCCGTCCCACGCGGGGTTGTCCTTGGTGAGGCAACGGGCCTCGCCCCCCGTCACGGAGACCGTCCAGAGGTCGCAGTTGGTGGAGGCTTCCTGATGCCGGTCGCGGTTGGAGGTGAAGCAGATTTCCTTGCTGTCGGGCGAGAAAGCAAAGAGGCCTGCGCCGCCGTTGGGCGAGAATACGGGTGAATGCCATGTGCCGGGGGTCACGTCTGTGTAGGTGCCTGTGGTGAGGTCGCCGACGATGATGTGCTGGAACCGCCCGTCTTGGTACTCCGTCCAGTGGCGGAAGAGCAGACTGTCGGCGATGTGGGCGTGTACGGGACCCGCCTCTTTCCGCCGTTTGCGCTCCATATTGGCCTTGGCATCGGCGCCAAGGTCGGGGTACACCTCTGCCGTGAAGGCCACATAGCGGCCGTCGGGCGACACAAGGGCGTCGCTAACGCCCATCGCAAAGTCAGTGAGCTGGGTGCTCTGGCCTGTGGCGGGGTCCATGCGGTAGAGCTGCGCCGTGCCCGAGGCGTAGCTGGTGAAGTAGAGCGACTTGCCGTCGCGGCTCCATTGCGGGGCAAAGCTGCGCCCGTCGGTGGTCAGCGTGCGCGTCTGGCCGCCCTTTCCCGTCTCCTTCAGGACGATGTTTGTCTTCGACGACCGCTCCTTGAGGCTCTGCTGCGTGGTGGTGAAGGCCAGGCGGGTGCCGTCGGGACTCAGTTGCGGTGCGCCGACATACTGTGAGCGATATACGTCCTCGATGGTAAAGGCGCGCTTCTGCGCCATGGCCTGTCCCGCGCCGAGCGTCATCAGCAAGGTGGCGTAGGAGAGTATTTGAGTTGATAAAGTCTTGTTGTTCATCCTTTAATGATAGGTTTCTTGCAAAGTTACGCCAAAACTTTGGTATGACCAAACAAATGTCGCATTCTTTTACGTATCCTATTTTTGCGCAATGGGTAATCTTTTGATTTCCAACGCTGTCAGAAACGGTTCGTACAGCGTTGGAAATCAAAAGATTACC
>DLLX01000019.1:617-6862 GCA_002479145.1 Prevotella sp. UBA7551 | reverse complement strand
CAAGGTGACGGACATGAGCTCAATGTTCATATGGTGTAGTAGTCTGCGCTCCCTTGATTTGTCTTCCTTCAACACGTCCAAGGTGACGGACATGAGCGTCATGTTCTACGGATGTAATCTGCCTACCCTTGATTTGTCTTCCTTCAACACCTCCAACGTGACATCCATGACCTATATGTTCGCAGGTTGTCCACAGCTCTGTACCATCTATGTGGGCGACAATTTCACCACCAAGAGCTTGAACGAAGACTCTGACATGTTATCTGGTTGCAACAATCTGGAAGGCGCAATCAAATACAATGGCAACAACTCCAACAACAGTGCTTATGCCAATTACGAGACCGGTTACTTCACCAAGAAGGTGGGTACGAACGGCATAAGAATCATAGGCGCTGTCGGAAAACCGCTGACCATCGTAGGCTCTTTGCGCTTATACGACAAAATGACCTTCGACCTCTACGAGGACTGTTATGTTGCTGACGCCTCCTATACCCGGGAGAATATGAACACGGAGTGGGGTTCTCTCTGCCTGCCCTACACCATCGCCGTGTCCGATGACCTCCCTTGCAGCTTCTACACGCTGAAGGACATGGGCGACGACACCATTCTGCTGACGAAGGTGGAGTGCGACACGATAGCCGCCGGACAGCCCGTCATGATTCGCCGGACAGCCGATGTAAGCGACCTGACTTTTAACAATGCTCCCAATGCGCGGATTGTTAAAGCACCCAAGAACGCCGAGACCGGCAACCGCCTGATGGGCACTTTCTCCACGATGGAGCTTACCGACGACGACAGCTACTTCTTAGCCAATGATGAGTTCCGTCGCGTGGGCGACTACAGGCCGGCGGTCACGGGCGTGAAGTTGGCCCAGTTCCGCGCCTACCTTCAGCCGGAGGCCACAGGGCGCGCCTCGGAGCTGCGCATCGGTGTGAGCGGCGAGACCAACGACGTGGAGACCCCGCAGGTCGTCGACCAGCTCAACAACGAGGCCACGGAATACTATGACCTGAGCGGCCACCGCATTCCTAACCTGCGCAAGGGCGTGAACATCGTCAAGACAGGAGACAAAGTAAGAAAAGTAATCATCAAATAAATCAGCATTCGCCATGAAGAAAAAAGCATATATCCAGCCCCAAACAGAGATCGTGAAGGTGATGCCCTCCGCCCTTTTGGCCGGGAGCGACCCAGGTGCAAAGGATTACATCCCCATTGGCCGCTACGACAATCTAACTGAGGACGACTTGTCAGACCAAGGTTTTGAGCCAGACAATGATGGATACCTGTGGGGAGACTGAGCCCGGGGCGACAGGTAGCCGAATGACGGCATACCCCGCCAGATAAATTTTCTTCCGCCCAAGCATCATGAGTGAAACCACAATGAAACATTCTGATGCTTGGGCATTTTCTGTTTTGCTTTTAACCCCAATCGGACATTAGACCGATTGGGGTTTAAGGTTTTCTTATCCCGGATGGGGATAGTATTTTGGAATTTTTATCTAACTTTACCTGTCTAAGGTGTGGCGAAGCTGAAGATACCCGTCAAGTTACTGTGTCTTTGAAAAAAGTTGACTACGATGCTAATCGGTTGAATATCAGTTTGTTGTATAACCATCCTTCGTGCGTCTGCCATTCAGCCCCTATTGCGTCGTAATAGGGGCTGAAAAGTGTTGCGAAAGAGGCTGAATGATGATGTAATAGGGGCTGAATGGCAGTTCAATAGTAACGCATCGTCTTATGGTGTGGAAATGCTTGATACAATCTCAACAACGGTCAATGTTTGGCCGCTGACTTGAAACCGGATGTCGTAGCTGCCAAAGGCCAATCCGTAGATGCGGCAAGGGTCATGGTGAAAGTGCGGTCGGGGATCAAGAGCAAGTGTCTCCCGTAGGGTTAGCGTGTCAGATTCCGACAGTGGGTTGTGGAGGTTAGAAGGGAAAACAACCACCAACTCTTTCCATTGGCTTTGGTCGGTGAACCCACCTTGGGCGTTGGGATGTGCGTCGGCATAGGGAAGGTAGGGCTTGATGTCGTAAATGGGTGTGCCATCCATCAAGTCTGCGCCCGAGACGACAATCTCAGTACCTTCTATGGTGACGATACGCACTGCTGATAGGCCCATTTCGTTGGGGCGGTAGGGCGATCTGGTGGCGAAAACTCCCATTCGCTCATTGCCGCCCAAGCGTGGAGGACGTACTGTTGGCTGGAAGGTAGCCGACTGATGGCGGTTTCCCGAGAATCCCCAAATCAGCCAAAGGTAGTCGAACTGGTCCAGTCCACGGAGCGAATCGCTGTTGGCATACTCGTTCAGGAGGACGATACGGCCCTTCAATCCTTCCACAAGACCACTCTGCCGAGGCACGCCAAACTTGGTCTTGAAGGGTGAGCGAAATAAGGCAATCGGGAGGATTTCCACAGAAAGATGCTTTGGTTGGCCGTTTGTTCTACTCTCCGCCAATGGCTTCCGCTCTGGGTGATGGCGCAGACGAATTGGGAGTTGAAGACGATGATGAGGTGGGATCATCGTTGGAGCTGCCAGTCTCTTCCTCGTTGCTTCCGTCCTCGTCCTCCTTCTCAGCCTCTTTTATTTCGGAGTGGTGTGGGCGGCGGATGCTGTTATAGACTTTCTTGGCTTCTTCTTTTTCCTGTTCCTCGATGGAGTCGGTGGTTGTCGTATCGACGGGAGCTGCATTAGCGTACTCCTCCTGCTTCTCTATTAGCGTGCTGTCTGGTTCCAGATAGGAAGGGGTGCGCGTGTATTCGGGATCGGAAAGGTGATTGAACAAGTAGAATGCGCCCCAAAAGGCCAGCAAAGTAGTCCCCACTACGATGAAGACCTTCATGCCATGGCTGAGCTTGGGTTCGTCTTCGATGGGATGTTGTGCGACGGGACGGCCACAATGTGGGCAACGGTCACAATCTTGTGGTATCTTATGATGGCAGTGTGGACAAATCATTGTGTTGTTGTTATGGGCACTTGCTCTGTTTCTTTCCGTGCAAAGTTAGCGGATTTCCGCTATCTGAAGAAATATTTATCCGATTTTTTCAATTTCTGGGGAAGGGTTCATGACTTTTTGAAAGAACCTGTTGGCCCATTCCGATGTGTTCCGTTCCCGAATGGGTGAGCCTGAAGAGCCTTTTTCTGAAGGTCATCAGGTAGAGGCAACCCGATGTGGTCAGTCCAAAAGGAAATGAGAACCAAACACCGACAAGTCCAAACTGGAGCGTGATGCCGAAGAGGTAGCTCAACGGGAGCGACACAACGAAGAAGGCAATAAAGGCGTAGAGCACCAGTGGGCGGACGTAGGATAGGCCGCGGAGGCTGTTGCCGAAGACTATCTGCATGGCATCGCCGAGCTGATAGATGAGAAAAGGCCAAATTGTGAGTGAAACAAGATGGGCGACGGTATCGTTGGGTGTAAATAGGGCGCCGATGTTGTTGCGAAAGCCAAACATGACAGCCCCTACGACGACGGCTATCATGAGAACAATCTGGAAGGCTGCGTAGGCATTGCCTCGCGCAGCGTGGTAATCATGCTGCCCCATGGCGTTGCTGATGCGCACTGCCGCAGCCGCGCCTATTCCATAATAGACCATGTAACCGAGTTGGCTGATGGTGAGCATAACCTGATGGGCTGCCAATGCGGTGGTGCCTATCCAACCCACGACAATGCTCGCAAGGCTGAAGGCTGCGCTTTCCATGCCCATTTGCATGGCCACGGGCCAGCCTTGTTGATTCAGGTGGAGAAAGTCCTGCCTGTTCAGCCGCCCGCTGCGGAAGCCTTCAGCATAGCGCTTGTACTTCTTGCGCTTAAAGAAGATGACGATCATTACCAAGGCCATGGCTATACGCGATGCAAGGGTGCTCAGCCCCGCGCCTATCAGCCCCAGTTCGGGTGCGCCAAAGTGTCCGTAAATCAAAATCCAATTTCCGGTAATGTTGACGATGTTGCCACCGATGAGTACCCACATGGCCAAAGAAGTGTCAGTAATGCCGTCGGCAAATTGCTTGAACACGTTGAATAAGCAGACAAAGGGCAACGATGCAAGCAGCACGAGGTAGTAAGGTTTGATGAGCGGCAGCAGTTCTGTGGGCTGGCCGAGGTGGTCGATGGAGAAATAGAAGATAGTCATCACGCCGATGAGCAGGGCTGCCAAAAGCAGGTTGGCATAGATGGCGTTGCGCACCACCTCGCCAATGCGGGCAGTCTCCTCCCGTCCGTAGAGCGTGCCGACAGTGGGGGTAACGGCGTAGGAGAACCCCAGGGCGAAAATGATAACAAGGTTGACGATGTTGTTGACGAAAGCAGCTGCGGCTAATTCCATAGTCCCGTGGTGGCCAATCATGAGGGTATCGGCAAACGCAAGGACTATGGTGCCGAGCTGGCCCACGACAATGGGGATGCCAAGCAGCGCCAGCGGCTTATAATAAGAGGAATAAAAATGTATTTTCATTACTCGTACTTTTCAAGTATTCAGAGGTTTGCGGACTGCCGTAACCGATTTCTTTATTTCATGCAAGGGGTGGGCTGTCCGTCTCTTGTGTCTTTGCGTCGATGACTTGCGGATTACTCGTAGTCATCTATTACCGCATTGGCAAAGTCTACCATGGGCTTTGCCACGCGGGCATAGACCAACAGTTTCTCCTCCCATTGGGGCTTTTCGAGGAAGTCGTCGGCAATTTTCACCCAGCAACAGTAGTCTTTCATGCGCAGGTAATTGATTAACGGGCTGTGACGGGGGAATCCTTTGGGGGCAGTCTTGAGCATTTCGATGCCAAATCCATGGTCCGGCAGATGGTCAAAACTAAATTGTGCAGCTCCGGGATGTCCGAAAATGCGGATAAACTCATCATTCTCCACAGCCTTACGCCAATCCTCCTCGTTGCCGAGTATTTCGTTTCGGCATGAGGTAAGGATGTTGGTTGGCAGCCACCATGGACCGAATGCGAACATGGAGCTGCCTGGTTGAAGATGGATGTATGTTCCACCACGTAGTGCCTTCCGGCCTTTCGTGCAGATGTATGCACCAAAATGCCGCTTGTAGGGCGACTTATCTGTAGAGAATCGCGTGTCGCGATAAAAGCGATAGCAGCATTCTTTTGGTGTGAGACGGGCCACCCCGGGCTCTAAGGTGGCGAGCGCGGCGATGGCTTTTGTCACATATTTTTCAAAAATCTCTTTACTTTCAAGGTATTCTTCCTTGTGCTCCGCAAACCATTCTCGGTCGTTGTGTACGGCTATTTTGCTCAAGAAGTCGAAGACTTTGTTGTCCCTCATATTTTTATATGACTAAATTTCTACCTTTGTGTCCTCATGTATGGACAGGGTTATCGAAGTTTGCTCCCTTTCAGCAGCTTGGGGCAGAAACTGTCAAAAGGACATTCCCCACACTTTGGCAGGGCGCTTTGGCAGATGTATCGTCCATGAAGCAGAAGCCAGTGGTGCGCATCGTTGACGTCCTCGTTTGGGATATGGGCCATTAAAAAGTCCTCCACCTTGCGTGGAGTGTCAGCTTTCTCAGGTACAAGTCCCAGCCGATGGCTCACGCGATAGACGTGTGTGTCAACTGCCAAGGTCGGCTTACCAAACCATACGGCCTGTACCACGTTGGCCGTCTTGCGCCCAACGCCTGGCAGTTTGATTAAATCTGCTGGGTCGGAAGGCACCTCACCGCCATAAACATCGTCCAGCATTCGTGCCATCTCCACAAGATGTTTTGCCTTGGCGTTGGGATAACTCACTGAGCGGATGTACTCATACACCTCTTCTACAGCGGCCTGGGCCATAGAGTGAGCGTCAGGAAAGTGGGCAAACAGCTCTGGCGTGATGGCGTTGATGCGCTTGTCTGTGCATTGCGCGCTAAGCAAAGTGGCGCAAAGCAGCTGAAATGCTGAGCCAAAATTCAATTCCGTGGTCTGATGGCCTTCCTTTTGGCGAAAGAAATCGAGTACACGATGGTATCTTTCTTCTCTTTTCATGGTTGCAAAGTTACGACAAATCGAACGAACGGCAAAAATAACCCTTTGTGATAACGATATTTATAATTCGCTGTTGGTGGCTTTCAGATAAAAAGTAGTAATTTTGCAATCGCAAATATCAAGGATAATTAGGAAACAGATATATATTGTATATATGAGTAAGCAGACAGAAAAGATTAAAGCTCTGGTGGAAAAGCGCGCTGAGGCTCGCCTTGGCGGTGGCCAGAAAGCTGTTGACAAACAGCACGCACGCGGCAAGTACACC
>DLLX01000019.1:0-592 GCA_002479145.1 Prevotella sp. UBA7551 | reverse complement strand
TACACCGCACGTGAGCGTATCCAGATGCTGGTGGACAAGGACTCTTTTGAGGAGTATGATATGTTCAAGCTCCATCGTTGCCACAACTTCGGCATGGAGAAAAAGCAGTTCCTGGGCGACGGCGTAGTTGTTGGCAGTGCCACGATTGACGGCCGTCTGGTTTATGTCTATGCCCAAGACTTCACCGTGAATGGTGGATCGCTCTCCGAAACGATGGCACAGAAGATTTGCAAGGTCATGGATATGGCGATGACCAATGGCGCACCGATGATTTGTTTGAATGATTCGGGTGGAGCACGTATCCAAGAAGGCATTTCTGCACTGGCTGGATATGGTGAGATTTTCGAGCGCAACATCCTTGCTTCTGGTGTCATTCCCCAGATTTCTGCTATCCTTGGACCTTGTGCTGGCGGTGCGGTTTATTCACCGGCTCTCACAGACTTCATCTTCATGAAGGAGCAAACAAGCTACATGTTCCTCACCGGACCAAAGGTTGTGAAGACCGTTACTGGCGAAGACATAGATGCCGAGCATCTTGGAGGGGCGAGTGTGCACGCCAGCAAGAGCGGTGTGACCAGCTTCACGGCTAAGA
>DLLX01000082.1:18893-19635 GCA_002479145.1 Prevotella sp. UBA7551 | reverse complement strand
ACCTCCACGGTGAACCTCAAGCTCAGTGCCGTCAAAGCGTTTTATCGCTGGGCGTTGCGGCGGGGGCATGTAAAAGCCGATCCCGTCAGCCTGATTCAAGGTCCTAAGCGCCGCCGTCCACTTCCCAATTTCGTTAGAGACAAGGAGATGGACAAGCTGCTTGACCCGCTCAACTGGGGAGATGATTATGAAAGTCTCCTCNNTTCCTCGCGCGTACATTATTAATAGTGTTCTACGAGACGGGCATCCGGCTGGCCGAGCTGGTAGGTCTTGACGACAAAGATGTCAACCTGACCAATGCAGAGCTCAAAGTGACCGGTAAGCGCCGGAAGCAGCGCATAGTTCCTTTCGGGGAAGAAGTGGCGCGGACGGTAGAGGAGTACCGTGCGAAGCGCGATGCCACTGTTGCTGAGAAGCAGTCAGAGGCTTTTTTCCTCGATCATAAGGGAAGGCGTATCACCCGTTCGCAGGTGGAACATCGCGTGCGGCAGGCTCTGGAGGCAGTTCCCATGTTGGGAAAGCATTCGCCCCATGTGCTTCGGCATACGTTCGCCACATCGATGCTCAACCATGGCGCGGGCTTGGAAAGCGTGAAAAAGTTGCTTGGGCATTCATCTCTCGCTACGACAGAGATTTACACGCATACAACTTTTGAGCAACTGAAGAGAGCATATTCTGAGGCCCATCCCAGGGCTTAATTACAAAACCATTTAAAAGTGGAGGTAACTATGGAGATTAGAAT
>DLLX01000082.1:0-18804 GCA_002479145.1 Prevotella sp. UBA7551 | reverse complement strand
GAAGACATTCAGAAAGTAGAGGTGCAATTGAAGGTGGAGAAACCTGCTGCCGCGCTGAACAAGACCACCAGCATGACGGTGAGTGCTCCGGGCAATACGCTTTATGTGGAGAAGACGTGCGACACGTTTGAGGAAGGCGTTGACACTTGCCTGAGCGCAATGAAGGTTCAACTCGCCAAATTCAAGGAAAAACAAAGAAAGCAATGAAAAATTTCTCTGAAAATTTGGAGGAATAAAAAAATAGCCGTATCTTTGCAGCCGTTTTCCGACAGGTAGTCCGAACGGCGAGACGGCTGCAAAGACTAAGTTGGCAAAGGGTGGTTTCCAGAGTGGCCAAATGGGGCAGACTGTAAATCTGCTGCTTCTTGCTTCGGTGGTTCGAATCCATCACCACCCACACTAAAATGCGGAAATAGCTCAGTTGATAGAGCACTAGCCTTCCAAGCTGGGGGTCGCGGGTTTGAGCCCCGTTTTCCGCTCTTTTGAGTCAGAGACGCTGTAATAGCTCAGTGGTAGAGCACTTCCTTGGTAAGGAAGAGGTCCTGAGTTCAACTCTCAGTTACAGCTCTTTTGGCGTTTTATAAGAAGCAGACAATACATAAACGATTATTCATTTAATATAAATAAAGGAAAGCTATGGCTAAAGCAGAATTCGTGCGCACAAAACCGCACGTGAACATTGGTACGATTGGTCACGTTGACCACGGCAAGACTACGCTGACCGCCGCCATCTCCCTCGTGCTCCACGAGCGCTTGGGCACCGGTGAGGATGTTAAGTCTTTCGATCAGATTGATAACGCTCCTGAGGAGAAAGAGCGTGGTATCACCATCAACTCCGCACATATCGAGTATGAGACCGCAAAGCGTCACTATGCACACGTGGACTGCCCGGGTCACGCCGACTATGTGAAGAACATGGTTACTGGTGCTGCCCAGATGGACGGTGCTATCCTTGTTGTCGCCGCAACTGACGGTCCTATGCCTCAGACTCGTGAGCACGTGCTGTTGGCTCGTCAGGTGAACGTACCTCGCTTGGTCGTTTTCCTGAACAAGTGTGACCTCGTTGACGATGAGGAAATGCTGGACCTCGTTGAGATGGAGGTTCGCGAGATTCTCGAGCAGTATGGCTACGAGGCTGACACTCCTATCATCCGTGGTTCTGCACTCGGCGCCCTCAATGGTGTGAAGAAGTGGCAGGATTCAGTGATGGAGCTGATGGATACCGTCGATACTTGGATTCAGGAGCCTGTCCGTGAGGTCGATAAGCCTTTCTTGATGCCGGTTGAGGATGTCTTCTCTATCACGGGTCGTGGTACTGTTGCTACTGGTCGTATTGAGACTGGTAAGTGCCACATCGGCGATGAAGTTCAGCTGCTCGGTCTTGGTGAGGACAAGAAGTCTGTCATCACTGGTGTCGAGATGTTCCGCAAGACCCTTCCCGAGGGCGAGGCTGGTGACAACGTCGGTCTGCTCCTCCGTGGTATTGACAAGAACGAGGTGAAGCGTGGTATGGTAGTCGTGCACCCGGGTGCAATCACTCCGCACGATCACTTCAAGGCTTCTATCTATGTCCTGAAGAAGGAAGAGGGTGGCCGTCACACACCGTTCGGCAACAAGTATCGTCCTCAGTTCTATCTCCGTACGATGGACTGCACGGGTGAGATCAAACTCCCCGAGGGCGTGGATATGGTAATGCCTGGCGATAACGTTGAGATTGAGGTTGAGCTCATCTACAAGGTTGCTCTTAATGAGGGTCTTCGTTTCGCTATCCGTGAGGGTGGCCGTACGGTTGGCTCTGGCCAGATTACCCAAATCCTTGACGATGTGAAGTAATCTTCTCAAAAGATAGGTTTCCCATCCTCCGTGGTGGGAAACTCCTACGGGTTTAGCTCAGTTGGTAGAGCACTGGTCTCCAAAACCAGGTGTCGGGGGTTCGAGCCCTCCAACCCGTGCTAACGAATAAAACAATGTCTAAGTTTTTTCAGAAAATAGCAAATACCTGCAAGGCTTGTTATGATGAACTTGCGTACAAGACTACGTGGCCAACCCGTGCCCAGCTTACGCACAGTGCAATGGTTGTTTTATCTGCTTCCCTTGTCATTGCATTGATTGTTTGGGCAATGGATTTTGTGTCCGAGACTGTTATGAAGTTCGTTTATCCTGGATAAAGTTTCATCAAGAAGATGGCTGGGACAGAAAACAAATGGTATGTGCTTCGCGCTATCAGCGGTAAGGAGGCAAAGGTGAAAGAATACATCGATGCTGAGTTAGGGCATAATGCGAAGTTGGCAGAGCACGTCTCTCAGGTCTTGATACCGATGGAGAAACATGCTACCGTGAAGGATGGAAAACGTCATGTGACTGAGAGGATGAGTCTTCCAGGTTATGTGTTGGTAGAAGCCCATCTTACACGTGAAGTTGCTTCAGCTTTAAGGTTTATGCCCAATGTTCTTGGTTTTCTTGGTGGAACTGAGCACCCATCCCCTGTACGTAAGGCTGAACTCAACAGACTTCTTGGAACTGTTGAGGAATCTGAGATGCAGGAAACTGCCGAGGTGCCTTATGAGGTAGGTGAGCGTGTGAAGGTGACAGACGGACCTTTCAGCGGCTTTGAAGGAGTTATCGAAGAGATCAATTCGGAAAAGCGCAAGCTGAAAGTGATGGTCATGATTTTCGGACGTCAGAATCCTTTGGAACTTAGTTTTATGCAGGTTGCGAAAGAAGTATAGTTGTTGTTACGGACACTGTAAGTTCTTTCCCTATTGAATCAAATTTAATATTCACAAAAAGAAATGGCTAAAGAAGTTGCTGGATTAATCAAATTGCAGATTAAAGGTGGCGCAGCGAATCCTTCTCCCCCCGTTGGCCCTGCACTGGGTTCCAAGGGAATCAATATCATGGGATTTTGCAAGGAGTTCAATGCCCGCACCCAGAACAAGGCTGGCAAAGTGCTTCCTGTGGTAATCACCTACTACACGGACAAGTCTTTCAGCTTTGTCGTCAAGACGCCTCCCGCAGCTGTGCAGTTGCTCGAAGCCGTCAAAGGCAAAAAGGGTAGCGGCGAGCCTAACCGCAAGAAAGTTGCGAGCGTGACCTGGGATCAGGTTCGCGCTATTGCTGAGGATAAGATGCCCGATCTGAATTGCTTTACCATCGAGTCGGCCATGCGCTTGATTGCTGGTACGGCACGCAGTATGGGTATTACAGTGAAAGGGGACTTCCCTGGTAAATAAATTATAAACTTCAATTAAGATGAGTAAACTGACAAAGTATCAAAAATCAGTGGCCGACAAGATTGAAGCAGGGAAGGCATATACTTTGGACGAGGCTGCCAAATTGATAAAGGAAATTACCAATGTCAAGTTTGATGCTTCCCTCGACATGGATGTGCGTCTCGGTGTAGATCCTCGTAAAGCCAACCAGATGGTACGCGGTGTGGTTTCCCTTCCTAACGGTACAGGTAAAGTTACGCGCGTGCTTTGTCTTTGCACTCCTGATCAGGAGGCAGCGGCAAAGGAGGCTGGTGCTGATTATGTAGGTCTCGATGAGTATATTGAGAAAATCAAAGGTGGATGGACGGATGTCGACGTGATCATCACTATGCCTTCCTGTATGGGAAAGGTCGGTCCGTTGGGTCGTGTCCTGGGTCCACGTGGCTTGATGCCTAACCCCAAGAGCGGCACGGTGACCATGGATGTTGCCAATGCTGTAAAGGAGGTCAAGCAGGGTAAGATTGATTTCAAAGTCGATAAGGCTGGAATCATTCATACTTCTATTGGCAAGGCAAGCATGACTGCAGAGCAAATTGCAGGAAATGCCCGCGAGTTCCTTTCTACAGTAGTCAAGCTGAAGCCTGCTGCTGCCAAGGGAACCTACATTAAGAGTATCTTTATGTCTTCCACAATGAGTCCTGGAGTCAAAATTGACCCGAAACAGGCAGAATAACGCTTAAAGCAAAGAACGATGAAGAAAGAAGTAAAAGATACTATAATCAAAGAGCTTGGTGAGAAGCTGACGCAATTTCCTCACTTTTATCTTGTCGATGTGACAGGCCTTAATGCTGAGGATACAAGCGACTTGCGCCGCAAGTGCTTCAAGAACGAGATCAAGATGGTAGTAGTGAAGAACAAGCTTCTTCACAAGGCCTTTGAGAACTCCGATATAGATTACGAGGCTCTCTATCCCGCTTTGAAAGGCAACACTGCAGTTCTTTTCTCAGAAGTTGCCAACAAGCCGGCCAAGTTGCTTAAGGATTATACGAAGCAGGGTATCCCTGTGATGAAGGCTGCTTATGCAGAGGAAAGCATCTTTGTGGGTGCTGACAAACTGGATGAGTTGGCTGCCCTGAAGAGCAAGAGCGAACTTATTGCCGATGTTGTGGCTTTGCTGCAATCGCCTGCAAAGAATGTTGTCTCTGCACTTCAGTCAGGAGCAAGCACTATTCATGGTGTGCTGAAGACTTTAGGCGAGCGTCCTGAATAATTGCGGTTTATATTAAAGACCGTATCAAAGTCATAATATTTTCATTAATTAAGAAAAAATAAAAATTATAATAAAATGGCAGATATCAAAGCTATTGCTGAGGAGTTAGTAAACCTCACCGTGAAAGAAGTAAATGAGTTGGCAACTGTCCTGAAGGACGAGTACGGAATTGAGCCGGCAGCTGCAGCTGTTGCCGTTGCTGGTCCCGCAGCCGCTGGTGCTGCTCCCGCAGCCGAGGAGAAGACTGAGTTCAATGTTGTCCTCGCAGAGGTAGGTCCTAATAAGCTGAAGGTTGTCAAGGCTGTCAAGGAGGCTTGTGGACTTGGCTTGAAGGAGGCTAAGGATCTTGTTGACGGTGCTCCTTCTACCCTGAAGGAAGGCTTGGCAAAGGACGAGGCCGAGAACCTCAAGAAGGCAATCGAGGCTGAGGGTGCCAAGGTTGAGCTTAAGTAAG
Organism: Prevotella sp. UBA7551; assembly: GCA_002479145.1. Taxonomy (GTDB): domain Bacteria; phylum Bacteroidota; class Bacteroidia; order Bacteroidales; family Bacteroidaceae; genus Prevotella. The sequence continues at coordinate 13,868 of DLLX01000082.1, read as the reverse complement.
CTTTGCTGACAAGATTCCAGAAATTTCTGGAATAAACGATAACGGTTAGGATTTGCCCAGTCGGTGAGTCCTAACCTTTTTATGTCTTTCTGTATATTGAGCTTCAGCTCTATCATGTCCTTGTGACGTTTTCAATAAGATTTCAAATATTATATGGCAACAAAGATCATTAATAATCGTGTCAACTTTGCCACAGTCAAGAATCCTTATCCTTATCCGGATTTCCTTGACGTGCAACTGAAGTCTTTCTCCGACTTCTTGCAGTTGGACACCCCACCCGAGAAACGAAAGAATGATGGGCTATACAAGGTGTTTTCTGAGAATTTCCCCATCACTGACACACGTAACAATTTTGTCCTTGAGTTTCTCGATTATTTTATAGACCCACCACGCTATACCATCGCTGAATGCCTTGAGAGGGGACTTACCTACAGTGTTCCTTTGAAGGCAAAAATGAAACTTTATTGTACCGATCCGGACCACGAGGACTTTGAAACCTTCATACAGGATGTTTTCTTAGGGACCATCCCCTACATGACTCCTAACGGCACATTTGTTATCAATGGTGCCGAGCGAGTTGTTGTTTCCCAGCTCCACCGTTCACCTGGTGTGTTCTTTGGTCAGGGCCAGCATGCCAATGGCACCATGCTTTACAGTGCGCGCATTATTCCGTTTAAGGGTTCTTGGATAGAATTCTCTACGGACATCAATAATGTAATGTACGCGTACATTGACCGCAAGAAGAAATTACCTGTCACGACTCTACTTCGCGCCATTGGTTACGAGACCGACAAGGACATTCTTCAGATTTTCGATCTTTGCGAAGAAGTTAAGGTCAACAAGAAAAATCTCAAGGCCGCTATTGGTCGCAAGTTGGCTGGAAACGTCATGAAGACCTGGAACGAGGATTTCGCTGATGAAGATACCGGTGAAGTATCCTCTATCGAGCGCAACGAGATTGTTGTTAATCGCGAGACCGAGTTGACGGAGGATAACATTGATGCCATCTTGGATAGTGGCGTTTCTTCGATCCTGCTGCACAAGGACGAAGAGTTGGCCAGCAAGTATTCCATCATCTTCAATACGTTACAGAAGGACCCCAGTCATTCCGAGATAGAAGCTGTCAACTACATCTACCGTCAGCTTCGTAATGCAGACGCTGCTGATGATGCCAGTGCGCGAGAGGTCTTCCAGAACCTCTTCTTCTCAGATAAGCGTTATGATTTGGGCGAGGTTGGACGTTACCGCATCAACAAGAAGCTCGGTCTGACAACTGATTCTAAAGTCCGTGTGCTGACGAAAGAGGACATCATCGAGATTATCAAGTATCTCATTAAGCTGATCAACTCCAACGCCACTGTGGATGATATTGACCACCTCTCCAACCGTCGCGTACGCACAGTGGGTGAGCAGTTGGCCAACCAGTTCTCGATAGGTTTGGCACGTATGGCCCGCACTATTCGAGAGCGTATGAACGTGCGTGACAACGAGGTGTTCCACCCAACCGATTTGATTAACGCCAAGACCATCTCCTCGGTCATCAACTCTTTCTTCGGCACCAACCCGCTGAGTCAGTTCATGGACCAGACCAACCCGCTGGCTGAGGTAACCCATAAGCGTCGTCTGTCCGCTCTTGGACCTGGTGGACTCTCCCGCGAGCGTGCCGGCTTCGAGGTACGTGACGTACACTACACCCACTACGGTCGTCTTTGCCCGATTGAGTCTCCTGAAGGTCCGAATATTGGTCTTATTTCTTCCCTTTGCCTTTATGCCAAAATCAACGACCTGGGATTCATCGTTACCCCATATCGTCGAGTTGTTGATGGCAAGGTGGACATGGATAATGACCATGTCGCCTACTTTACCGCAGAAGAGGAAGAGGACAAAATTCTTGCCCAGGGCAATGCACCTTTGAAGGAAGACGGAAGTTTCATCCGCTCCTATGTAAAATGCCGTCAGGATGCCGACTACCCAGTCGTTTCTCCCGACCAAGTAGATTTCATGGATGTCGCCCCACAGCAGATAGCTTCTGTGTCCGCAGGTCTGATTCCTTTCTTGGAGCACGACGACGGCCACCGTGCCCTGATGGGTTGTAACATGATGCGTCAGGCAGTGCCTTTGCTTCACAACGATGCGCCGATTGTCGGTACGGGTTTGGAGAAACAAGTGTGTGAGGATTCGCGTACGATGATTACTGCCGAGGGCGATGGCGTTATAGAATATGTAGACGCAACTACCATCCGTATCCTCTACGATCGTTCAGAAGATGATGAGTTCGTCAGCTTTGAGCCAGCGCTAAAGGAATACCGTATTCCTAAGTTCCGTCGCACCAACCAGAACATGGTCATTGACCTTCGCCCCATCTGCGACAAGGGACAGCGTGTGAAGAAGGGCGATATCCTTACCGAGGGATATGCTACCGAAAACGGAGAACTTGCCCTGGGTCGCAATCTTCTCGTTGCCTATATGCCTTGGAAAGGCTATAACTACGAGGATGCTGTCGTTATCTCGGAGCGCATGGTACGTGACGACGTGCTCACCTCGGTTCATGTTGATGAGTATTCTCTTGAAGTGCGCGATACAAAGCGTGGCGTGGAGGAATTCACCAACGATATACCTAACGTCAGCGAAGAGGCCACCAAGGACTTGGATGAGAATGGTGTCATCCGTGTGGGAGCCCGTGTCGAGCCGGGAGATATTATGATCGGCAAGATTTCTCCTAAGGGTGAAAGTGATCCGACTCCAGAGGAGAAACTGCTCCGTGCCATCTTTGGCGACAAAGCAGGAGATGTCAAAGACACTTCATTGAAAGCTAATTCCTCTCTAAGCGGTGTCGTTATCGACAAGAAGCTGTTCTCGCGTGCTACCAAGACGACGGAGAGCAAACGTCAGGATCGTGTGACGTTGCAGAAGATAGATGAAGAGTATGAGGCTAAAAATGAGGACTTGAAAGATATCCTCGTTGAGAAATTGCTGGAGCTTACCGAGAACTTGGTTAGCCAGGGAGTGAAAGATTTCTCCAATGCCGAGATTATAGCCAAAGGCAAGAAGTTTACAATGGCCGCACTGAAGAACCTTGACTATGAGGGAGTGCAGAGCAGTGGGTGGACAGAATATGAGCACACCAATACGCTCATCCAGCGTCTCATCATGAATTACATTCGTAAGTACAAGCAGCTCGATGCCGAGTTGAAGCGCCGTAAGTTCGCCATTACCATTGGCGATGAGCTTCCTTCGGGTGTGCTTCAGACCGCCAAGGTCTATATTGCCAAGAAACGCAAAATCCAGGTGGGTGACAAACTGGCTGGACGTCACGGCAACAAGGGTATCGTTTCCAAGGTTGTCCGTATGGAAGATATGCCGTTCCTTGCCGATGGCCGTCCTGTTGATTTGGTGCTCAACCCGATGGGTGTGCCTTCTCGTATGAACCTCGGACAGATATTCGAGGCCATTCTCGGCGCAGCCGGCAAGCGGTTGGGCGTGAAGTTTGCCACACCAATCTTTGATGGTGCCAAGTTGGAAGACCTGAAAGAGTGGACAGACAAGGCCGGACTTCCTAATCTTTGTTCCACTTACATTTATGATGGCGAGACCGGCGAGCGTTTCGACCAGCCAGCCACGGTTGGCATCACCTACTTCTTGAAGCTCGGGCACATGGTGGAGGACAAGATGCATGCCCGCTCCATTGGCCCGTACAGCATGATTACCCAGCAGCCGCTGGGTGGTAAGGCGCAGTTCGGAGGCCAGCGATTTGGAGAGATGGAGGTCTGGGCTATTGAGGCCTTTGGCGCATCCCATGTACTGCAGGAGATTCTTACTGTCAAGTCTGATGATGTCGTAGGTCGTTCCAAGGCATACGAGGCCATTGTCAAAGGCGATCCTATGCCTACGCCAGGAATTCCCGAGTCGCTTAATGTCCTGCTCCATGAGCTTCGCGGCCTTGGATTGAGCATCAAACTGGATTAAACGTACACCCCTAAATACAGAAAGTAGAACATGGCTTTTAAAAGAGACAATAAAGTAAAGAGTAATTTCTCGAAGATTACGATCGGCCTCGCTTCACCCGAGGAGATTCTGGAGAACTCCCATGGAGAGGTGACGAAGCCGGAGACCATCAACTACCGTACCTATAAGCCGGAGCGCGATGGTCTGTTCTGCGAGCGCATCTTTGGTCCAACGAAAGATTATGAGTGCGCCTGTGGCAAGTATAAGCGCATTCGCTACAAGGGCATTGTGTGTGACCGTTGCGGTGTAGAGGTGACAGAAAAGAAAGTGCGCCGCGAGCGTGCCGGTCACATCGAGCTGGTAGTGCCTGTTGCGCATATTTGGTATTTTCGCAGTTTGCCCAACAAGATTGGCTATTTGTTGGGTCTGCCTACCAAGAAGTTGGAGCAGGTCATCTACTATGAAAAATACATTGTCATCCAGCCTGGCGTGGTTGAGGGAATGAAGGACGTGAACGACGAGCCCCTCATTGGTTCCCAAAAGCTCGACTTGCTGAGTGAGGATGATTATATTAATATTGTAGACAACAAGTTGCCAGAGAGCAACGAACTGCTTCCCAATGATGATCCCAAGAAGTTTATCGCCAAGATGGGAGCGGAGGCTATCTATGACCTCCTTTGCGAGTTGTCCCGCGAGGATGCCAACGGCGTGACAGGGCTTGACCTGCTTGCTGGCGAATTGCGTGAGCGTGCAGCCAACGATTCCAGCCAGCAACGCAAGACGGAGGCTTTGAAGCGATTGCAAGTAGTCAATGCTTTCAACCAGTCCAAGGGCATCAACCGTCCTGAGTGGATGATCATGAAGATTATCCCCGTCACTCCGCCCGACTTGCGTCCGCTTGTCCCGTTGGATGGCGGCCGTTTTGCCACATCCGACCTCAATGACCTCTACCGTCGCGTCATCATCCGCAATAACCGTTTGAAACGACTGATGGAGATAAAGGCTCCAGAGGTGATTCTCCGCAATGAGAAGCGTATGCTTCAGGAAGCCGTCGACTCTTTGTTCGACAATTCCCGCAAGTCATCTGCGGTAAAGAGCGAAAGCAATCGTCCGTTGAAGTCGCTTTCCGATTCATTGAAAGGCAAGCAAGGACGCTTCCGTCAAAACTTGTTGGGTAAGCGTGTTGACTATTCAGCCCGTTCAGTGATTGTAGTCGGACCAGAGCTGAAGATGGGCGAGTGCGGCCTGCCTACGCTCATGGCGGCAGAACTCTACAAGCCGTTCATCATTCGCAAGTTGATAGAGCGCGGTATTGTCAAGACCGTCAAGAGTGCCAAGAAAATAGTTGATCGTCGAGAGTCGGTCATCTGGGACATTCTTGAGAATGTGATGAAGGGCCACCCCGTCCTCCTCAACCGTGCGCCTACGCTCCACCGTCTGGGCATTCAGGCTTTCCAGCCTAAGCTCATTGAGGGCAAGGCCATCCAGCTCCACCCATTGGCATGTACGGCTTTCAACGCCGACTTCGATGGTGACCAGATGGCCGTCCACCTTCCTTTGAGCAACGAGGCCATCCTTGAGGCACAAGTGTTGATGCTCCAGAGCCACAACATCCTCAATCCTGCCAACGGCGCTCCTATCACCGTTCCATCGCAGGATATGGTGCTCGGACTTTATTACATCACGAAGCTCCGCCCGGGTGCGCTGGGCGAAGGGCTCTCCTTCTATGGTCCTGAGGAGGCACTTATAGCCCATAATGAGGGCAAGTGTGATCTCCACGCCAAGGTGAAGGTACGTGTCAAGGACATTGTCGATGGCGTCATTACAGAACACATCGTCGAAACTTCTGTGGGACGTATCATCGTCAACCAGATCATTCCCGATGAGATAGGCTACTTCAACGGCATTATTTCCAAGAAAAGCCTCCGTGGCTTGATAGCCGATGTTATCAAGGCCGTAGGAATGGCTCGTGCCTGTAACTTCCTCGATGGCATCAAGAACCTCGGTTATCGTATGTCCTATCTCGCTGGCCTTTCGTTCAACCTCGACGACATCATCGTTCCGGAAGAGAAAGACGCCATTGTGCAGAAAGGACAAGAAGAGGTTGATCAGGTGCGTGCCAACTACGGCATGGGCTTCATCACGGATAAGGAACGTTACAATCAGGTGATTGATGCTTGGACGCACGTTAATACCAACCTGAAGAAGGCGGTCATGAAGCACATGACCGAGGCCGATCAGGGATTCAATGCCGTATATATGATGCTTGACTCTGGTGCCCGTGGTTCTGCCGACCAGATTGCCCAGCTTGCTGGTATGCGTGGATTGATGGCCAAACCTCAGAAGGCAGGCGCAGAGGGGGCGCAGATTATTGAGAATCCTATTCTTTCCAACTTCAAGGAGGGTATGAGCGTGCTCGAGTACTTCATCGCTTCCCACGGTGCCCGTAAGGGTTTGGCCGATACGGCAATGAAGACAGCCGATGCTGGATATCTTACCCGCCGTTTGGTCGATGTCTCCCACGACGTGATTATCACCGAGGAAGACTGTGGCACGCTGCGTGGCCTGGAGTGCCGTGCGTTGAAGAATGGCGACGAAGTAGTTTCTTCGCTTTCCGAGCGCATCCTTGGCCGTGTGTCTGTCCACGATGTGATACACCCCAGCACCAACGAGCTGATTGTAGCTGCTGGCGAGGAGATTACCGAGGAGAAGGCCAAGGCCATTGAGGACTCGCCTATCGAGATGGTCGAGATTCGTTCGGTGCTCACTTGCGAGAGCCAGAAGGGTGTCTGCATGAAATGTTACGGCCGCAACCTTGCCACTGCCAGTATGGTGCAGTTGGGTGAGACCGTAGGTGTGATTGCAGCCCAGGCCATTGGTGAGCCGGGTACCCAGCTGACGCTCCGTACCTTCCACGCTGGTGGTGTTGCCGGAAACGCAGCTGCCAATGCCAAGATCGTTGCCAAAAACGACAGTAAGCTCGAGTTCGATGAGCTGCGTACCGTGCCTTTTGTTGATGAGGAAGGGACATCCTGCCGTATGGTGGTCAGCCGTTTGAGCGAAGTCCGCTTTGTCGATGTCAATACGGGCATCTCACTCTCTGCGGATAGCGTCCCCTATGGTGCGACGCTCTATTTCAAGCAGAACGATAAGGTGAAGAAGGGTGACATGATTTGTAAGTGGGATCCGTTCAACGCAGTTATCGTCAGCGAATATAAAGGCAAGGTGCATCTGCACGATGTGGAGGATGGCGTTACCTATCGTACCGAGACCGATGAGGCCACTGGGCTCACGGAGCGCATCATCACCGAGTCGAAGGACAAGAACCGCATCCCGATGGTGGATATAGTCGATGAGAATGCGGAGAAGCAGGCGGATGGCAACTATGCCGCTTCCGACATCCTTGGGTCCTACAACCTGCCGGTAGGTGGTCACCTTGAGGCTGCCCTTACCGAGGATGCCCTCATCACCACGGGTCAGACGTTAGTCAAGATTCCTCGCTCCGTGGGAGGTGCCGGCGATATCACCGGCGGTCTGCCTCGAGTCACCGAACTGTTTGAGGCCCGCAACCCATCCAATCCTGCTGTTGTCAGTGAGATTGACGGTGAGGTGTCATTGGGTAAGGTCAAGCGTGGAAACCGCGAGATCATCGTTACCTCCAAGACGGGCGAGCAACGCAAGTATCTCGTCAGCCTCTCCAAGCAGATCCTTGTGCAGGAGCATGATGCCGTCCGTGCGGGTACACCGCTCTCCGATGGTGTCATCACCCCGGCTGACATCCTGGCCATCAAGGGACTTACGGCCGTGCAGGAGTACATCGTCAACGAGGTGCAGGATGTCTATCGTTTGCAGGGTGTGAAGATCAACGACAAGCACTTCGAGATTATTGTCCGTCAGATGATGCGCAAGGTGCAAATCAACGATCCGGGCGATACCTCGTTCTTGGAGCTCGACTTGGTGGACAAGCTCGACTTCGCAGCCGAGAACGACCGCATTTGGGGCAAAAAGGTGGTCACCGACAAGGGTGATTCCGAAACACTCTACGTGGGTCAAATCATATCCGTCCGCAAGTTGCGCGATGAGAACAGTATGCTCAAGCGCCGTGACCTCCGTCAGGTACAAGTCCGCGACACCCGTTCTGCCACGGCCACGCAGGTGCTTCAGGGTATCACCCGCGCAGCCCTCGGCACAAAGAGCTTCATGAGTGCAGCCTCCTTCCAGGAGACGACAAAGGTGCTCAACGAGGCTGCCATCCGAGGAAAGACGGATTATCTCGAGGGCATGAAGGAAAATGTCATCTGTGGACACCTCATTCCCGCAGGTACTGGCTTGCGGCAATGGCAGAAGCTCATCGTCGGATCGCAGGAAGAGCACGACCGCATCGAGGCCAACCGCAAGAATGTCATCGACCTCGCCGGTCAAGAGACCAAGGAGGAAGAGGCCACGACGGAGACTGCCCCTGCCAACTAAGCATCTTTCCATCCCCATCACCGGGGATGGATTCCATACAAATCAAAAGCCGCAAGCAAGAACCAACGTCCTGCTTGCGGCTTTTGCATTTATCTATGTGCTCTTATTCTTGTCGGTGCAAACTTTTAGAGCTCGTTAGAGGTCAAACAGATTGCCCGTCGCCACTTGGTACGATACCTTACAATGATTGCTAATATCCGTTATCGTGGCTCCGCTTCTGCTCAATGAATAGAACACACTCTCACCAATGAGCACATACTCCCAGGTGCGATTCATCCTGTCTTTCGGCTTCAAGGCATTCACCTTCTTGATCCATTCGATAGTAGCTGTCTGCTTTTGCCGTACGTTCACGTCATCCACCTTGTCGTCGCCCTTAGTCTCTATCAGATAGACCTTTTCCGCCGTAGCCACAATGAAATCGGGATGATAGGTAGCCATCAAGCCGTCCTTCCGCACATAGAAGATGACGGCAAAGGAATGCCCCGTTTCATTGATCTTTAGAAACCGCTCTACTTCCGCGTCTTTGTCCAAGAACTCTATGAATGCTTTCTCCAATCCTCCGCCATGCGAAGGATAACCCAAACGAGGATAGATGCACTTCTGTACTTCCAGAGAATAAGCCATTCTCATCTTGATGGCTTGCAGTGAGGAGAATGGCGCGAGCAACACTTCTGCATCCACTGTGGTTAAGCGATTCTGCATCTTATAGATAGCCACCGCAAATTGTTCTACGATGTGCTGGGTCACAATGCCTTCCTTTGCCAAGAGTATCTTCCAGTCGTTTCCATGGAATGGGTCGAACGTCACGCCAAAGAGCTTTGTTCTGATATACCAGTCCATCGCTTGCACCGTCTGTGCATCATTGATTTGTATAGTAGGAAATCCTTGACGGCGGCATTTCTCAAAACGCAAGGTCACCACCCGCAATAGTTTCTGAAGGTACTCGTTATAACCTTTCGCACTGAAAAGATTGCCTGTCACCTTGTACCTACCAAACGTCGTCTTGGAGAGCGATTCTTGGGAGACAAAAGTCTCTCCTCCCTTAGCCAGAAATTTGCGAAGCAATGACAAAGGATACATCGTGAACGGCTGCAAGTCTTCCAAGTCTATCTCCGAGTCTTCCAATTCCTCGATGGAATCATGCAGGATAACTGGCCATTGAAAGTCATACTCCTCGTAATCCTCTCGAAGTCCCACGGTGATGATGTCGCCTGTGGCACCACCAGCACCTACCTCGCCTTCGTCCATAGCCACCAATCCTTGCTCCTGCAATTCGTCATAGAATTTGATGAAAGCAGGATGCTCTACTATGGAAAGGGTGTCGATATAGGTCTTTGGCGGCTTATGCAATCGCAACACTCGCTGACGGTCTTCCCACTTGGTGCTTATATAATCAGTTTCTCTCCACATCAGTCGCAGACCTCTTCCCACCAACTGCTCCAGCAAGATTGGAGCTTTGGAAGAGCGAAGTGGAACCAACACACAGATGTTGTTGACATCGAAACCCTCACGAAGCATCAGCACGGAGATAACCACCTTTGGACTCTTATAATGGTCTATGTCGAAGAGTTTTGCCTTGATTTCTTGCCATTCGTTTTCTTTCACTTCGCCCTGTTTGTTACTGTCAATGGTAACGATGTCCTCTTCTTCCAATCCTTCCGATTTCAAAAACTCCTCCACGAATGGAGAGACGGTGGTATCTTGGCAAACGATGAGCATCTTCGGGTTTTTGCGGGCATCAGTTTTTATAAACTCTTCCTCCAAGCGTTGGAGCTTGGTCAACCCAGCACGGAGCATCATGCGCTGCCCTTCGCTTAATCCTACTACATTGCCTTGCTCGTCTCGTTTGGCATTGTAATCCAAGTTTTCCAAATCGGTGAGCTCTTGCCGTCGGTCGAGCAGCAGGAGCTTCACCAGCCCTTGCTTCATCGCTTTCGGCAAGTCGAAGTCTACAACGATGTGAGGAAAGAAAATTTTCACCTGCTTGTCGCCTGTACCCTTCGTGTCAAAAGGTGTGGCGGAAAAGTCCACCTGCACGAAGCGGTTGCCTTTGGTCGAACTGATGACATTCAAGCCTCGCTGCCATTCCACTTCCTCCGTCTCGCCATTTCGCTTGAGCTCGTGGATATGGTGAGCCTCGTCATTGATAACCATCAAGTCCTTCAGTCCTGCAAGATATTCCAACTCATTGCCCCCCAAGGCCCTGCGGTCGAGCATGCTGAGGTCATTGCCTGCCGACTTGCCAGGGCGAATGGGCAGAAGATCGCCGATTATTTCCGGCGGGGTAACAGTGCAAGAATTACAGAGGTCTTCATCTCTGCTGTCCTTACTCTCCATTTGATTCTCGAAGAGATGCCAGTTGGTTATGGCTATCAAGCCGTCGCCAGTAGTTTTTCTGCCAATACCGTCTTCCTTGGTCACTACATTGTTCTGTATGAAAGAGAACACTTCGTTGCGATAACGTTCGGGAATAAAGACATCTTGGTTCATATAGTAGTCGTTGGTCTGCGGGTCTCGATACTCCTCGTCTCGTTTCTTTCTGCCGCAAAAGGCATCCAGCAAACGGTCATAGACGATCAAGCCTGGAGCCACAATCAAAAACTTCTGCGTGAACCGTCCACTCTCCACATCCTCATGTCGGGCATTGAGCAGCTGCCAAATCAAGAGGGCGTGCATCACCCAAGTCTTTCCCGTACCCGTCGCCATCTTCACGGCATACTTCGGAAACTGATACTTCGGCTTGGCCAGTTGAGCCAAGTCTGCACTGTTCATCAGTTCGGGGATAATTTTTTCGTAAGCATCGAGCACACGGTTTTCCCCCAACACCTCATGGAGATAGATGATGTTGAGAATCGCCTGTCGCTGACCTTCATGGAAGTTTCTCGAACGATTGCAAAACTCTTCATTAAACCAGAATTTCAAGAGCGAGGCAGTGGTAGGTGTCACCTTCGCTAACATCTCCCCATTTTCCCAAGCTGCATTGACAACATCTGTCAATCGGCTGGCCAATTCCAACGATATGTTATTCGCATTGATTTTCATAGCTGTTTCTCCTGTTTGCAGATTTAACACTTAACGTTGATTACGACTTGGCTCTCGAACCCGAACACATCCACCGCTTTAACGCAAACCTTTCTTTCCGACTTATGCGGCATCGCCAAGCAAGTGGAATAGACACAATGCAATGGATCGTTATCGTTATCCATGTTCTCCCGATAGTCTTGCCAAGTGCTGCGGAAGGTCTCGCCGTCATAATCAGGATCGATGCTCCAGTATTCGATGAGCGACAACGGATCTTGCTCCATTACTTTCTGTAGATTTTCCTTGTCCTTGTCATCCAATGGGATGTTGTCTGGGGAAAGCAATACGTAGTTGTTGAGGCTTATGTCAAGTTCGTCCTCACCGTTGTCATTCTGGGTTGCTTTTACTGGGTTCACTACCAAGTATTGGAGGGAGGAGAAACGCACGGTCTTGTCGGTGATGAGCTTTCTGTATCCTTTCTTCGATAGTTTGTCGAGCAAGTCGGGCGGAATGACGAGTACCTCCACATTGCTGTTCTTGTATTTCTCGATGGCTTGGGAGATGTCAAAGGCGAAGTTCCATCCGAGCACGATGACCTTGTCCCAATCGCCACCCAACAAGGAAGCCTTTGCCTCTACGGCACGGCGAACCGTGTTGGCGGTGGTCAAGCGGTTCGGACTGTCTACCATCACCAACGTGCGTGTGCCTTTTATATATCCGAAGTTTCTATCGCTCACTTGTTCGGGAGAAAAAGGCAAGGCACCAAACAAGCCCAAGACGACTTGCGACAAGTCGCCCACTCTGCGTAGCTTCTTGTTGTTATGGAACGCCTCCTTCTGATAGTCGCCGATGCTCTGATAGAGGAAAGGCTTCACCTCTTGGTCGATGAAACGCTTGCGCATCACCAAAGATGCTGGCTTGCCAATGTCGCAGATTATCCAGCGTCTGCCTAATCGCTCGGCAACAGCCGCTGTCGTACCGCTGCCGCCGAAGAAGTCGCAAACAAGGTCGCCCTCGTTGGAAGAGGCCTTGATGATTCGTTCGAGAAGGGCTTCGGGCTTTTGAGTGGCGTAACCGACGTTTTCCTTTGCAGAATTATTTAACTTATCCAAATTCCAAACATCATCAACAACAACTCCTTCTTTTATTGCATCATCCAAATATCTCTTCACTCTTTTTCCATTACCAGCATCCGACAAAACATACCTTCTACCATTCTCGTCGGTATATGCCTTTTGTTTTCTTCTTTTAATATACTCCTCTTCAGACTTCCATTGCTCAAAATAAGAATTAAATTTAAATCTATCTTTACCAAAAGAATAAAAAAATACAGTATCATGTCTTTTCTCAAAAGAAGATTTTAGTTTTTTATTCCAACCAGAATATTGCCAAACGATTTCATTTCGGAAGTTATCTTTTCCAAATATTTCATCAAGAACTAACTTCACATAAGCACCAACATGCCAATCAATATGAACATAAATGCTTCCCCTCTCTGAAAGTAATTCTTTCATGAGAACAAGTCTCGGATAAATCATTTTGAGGTAAGAGATAGTCCCATCTTCCCAAGTATCAGCATAAGCGAACTGCTCTATAACAGTTGGCTTCTGCTGAATATCTATTCCTGGCAATGTAATTTTCGTCCTATAATCTGCCTTTGAATCAAACGGAGGGTCGATATAAATCAAATCAACCTTCCCTCTGAGTGAAGGCAAACCCGTCTGAGAATCACCAACAAGCAAGGCTTGCATGGCCAAGAGGTTGTCACCATAAATGAGTCGGTTCATCCAAGTGTCGCCTTCCAGTGCGGCATTGAATGCATTAGGAATATTAGGAACTTGTCCACGGAAGAATCCCGAGACATCCTTGCGAGGCAACACCAGTTCATTGGTTTGCAATCCAATACGTGTGCCGCTGCTCAGTCGCTCGATAATGCGCTGAGCCTCCTGCCTACCTTCGCTCGCAATGCGAGGTAGCGCTTCAATCAATGATTTTGCCATAGCATTAAAGCTTTTAGAATATAGTTTTAATGCGACTGCTTAGTTACTCTACACAATAAAAGATTTTTAGCAAACACCTTGCAGGAAGAGCAGCAAAGCCAAACAAAAGTAAGGTTGCCATAATCCTAACATGAACGCAGAAGCGTGGACGAGTCCACTTATCCAACGTTCCAAGGTGTTTGGCCTAACCTATATACCACAGATAAGTTTCACGCCCACGCTATCGCGGACGCTCACTTTTTATTCTATGGTATATGTTCTTTCCGTGGCCAAACTTCAGGAACATTATTATCGAATAAACAGCAAACGCTATTATTTTACCCACAAAGACAGACTTCATCGCACAAGGGCGAATCCATCCATGTGCTGAGCTGGCATCAACAAGAGCCCTGAAAGCTCGCTTTCACTTTGCTGAGTGCAGCTTATCTTATG
>DLLX01000011.1:6902-9336 GCA_002479145.1 Prevotella sp. UBA7551 | reverse complement strand
ATTTTTAATTTAAAAACCAGAGAAAAATAAATTAAAAATTGAAGAAAAATAAATTAAAAACGTGGGCTTTTCAATGAAAAGCCCACGCAATACGTAACTTGTTGGCTGTCAATAGGGTAGGGCGGCTGTGGCGAACCCTGTCCTATGGACGGATAATCCCCAATCGGTCATTAGACCGGGAACGGCAAAATGGTGAGGATTTTCTCCCTCTTTCCGCCGCCATCTACTGACCGATTGGGGATCAATGCGTTAGAAATTAAATTGCTCGAGCTTCAATCCGTCGACGGCAATGGCGTTGAGCTGCGGCACAAGGCGCGTGAAGTGCTCCGAATTGGAGTGGGCGTCGAGTGACGGTTGGTCCTGCCATGTCTCGCAAATCATGCCCACGAGCGGACGGGTGTGGCTGAAGAATACGTCGTAGGCCACGTTGCCAGCGTCCTTGCGCGACTCCTCGACCAGCTCTTGGGCCAAAGTGATAAACTCCTTTTTCTTCTCTTCATCGGCGAGGGTGAAGAAACAATTCAAACGTATCATGTTCTTTTATTTGTTGGTGAAACTTATCCTTCGATAAAAGGCACTTGGCGAGGGTGCCCAATACCTTTTTCTGTTGTCTTAAACCTTGCTCTTGCGGCTCATATAGCGCACGGGAAAGTAGACGGCCAACCACCCTACGGCGATGACTGTGAGGAAGATGACGACCACGTCCCACGGGTGTACGCTCACGGGATAGGCGTCGACGATGTAGTTTCCGCTGCTGCTGCCGAGCTTCACCAGGCCGTAGCGTTGCTGGATGAGGCAGAGGAGCAGTCCTGTGCCGATGCCTATGATGGCGCCCAGGAGGGCGATCAGTCGGCCTTCGAGCAGGAAGATGCGCGTGATGGTGCGGTCGCTGGCTCCGAGAAAGCGCAAGGTGGCGATGTCGTCGCGCTTGTCAATGATGAGCATCGAGAGCGAACCGACGATGTTGAAGCACGCCACGAGGAGGATGAAGGTGAGAAAGGCGTAGGCGAAGAGCTTCTCCACCTGCATGACCTTGAAGTTGTCGGCCTGCTGTTCGTAGCGGTCCTTCACGGTGAAGCGGCTGCCCAGCAGGGCCTTTATCTCTTTCTTGGCCTTGTCGATGTCCACCCCGGGCTTCATTCGCAGCTCCAGCGACGTGATTTCTCCCTGCCTGTCGAAGAGTCTTCGGGCGAGACTGATGCTCGTCAGGATGTATTTGCGGTCGTATCGGCTCTGTTTTACCTGGAAAACCACGCCCGGCGAGAGCACGGAGTCTTCGGTGAAGGCCTCCGTGGGGTTGCTCATGTCGTACTGTCCCTGCCGTGCGGGGGCGTAGAGGTAGAGGTAGTCGGGCCAGTCGGTGCCCGTGCCAAGGTCTTTTGCAATCCAGATGCCGGGCACGGCGTAGTCCAAATTGGCCTGTGAGAGCTGGAAATCGCCGTCGCCATAGAGGATATTGCGGATGTTGGTGAGCGAGTCGAAGTTGGCTTCCACTCCCTTTACCGTCACCATCTTCTGTCGGTCGCGATACACAGCGAGTGCTTGGTCCTCCACACACTGCGTGGCCACGGCGACAAAGGGGAGCCGCTTCACCTTCTCCAAGGCCGGATCGTCGGCTGGAGCCGCCTTTCCGGTGGCGGGTTGCACCTTGAGTTGCGGGTCGAACTCGGTGAAGAGCGACGCGATGAGGTCGGCAAAGCCGTTGAAACTGCTCATTACCACCACCATAGCCATCGTTGCCACGGCCACACCCAGCACAGCTATGACGCTGATGAGGTTGATGGCATGGGTGCTTTTCTTGGAGAAAAGGTAGCGGCGGGAGACAAAAAGCGGGAAATTCACTTCTTCAGCAGCTCGTCAATGTGGTCGATGTAGTCGAGGGAGTCGTCGAGATGGAAGCGCAGCTCGGGAATGATGCGCAACTGATTGCGTACGCGCCGTCCCAGCTCATAGCGCACTTGCTTCTCGTTGGTGTTGATATTGCGGAGCAGCTCCTCTGCTTTCTCCGAGGGGAAGATGCTCAGATAGGCGGTGCAGATGCTCAGGTCGGGGCTTACACGCACCCGGGTGACGCTCACGAGCACGCCGTGCATCATGCGAGTTTGGCTCTGAAAGATGGTGGCAAGCTCCTTTTGCAGGAGGCGGGCTATGCGGTTTTGTCTTGTTTCTTCCATGTTTTTTTCTTATATTGAAATGTCTATGGCGAGTGCAAAGTTACTCAATCTTACTGAGATATGGGCTATATTGCCGTTACAAATTACCGTTTGCGGACGATCGTGAGGCCGTCGCGCATGGGCAGGATTACCCGCTCTACACGTGTGTCCTGCGCCACGATGTCGTTGAAGCGGCGTATTCCCACCGTCTGTTGGTCGCGGTCGTAGGCAGGGTCGACCACATGGCCGTCCCAAAGGGTGTTGTCGGCCAGGATAAACCC
>DLLX01000011.1:637-6827 GCA_002479145.1 Prevotella sp. UBA7551 | reverse complement strand
AGGAAAATGAGGTCGAATTGCAGCCCCAAAAGTGGGGCCAGCTGGTTGGCATCGCCGATGCGGTAGTCGATATAGCTGCCCAATCCCGACCCTTCTATCCACCCACGGGTGAACTTTTCCAGCTCGTCATTGACATCAAAGGTGTGTATGATGCCTCCTTCGCCCACCTCCTTCAGTCCCTCAGCCATGCAGAGGGAGCTGTATCCCGTGAACGTACCCACCTCCAGGATGTGCCTTGGGCGTATCATGGTGACCAGCATCTTGAGCAATCGGCCCTCGACATGGCCGCTCACCATGCGCCCGTGGAGCGTATGCAGGTGGGTGGCACGCCAAAGTCGGTGCAGATAGTCACCCTCTGGGTCGCTGTGCTGCTCGATGTAGTGTTGTAGTTCTTCCGTCATACCTCTTTGTACTCTTCCTTTTCCTGCTCCCGTTGTCTGGCGGCAGCCCTGCCGAGGAAGCTCTCCACGGCCAGTCGGTAGCCGTCTAAGCCGAACCCAATGATGCTTCCGATGCACGCAGGGGCGATGATGGAACGGTGGCGGAAGTCCTCCCGTGCGGCGATGTTGCTCAAGTGAACCTCCACGACGGGTGCGGCGATGGCGCGTATGCAGTCGAGTAGGGCGACGCTGGTGTGGGTATAGGCTGCCGCATTGAGGATAATGCCGTCGTAGGCAGCCCCCGCGGCCTGCAGTTTGTCGACCAGTGCGCCCTCATGGTTGCTCTGGAAGTAGGCCAACTCCACTTGGGGGAACAGCTTTCGGAGCTTGGTGAGGCAGTCGTCCATCGTCTCCCGCCCATAGATGTCGGGTTCGCGCGTGCCCAAGAGGTTGAGGTTGGGTCCGTTGATGATGATGATTTTCATGCGTTTCCTTGTCGTATGATGGTGTAAAGGTGCTGTCTATTAGCAATATAGGCAATCCATTGGAATGGAGAGACGGTGCATCTTTGCCCACGAATCCGTCACTTTCTCAGTGTGCCTCCAGCCAGTTGTGCCCCCAACCAGCATCGGCAATCAAGGGCACGGAGAGTTGATAGGCGTGCTCCATCTCCTCGACGACAATGCGCTCCACGCGCTCTTTCTCTTCCGGGAAGACCGAAAAGTTGAGCTCGTCGTGTACTTGCAGAATCATTTTGGAGCGGATACCCTCTTCCTTGAAGCGTCGGTGGATGCGTATCATGGCCACCTTGATGATGTCGGCCTCGCTGCCTTGTATTGGCGCATTGATGGCATTGCGCTCTGCAAAGCCCCTGACGGTGCCGTTTCGCGAGTTGATGTCGGGCAGATAGCGGCGGCGGTGGAAGATGGTCTCGGCGTAACCCTTTTGCCGTGCGGTCTCTTTGGCCTGCTCCATATAGGCGTGTACCTTGGGGAAAGTTTTGAAATAGTCGGAGATAAGAGCTCGTGCCTCCCCGTTGGGTATGCCCATTCGCTGGGCAAGACCGAAGGGTGTGATGCCGTAGATGATGCCGAAGTTGGCCTGTTTGGCCTTTTTGCGCTGTGCGTCGTCCACATCTTCCATGGTCTCATGCCATATTTTGGCCGCCGTGGCACGGTGAATGTCCTGCCCATTGCGGAAGGCTTCGATCATGTTTTCGTCGCCACTGAGGTGCGCCATGATGCGAAGCTCTATCTGAGAGTAGTCGGCAGAGAAGAAGAGGCAGCCCTCTTCGGGCACGAAACACTTGCGTATCTCCTTGCCATCATCATCCCTTACGGGGATGTTTTGCAAGTTGGGGTCGCTCGATGACAGCCTTCCCGTAGCGGTAATGGCCTGGTTGAATGAGGTGTGAATGCGCCCGGTGCGAGGGTTGATGAGCTTCGGGAGAGCATCGACGTAGGTGCCTAATAGCTTTTTCAATCCCCTGAAAGCGAGGATGTTGTCCACGATGGGATGCTTTCCAGCTAAGGATTGCAGCACCTCCTCGGAGGTGACATACTGCCCCGTCTTTGTCTTTTTTGGCTTTTCCGATAGGTGCAGTTTTTCGAAAAGAATCTCACCGACCTGCTTCGGACTCGCTATGTTGAACCTTTCTCCCGCCTCTTCATAGATACATTCTTCGTATTGGTGCAGTCGTTCGTTGAAGATGCGCGAGGTATCTTGCAGGGCTTCGGTGTCCAGACGTACCCCCGTCTGCTCCATATCCGCCAGTACAGGGACGAGAGGCATCTCGATTTGCCAGAACAAGTCTTCGCCTCCAACTTCCTTTAGCTTTGGTTCGAGTGCGTGATAGAGCCGCAATGTGACATCGGCATCCTCGCAAGCATACTCGTAGACCGCCTCGGGGGCAAGGTCACGCATGTTCTTTTGTCCCTTTCCTTTTGCCCCAATGAGTTCCTCTATGTGTACGGTCTGATAGTGAAGGTAAACCTCTGCGAGGTAGTCCATGCCGTGATGGAGTTCCGGTTGGATAATATAATGGGCAAGCATCGTATCGAATAGTCGGCCTTGCAGGTTGACATCGTAGTTGTGGAGCACCTCCATGTCATACTTAATGTTTTGCCCTACCTTGAGGATTTTGGCGTCTTCAAAGAGTGGTTTGAAGATAGAAACCATTTTTAAGGCTTCTTTACGATTGGCTTTCACAGCCACATACCACGCCTCTTTTTCCTCCACGGCAAAGCTAAATCCCACCAATTCGGCTTCGATGGCGTGAGTAGAGGTCGTCTCTGTGTCTAAACAAAGAATTTGTTTTGTCCGTAAAAAGTCATAAAGTTTGCTTGCATCCTCTTCATTATCAATGAGATGATACTTGTGAGGTGTAGTTTTAATGCTGTCATACTGCGCATTTTCCAACGCAACCTTGCCGTCTGGTGAGATTTCTTGGAACAGACTGAGCTGCTTTTCGGCATTTTGGCTTGCTTTTACCGGCTGACCAAGAAATTTATTGGTGAGGTTCTTAAACTCCAATTCGTCGAAAAGTTTTCTCAATTTCTCCTCATCCGGCTCCTGACACCTCAGTGCTTCGAGGTCAAGACTTATGGGAACGTCCTGCCTTATGGTCGCGAGGAAATACGAAAGTTTGATGTCGGCAGTGGCATTCTCCACCTTTTCCTTCATCTTTCCTTTGAGTTGGCTCGTGTTGGCCAAGAGATTGTCGACAGAACCAAACTGATTGATGAGCTTTACCGCCGTCTTCTCGCCCACACCTGGGCATCCTGGGAAGTTGTCTGCGCTGTCTCCCATGAGCGCAAGGAGGTCAATGACCTGCGACGGTGACTGTATGCCATACTTTTCGCGCACCTCTTCCACGCCCACGATGTCGTATCCGCCGCCATGACGGGGCTTATACATCTTCACGTTGTCCGCTATCAGCTGTCCATAGTCCTTGTCGGGGGTTAGCATATAGGTCAGAAAGTCCAACTTACTGGCTTGGTGCGCCAGCGTTCCTATCACATCGTCAGCCTCAAACCCATCCTTTTGCAACACGGGGATATGCATTGCGCCGAGAATTTCTTTGATAATGGGCACCGCATGCTTGATGTCCTCGGGCGTTTCCGGCCGTTGCGCCTTGTAGGCGGGGTACTTCTCGTGTCGGAAAGTCTTCCCATGGTCGAAGGCCACGCCCATGTAGTCGGGCTGTTCCTTAGTCAATACCTCGTGCAGCGTATTGCAAAAGCCCAATATGGCCGAGGTATTCACTCCCTTACTGTTGATGCGTGGTGAGCGAATCAGTGCGTAGTAGGAGCGGTAGATGAGCGCGTAAGCGTCGAGAAGAATCAGTTTTGGCATGCTAAAGAAGATATTTTTCAAGTGTAAAAGTACAAACTTTTTGGCAAATTCTGTGATTTAATCAGTAATTTTGCATCAAATTTTGGATGTTCATGGACTACGTGTCGCTCATCACTGAGCCTATTTCAAAAGAATTAACCGATTTCATCGGTCTTTTCAACAGCAGCCTTGCCCACGAAAACGGTATGCTCGGCTGTGCGCTGGAGCACGTAAAGCAGCGCGCAGGAAAGCGGATGCGCCCCATTTTGATTTTGTTGATGGCGAAAAACTTCGGAAAGGTGTCGCGGGTGACGCTCCATTCCGCCGTAGGACTGGAGCTTTTGCACACCGCATCGCTCATCCACGACGATGTTGTTGACGAGGCCAAGGAACGGAGGGGGCAGCCCAGTGTCAACGCGCTGTTTGATAACCGTGTGGCTGTGCTTGTAGGCGACTTTGTTCTCTCCACCGCACTACTTCATATTTCCCACAGCGATGACTTCAGAATAGTCGAACGACTGGCCAGTCTGGGTCAAAGACTCTCCAATGGAGAGATTCTTCAGCTCACGAACATCCAGAACAGCGAAGTCTCCGAGGAGGTTTACTACGAGATTATCAAGAACAAGACCGCCGCACTTTTCAGTGCTTGCGCCGCAATCGGTGCTTTGTCCGTCGGTGCGAGTGGTGAGGAGGTGACGGCAGCTGAGGAGTTTGGTCGCAACGTGGGGATTATTTTCCAGATCCGTGATGACATATTCGACTATTATGACGATCCATCTATCGGCAAGCCCACGGGCAACGATATGGCAGAAGGAAAACTGACGTTGCCCGTCATTTACGCTTTGCGCCATGCGGGCCAGCCAGAACACTGGAAGCTGGTGGAGAAAGTGAAGAACGGAACGATTACGCAAGCCGAGGAGGATTGCTTAGTGGCTTTTGCCAAGGAGCATGGGGGAGTGGCGTATGCGGAGCAAAAGATGCGTGACTATCATCAGCATTGCCTCGGATTCATCGATAAATATTGCCACGATACGCACATTGCCGCGTCGCTGCGCGCTTATCTCGACTATGTGTGTGAGCGCACCAAGTAAGGCTGAAAGGCGTTGCTGACCACACGTTTGCGGCAAGATAATACAATAATGGCCAGATCAATTCGGATGTTTCCGAATGGGTCTGGCCATTATCGTAGGTCGAAGACTGCCCCTATGTCGGTTTCGCGAACCGATGGAATGGGGCGATTATAGTGTGTGGGAATCAGAAAAACTTCACCTCTTCACCCACAATCTCGCTCAACAGTAGGTTGGCCAAACGGCTTGTTCCCAATCGAAACCAGCGGTTGGTGAGCCACTTTTCACCGAGTACCTCCTTGACGATGGTGTAGTAGATGACCGCATCCATCACCGTATTGATGCCTCCTGCGGGCTTCAGCCCCACCTGTATGCCCGTCTTCTGGTAATACTCCTTGATAGCCTGACACATCACATACACGGCCTCGGGCGTGGCGGAAACCTTCTCCTTGCCCGTGGAGGTCTTGATATAGTCCGCACCGGCATACATCGACAGTATGGCGGCTTTCTTGATGTTGGACGCTGACCCGAGATCACCCGTCTCCAAGATGACCTTCATGGGTACTTCCTGGCCGCAGGTCTCCTTCAATTCCTCGATTTCATCGCACATACTCTCATAGGCTCCAGACAGAAACTTGCCCACAGGCATGACGATATCTATCTCATTGGCGCCATCCTTGATGGCCAGTGCCGTTTCGGCTACCTTCACTTCGATGAGGGCTTGCGACGAGGGAAAGGAACCACTGACGCACGCTATGTCCACGCCGTCGACCTCAAGGGTGTCGCTCACCACCTCCGCAAAGCAAGGATAGACGCAGATAGTGGCCACATGGGGCAGGTCGGGGTACACCTCGTCGAAGCGGTTGACGTTCTCCGTGAACTGCATGATGCTCACGTCGGAGTCGGTAGTGTGCAGGGAGGTCAGCTCTACGCTGCCAAACAAGAATTTCTTTACCTCTCGGGTGTCGTTTTCATTGACCTTTTCGGCAATGATTTTCCTCACCGCCTCGCTCACCTCGGCGTCTTTCACGTCGGTGTTGTACAAGGCCAACGCCTGCTCGTACTTGCTCTCAGGATTCGCGGCCTGAGCGCGCTCAATGTCCTTTTTTACAGTGTCTTTGATCGAACTCATATCTTATAATCTTTTGATTCCTCTCCTGGTTGGCGCAGCTTGGGGTTGTTCTTGTGCCGCAATGCGTCGCGTCGGGTCTTCTTCTCCATGCTTTTGCGCAACTCGTCCTCCAGGTTAATGCCCGTCTGATTGGCCAGACAGAGCAGCACCCACAACACATCGGCCATCTCTTCGCCCAGATTGGGTTGCTCGCCGGGCTTGAAACTCTGGTCGCCATAGGTGCGTGCGATGACCCGTGCCAGCTCGCCCACCTCCTCGGTGAGCACGGCCATGTTGGT
>DLLX01000011.1:314-573 GCA_002479145.1 Prevotella sp. UBA7551 | reverse complement strand
TCTACAAGTTGTTGTGCTTCTGTAATCGTCATCTGTGTGAATATGCGTTTCCTCTTATGCCCCTCTCTTACAAGGAGAGTAGGGCGGGCGGCTCATTCCTTGTTCTTCGAGTCCATGAGTATGGTCACAGGCCCATCGTTGACCAACGCCACCTTCATATCTGCCCCAAATATGCCCCGTGCCACCTTGCCTGCGCCCAAATGCTCCTCCAGTTGGTCGCAAAAGTGGCGGTAAAGCGGCTCGGCGACGGGCTGCTTGG
>DLLX01000011.1:0-302 GCA_002479145.1 Prevotella sp. UBA7551 | reverse complement strand
GGCACGAAACCATGATGGGCGGTTGCTTTTCTTGTAACTGGCATAGAGCGTAAATTGCGATATGGCCAGCACTGCGCCCCCCACTTGTCGGATGTCGAGGTTCATCACGCCCGCCTCGTCGTCGAAAACGCGCAGCGCTGCGACCTTCCGTGCCAGCCAGTCGGCATCCTCTGGGGTGTCGGCATCTTCTACACCTACCAATATCATGTAGCCTTTGCCAACCGCTCCAACGACCTTTCCATCTACCGACACGCTGGATTCCGTGACACGTTGTACGACAATTCTCATGTTGCAAAGATACG
>DLLX01000040.1:12280-15093 GCA_002479145.1 Prevotella sp. UBA7551 | reverse complement strand
CTATTAGCTAATGGAAAAAGTACCTTCCGACCTTAATGGCCTGTTGTACGTCGGGTGGAAGCCATAGGGGAAGACACTGCGAAACGTATTGAAAAATCAAGACAATACTACCCCACCCCAGTTGGCTGCTCTTCACCGATTGGCAAGGCCGACGCCGTAGTCCTATCTGGGTCGGACGTGCCATGAAGGCACGCCTTGCCGCACCCTCGAACAGGTCGGGCCACATTTTACTTTGCCCGTAATGGTGCAATAAAATAGCCTTGGACTTCGTTTATAAGGAGAGTATGCAATGGACGGACAGGGTTAGGCAGGTGAAGATTATCCTCGTGGCGGCTGCGATATTGATAGCGGTTGCCTCGCTGGTGGTGTCCCACTTCCTCACGCGCGACCTCGCAAAAGAGGAGCGGGCAAGGATGGAAGTGTGGGCACAGGCCATGAAGTCGCTGTCCCAAGCCGACGAGAACACCGACCTAAGCCTCGTGCTTAGCGTGCTGAACGACAACAACACCATACCTGTTGTAGTGACCGATCGCGACGGAGTGGTGACAGATTTCCGCAACGTTTCCATCAGTGGCAACGACTATGCCGACTCCTTGCGCTACCTGTCGGATATGGCCAGCCGACTGCAAGCATCGGGACGGTGCATACGCATCTCCCTGAGCGACACGGTGAAGGGTGACTACATGAACGTCTGCTACGACGACTCGCTGATGCTCAAGCGGCTGGCTTGGTATCCATTCATCCAACTTGGCGTAGTGATGATTTTTGTAGTGGTGGCCATTTTTGCCCTGCTCACCTCCAAACGGGCGGAACAAAACAAGGTGTGGGTGGGGCTATCGAAGGAGACTGCCCACCAGTTGGGCACGCCCATCTCGTCGCTTATGGCGTGGCAGGAGATTCTCAAGGAGAATTATCCCGACGACCCACTTGTGTCAGAGATGGGGAAAGACGTGGAGAGGTTGCAGCTCATTGCCGACCGCTTCTCCAAAATCGGGTCGCTGCCGGAGCCCGTTCCGACAAGCCTCAACGACGTGCTCGACCACGTTATCGACTATATGGACCGCAGAACCTCGCGGAAGGTGCGCATGGTGAAGGAGTTTCCGGCGGACGACATCGTGGTCAACCTCAACGCTTCGCTATTTGAATGGGTGATCGAAAACCTGTGCAAAAATGCCGTTGATGCGATGGGCGGCGAGTCGGGCACCATCACGCTCCACGTGGAGGAGACGGAGACGAAAGCCATTCTCGACGTGAGCGACACGGGAAAAGGCATCCGCAAGAAAGATATTGGCAATGTTTTCCGCCCCGGCTTCACGACAAAGAAGCGCGGTTGGGGTCTGGGGTTGAGCCTGGCCAAGCGCATCGTGGAGGAATATCACCACGGACGCATCTTTGTCCGCAGCTCTGAGGTGGGCAAAGGCACTACCTTCCGCATCGAATTGAAAAAATAATGGTGTTCTTGCCGATTTCGGCAGAATGATCTGTTGGGCATAAAACGCATGCAAGAGCACCCGTTGGCACAGAGGGGCAAGGTGCATCTGCCTGTGCGAGGAGACTGATTTCTCCATCATCGAAACCGCTGCGGGCTTGCGAGGACAGGCTTAGTTGCCCATCTCGGAGATGAACTGGATACGCACCAAGCGGATTTCCTCCTCGGTATAGTCCTCGTTCAGCTCGTCCATTGCCTTGTCTATGTCGCCGGAGTCGCTCTCCATGAAGTAGTCGTAGATGTCGTCTATCTGGTCTTCGTCGTAAGTGTCTTCGAGATAATAGTCGATATTGAGCTTTGTCCCGCTTTCCACGATGTCGTCGAGCTTGTCCAGCAGCTCGCCAAACTCGAGTCCTTCGGCGCGCGCTATGTCATCGAGAGAGAGCTGATGGTCAATGCTTTGTATGATTTTCACCTTCTGCATCGACTTCTTCGCCACCGTCTTCACACGGTATTCCTCGGGGCGGACGATGTTGTTCTCCTCACAATGCTTCTTGATCAGCTCGCAAAACGGCTGGCCGTAGCGCTTGGCCTTGCCTGCGCCGACACCCTGAATGTTGAGCAGTTCCTTCTCGGTAATGGGATAGATGGTGGCCATCTGCTCCAGAGAAATGTCCTGAAAGATGACGTAGGGCGGCCGTTCCAGCTTGCGGGCCATGTCGCGCCGCAGGTCTTTTAGCATGGAGTAGAGCTGCGGGTCGAGCACGCCAAACCGGTCTTCGCTGCTGTCCTCGTAGTCGTCGTCCTTGAATTCGGCGTCCATCACGATCTGGAAAGGCCGCGGATGCTTCAAATACTGCCTTCCCTTGGCGGTGAGCTTGAGGATGCCGTAGCTCTCGATGTCTTTGCGCATATAGCCGTTGAGCAGTCCCTGACGAATGACAGGATTCCATATTTTGGGGTCCTCGCCCTCGCCTTCGCCAAACTCTTCCAGCTCATCATGATGATGAACCCTAATGTCGTCGGTAGGTCTGCCCTTCACAAAGTCGATGATATACTCCTGCTTGAAGTTTTCCTTGAGCACCGAGACAGCGCGCAACACAATGCCCAACTGCCGCTCCGCTTCGATGCGCTGCTTCGGATGGACGCAGTTGTCGCACATCCCACAGTTGTCTTTCGGGTACTCCTCGCCAAAATAATGGAGCAGCACCTTGCGTCGGCAGACTGAAGACTCGGCGTAAGCGGCGGTCTCCTGGAGCAGCTGACGGCCGATGTCCTGCTCGGCAATGGGCTTGCTCTCCATAAATTTCTCCAGCTTTTTGAGGTCCTTATAGGAGTAGAAGGCGATGCAGATGCCCTCCTTGCCGTCGCGTCCGGCACGTCC
>DLLX01000040.1:12081-12213 GCA_002479145.1 Prevotella sp. UBA7551 | reverse complement strand
TCGCACGTCGGGCTTGTCGATTCCCATCCCAAAGGCGATGGTGGCGACGATGACCTTGATGTTCTCCATCAGGAAATCATCCTGTGTCTTCGACCGCGTCTCGGAGTCAAGTCCCGCATGATAGGGGGCTGC
>DLLX01000040.1:4418-11992 GCA_002479145.1 Prevotella sp. UBA7551 | reverse complement strand
TAGATGATGCCACTCTTGCCCTGGTGTTCTTTGATAAACTTGACGATTTCCTTGTCCACATCCTTCGTCTTGGGGCGCACCGCATAGAAGAGGTTGGGGCGGTTGAAGGAGCTTTTGAACTCCGGGGCATCCTCAATGCCGAGACTTCGCTTGATGTCCGTGCGCACTTTGTCGGTCGCCGTGGCCGTAAGGGCAATGATAGGGGCGACACCTATCTCGTCGATGGCATGGCGAATCTTGCGGTATTCGGGCCGGAAATCGTGGCCCCATTCCGATATACAGTGAGCTTCATCAATGGCATAGAAAGTTATATGGACAGTCTTGAAGAACCCTATGTACTCTTCTTTGTTCAAAGACTCCGGTGCAACATAGAGCAACTTGGTGTGTCCCTTGACAATATCAGCCTTTACGCGGTCTATCTCCGTCTTCTTCAGCGACGAGTTGAGATAGTGCGCCACGCCATCCTCCTCACTAAGGCCGTTGATGACATCCACTTGGTTCTTCATCAAGGCGATAAGCGGGGAGACAACAATGGCGGTTCCGTGCATCATCAGAGACGGAAGCTGATAGCAAAGGCTCTTTCCGCCGCCCGTGGGCATGAGGACAAAGCCGTCGTTGCCAGCCAGAAGATTGCGGATGATCGCCTCCTGGTCGCCCTTGAACTTGTCGAAGCCAAAGAAATGCTTGAGCGCTTCGGCCAAATTTACTTCCTCTGTCATTGTTAATAGTTGATATGTTCCCTATGGCAGGTGGGTATCCCTGCCGTCCAGTTCGTTTGGGTATGCAAATCCGAAGATTCCCCGCCGCAACGCCTAACGGCCTTGCAACGGTGAGGATAGGAGGAGCAATGGACACTACTTGTCCTGCTCCAGGCGACGCAGGGTGGTCGACTTGTCGAGCTGTTTTGCGGCGTAGTCGCGTGTAACCTCCAGTTTCTTCACCCTCCTTGAGGGCAATTCAAACATGGCATCGTTGACCACACTCTCTACTATCGAGCGAAGTCCACGCGCACCGAGCTTGTACTCCACGGCCTTATCGACGATAAAGTCGAGCGCATCGTCGGTGAAGGTGAGCTTAATGCCGTCCATCTCGAAGAGTTTGGCAAACTGTTTGACGATGGAATTCTTCGGTTCGACAAGGATTTTCCGCAAAGCGGCGCGGTCAAGCGGCTTCAGGTAGGTGAGTACGGGCAGCCTTCCGATAATCTCGGGGATAAGACCAAACGACTTTAGGTCTTGTGGGAGGACATATTTCATCAAGTCACTCTTGTCGATCTTGGCCGTATTCTGAATAGAATTGAAGCCCACCACATGCGTGTTGAGGCGCTGTGCGATCTTCGTCTCTATCCCATCGAACGCCCCTCCACAGATAAAGAGGATGTTATGCGTGTCCACCTGCGTGTATTCCTGGTCCGGATGCTTGCGTCCTCCCTTTGGCGGGACATTCACAATCGTGCCCTCAAGGAGCTTGAGGAGGCCTTGCTGCACGCCCTCTCCGCTGACATCGCGCGTGATACTGGGGTTGTCGGCCTTGCGGGCAATCTTGTCTATCTCATCAATGAAGACAATACCGCGCTCTGCCTCGGCCACATTGTAGTCCGCCACCTGCAGAAGGCGGGAGAGAATGCTCTCCACATCCTCGCCCACATAGCCCGCCTCGGTGAACACTGTGGCATCGACGATGGTGAAAGGCACGTCAAGGAGCTTGGCGATGGTGCGGGCAAGGAGCGTCTTTCCCGTTCCTGTGGAGCCGACCATGATGATATTACTCTTCTCTATCTCCACGCCATCGTCGTCGGCAGGCTGCTGTAAGCGCTTATAATGGTTGTAGACGGCCACGGAAAGTGCCCGTTTCGCCTCATCTTGCCCAATGATATACTCGTCGAGGTAGGCCTTGATATCCTTCGGTTTGGGCACTTCCTCCAGCTTACGGACTGGCTTCGGCGCACTCTTGGACTTGTTGCCGGCGACGATCCCCGTCGTTTCCAGAATCTGGTAAGCCTGCTGGACACAGTCATCGCAGATATATCCGCTGAGACCTGTGATGAGCATATTGACGTCATCCTCCGATCTACCACAGAAACTGCATTTCTTCTTAGGCATATTGTCTCCTTATTTTAATGATATAAGTCCTTACTGGGCAGTGTCTTTCCGCACCAACACCTGGTCTATCATGCCGTAGTCCTTGGCCTCCTCGGCCGTCATCCAGTAGTTGCGGTCGCTGTCCTGCCACACCTTGTCAAAGGTCTGATGCGAGTGGGTGGCAATGATATTGTAGAGTTCCTTCTTATATTTCTGTATCTCCCGGGCCTCAATCTCTATATCGGAAGCCTGTCCCTGCACGCCACCGAGGGGCTGATGAATCATCACCCGGCTGTGCTTGAGCGCGGAGCGCTTGCCTTCCTTGCCCGCCACGAGCAGTACGGCAGCCATAGAGGCGGCCATTCCCGAGCAGAGCGTGGCCACATCGGAGGTGACAAACTGCATTGTGTCATAGATGCCGAGCCCTGCCGTGACACTTCCTCCAGGAGAATTGATGTAGATAGAGATGTCCTTGCCCGAGTCCACGGAGTCGAGATAGAGCAGTTGGGCCTGAAGCGTGTTGGCAGTGTAATCGTTTATCTCTGTCCCGAGGAAGATAATGCGGTCCATCATCAACCGCGAGAACACGTCCATCTGCGTCACGTTGAGCGTGCGCTCTTCGAGAATGTAGGGATTGACGTACTGCTGAGCCCTCAGCACTTCGTCGAGTACGAGGCCGTTCATGCCCAGATGGCCGACGGCGTACTTTCTAAAATCGTTCATTTTCACCTTTCTGTTTGTTGTCTTTCACAGACAAGAAAAAAGAGGCTCTCGACCTTTTCTCCCCTTGTCCATGGACATTGCCGCGCCAGCACTCATGGGATTGGCGTGCATTATCCACTCACAAAGTTAAGAAAAAAAATCGACAGCCTCTTGAAAAAGAATGTTTTTTTCTAAAAAAGCCTGTTTTTTTAAGCCTCCAACAACTTGTTGAAGTCGTCGAGTGAAATCTCCTTCTTGTCGAGTTCCACTACATCCTGCAGTGCCACGGCCAGCTTATGGTCGATTACGGCTTCCACCAGCGGATCTATACTTTCCTGTTTCTTCAGCATTTCGTCGGCATACTTGTCAACCAGCTCGTCGGGAATATTGGACATTCCGTACTGAGCAAACTGCGCACGGGTTGACTGCTTGGCCATTTCGCGGAGGTCTTTCTCCTCCACCTTGGCTCCAGTCTGCTCCGCAAGCTTGTTTTTGATGAGATGCCAGGTCAGCTCTTTGACGCTGCGGTCATAGTTGTCGTCGACAAATTTCTGTCCCTTCTCCTTGTTGTTCTCCAGCATGACGCGCTTGAGGATGCCGTCAGCAAACTTCAACTCGCCGACTTTCTTCTCGCAATAGGCGCGGACATCCTGTATAAACTTGTAGTCCTCGTCCTGTTTGAGCTGCTGGCTCACGCCTTCGGCAATGGCCTTGCGGAACGCTGCCTCGTCCTTGATGGCAGTGTTCTCACCGTAAACGGCCTTCCAGAGGTTCTCGTCGTTCTTGGCGGGGACGAAGTGGGAAATCTCTGTGACCTGGAAAGAGAAGTCGCCCGTATACTCACCCACCTTCTCTTTGTCTATCTTCAGCAGCGTGGCCATCTCGCCGTCGCTCTCAGAATAGGCGTTGCGCGGGTTGAACGTGATGACATCACCAAGCTTGGCATCCTTGAAGAGGTCGCGCTGCGCCTCGTCCTTGATCTGAGACGGCATCAACTGGACCCCTTCCCGTGTCAGTCCGCCCTCAATGGTGTTGCCGTCAGCATCCAGCTGGCGGAGATCGCCCTTCAAGAGGTCGTTGGCCGTGGGATCATAGTGGTCTGCCTTGTCGTCCATGTGGCCGAAGCGGCGGCAGAACATCTCCACCTGCTGGTCGATGAGCTTATCGTCGACCGTGATGTCATAGTAGGTCACCTTATCGTCCTTGCCCAACTTCAAGTCAAACTCAGGCTCTACGGCGATGTCGAAGCGGAACACATAGGGTGCGTCCTTTTCCAAATCAACGGGTCCGTCGCCCTCATGGGCCACCGGCTGACCGAGAACGGCCACCTTGTTGTCGGTGAAATACTTCTGCATCCCTTTGCCCAGAAGATCGTTGATCACATCCACTTTGACGGAGTTGCCCACCTGACGGCGGATAAGCCCCATGGGAACCTGACCCGGACGGAATCCCGGCATGTTGGCATGACGGCGATATTCCTTGAGTTTCTTCTCTACATCTGCCTTGTAGTCACCCTCTTCGACGGTCAGCGTCAGCACGCCTCCCACCTTCTCGGGGTTATCAAATGAAATCTGCATTTCTTTGTTATTTTGTTGTAATATTCGTAATGTTCACTTGGACGCATCGTGTCCCATTATCAAATTGTCCACAATTAAGGTTGCAAAGGTAGCGATAATTTAGGCAAATTCCTAATCGAAAGGGGAAAAAATGTTTTTTAACGACAAAGGGCGGCCTCATCTGCTCCAAGAATTGCATCCCATTTCCCTGCCAAGCACTGTCCGCAAGCGTGCCACGAAGTCTGTCTCGACGGGCTTCTTCCACTGTAAATCGGCACAACGACCCCTTGCGCTGCTCTTCCCTTGGGCGGTGTGTGAAGACGCTCGTTACCCTCATGCCGCGCTATACACCTTTAGCCTTGGAGACAATGCGCTATCGTTGCAAAGGGGAGTGGATGGACTTGAAAACGTAAGGAAATTTCGTTATCACACTTCTTTACAAAAATGAGCTTTGGACTAAATTGCAGAAAGAATCCCATCAACGACGCATTTATAATTAGCTGATTATCAAGCATATTCAAAAACCGCTAAAATTGCCTCGCCATAGAGCCTTTATGGGGTCGCAAAAGAGGCCCTATCAAGTGCCGATAGAGCCCCTATTGCAAGGCAAAACGGACGGTATTGCAACGCCATATCCAACGAAGGCTGAGATGTAAATATCTTTCGCCCTACTCGCTCTCCTCTTGCTCCTTCGCCCTGCGCTGCTCTTCGATGAGCTGGAAGTCCTTTTTGCGGAGCACAAAGCTGTT
Source organism: Prevotella sp. UBA7551 (assembly GCA_002479145.1). Lineage (GTDB taxonomy): Bacteria > Bacteroidota > Bacteroidia > Bacteroidales > Bacteroidaceae > Prevotella. The sequence continues at coordinate 6,904 of DLLX01000040.1, read as the reverse complement.
GGTGAGATACTTCTCCTTGACGGTCTTGTTGCTCGCCAGCTCCTCCGGCGTACCTTGGAAGAGGATGCGACCCTCGAAGAGCATGTAGGCACGGTCGGTGATGCAGAGCGTATCTTGAACGTTGTGGTCAGTGATAAGAATGCCTATATTGCGGAATTTCAATCTCCAGACGACGCTTTGGATATCCTCCACGGCAATGGGGTCGACGCCAGCAAACGGCTCATCGAGCATGATAAACTTGGGGTCGATGGCCAGGCAGCGCGCTATCTCCGTGCGACGGCGCTCACCTCCCGATAGGCGGTCGCCCAGATTCTTGCGCACTTTCTGCAACCGGAACTCCTTGATCAGCTCCTCCATCTTGGCCAACTGCTCCGCATGGGTCAGCTTGGTGCGCTCCAGCACCGCCATGATGTTGTCCTCCACGCTCATCTTGCGGAACACACTGGCCTCCTGTGGCAGGTATCCGATGCCGGCTCGGGCGTGCTTGTAGACCGGATAGTCCGTTATCTCCACATCGTTGAGGTAGACATGGCCCTCATTGGGCACGACAAGACCTGTGGTCATGTAGAAAGACGTGGTCTTTCCCGCACCGTTGGGACCCAAAAGCCCCACGATCTCACCCTGACGGACACTGAAATTGACATCGTTCACCACCGTCCGCTTGCCGTATCGTTTCACCAGCCCCTCGGCACGGAGCACCGCACGGCCCTCCTTCGCGTCTTCTGCGTCGGACGCCTCGCCCTCAATGGGTGTCGCCACCAGCCGTTCGCTATCGTTGTCGCTCATATCCGTTGTGTTGATTTTGGATTGCAAAAGTAGGGAAAAAGATGCTAATATCGCCCACAAGGGTCAAAAAACTATCCTACAAGATGCAGTTTTTAAGGGGATTTTGGTTACTTTTGCACCAACGTTTCATCTAAACCTGTCGCATGATAATACACAAGTGGCTCACCGCCTTCGGCAAATACCTCATCCTGATGGGTCGCACCTTCTCGCGCCCTGAGCGCATGCGGATGTTTCTCAAGCAGTATGTCAAGGAAATGTCGCAGCTCGGCATCGACTCGATAGGCATCGTGCTGCTCATATCCTTCTTCATCGGAGCGGTCATCTGCATCCAGATGAAGGTCAACATCCAGAGTCCTTGGATGCCTCATTGGGTGGCAGGCTACGCCACGCGGGAGATTATGCTGCTGGAGTTCTCCTCCTCCATCATGTGCCTGATTCTTGCCGGAAAGGTGGGGTCGAACATAGCGTCGGAGCTGGGGACAATGCGCGTCACGCAACAGATAGACGCCCTGGAGATTATGGGCGTGAACTCGGCCAACTACCTCATCCTCCCTAAGATTCTTGGGCTGGTGACCATCATGCCGTTTCTCGTCATCTTCTCTTCTGCGCTGGGCATTGTGGGCGCCTACTCCACCGCCTACATCGGCCATATCATCACGCCCGCGGACCTCACGGCAGGACTCCAGCACGACTTCATCCCCTGGTTTCTGTGGACAAGCATCATCAAAAGCCTCGTCTATGCCTTTATCATCACGAGTGTCAGCTCCTATTGCGGCTATACTGTGGACGGAGGGTCGGTCGAAGTGGGCAAGTCGAGCACCGCGGCAGTGGTCAACAGCTCGGTGCTGATTCTCTTTTGCGACGTGTTTCTCACCCAGCTGCTCAGCTAACAAAACTACAGATACCCATGATAGAAGTCAAGCATATCAACAAGTCCTTCGGCGACAAGGCGGTGTTGCACGACATCAACGCGGTGTTCGACAACGGTAAGACCAACCTCATCATCGGACAGTCGGGCGCGGGAAAGACCGTGCTGATGAAGATTCTTGTGGGGCTGCTGAGCCCAACCAGCGGCGAGGTGCTCTATGACGGGCGCGACTTTGTGAGGATGTCGAAGCGCGAGCGCGTGCAGATGCGCCGCGAGATGGGCATGATCTTCCAGAGTGCCGCCCTCTTCGACTCGCTGTCCGTGCTGGAAAATGTACGCTTTCCGCTCGATATGTTCTCCGACATGACGGCCACGGCACGCGAACGAAGGGCGCAGGAATGCCTGGAGCGCGTCAACCTGGGCGGGACTGACAACAAGTTTCCGGGCGAAATATCGGGTGGTATGCAGAAGCGCGTGGCCATAGCGCGCGCCATTGTCATGAACCCGAAGTACCTTTTCTGCGACGAACCCAACTCGGGGCTCGACCCGAAGACCTCCCTCGTCATCGACGAATTGCTCTCCGGCATCACCAAGGAGTATGGTATCACGACCATTATCAACACCCATGACATGAACTCCGTCATGGGTATCGGCGAGAACATCGTCTTCATCGCCGACGGAAGGAAGGAATGGCAGGGTGACAAAGACTCCGTCATCTCCTCGCGCAACAGCAAACTCAACGACTTAGTGTTCGCCTCCGACCTCTTCAAGAAGGTCAAAGAGGTGGAGATGGAGGAGAAATAGGAATCAAACGAAAGCCCGCCGCCGGCAA
>DLLX01000040.1:0-4351 GCA_002479145.1 Prevotella sp. UBA7551 | reverse complement strand
TTGCCGGCGGCGGGCTTTCGTAGGTTTCAGGCCGTCTTTCTGGGCATATCTACGCACAACGGGGCAAACCGCGCCGCTTTTCTAACGCATATACCACAGGGTGTCGCGCCTCACCATCGGCACGATCACCTGCTCCCGTGTCTTGTTGCCATAGACAAGGGTGAGGAAAACGTCGGCCGTTTGCGTCCGCTCGTCATACTTGCTGCCGCTGATGCGGACGCTGTCGATGCCCTTGTGCCGCTCCAGCTCATTGTCAGCATACTGCTTGAGCAACGCCATCATCTGCCTGCGGTAGCTCTCGGGCACGGTATCAGCCTTCAGTTTGCCATCGTAGAAGCAGCCGAAGCGGCCTGCCGCCAAGCTGTCGTAATAAATTTTGGCTGCCCTTGCGGCGAGATCGCCCTGGTCTATGCCCGCCGGCTTGGACGAGCAAGCCCACAGCAGCAAGGCAAGCAGCAGCCCGCCCAATCCCTGAAGGACACGGCGGACACGGAATGTAGGAAACTTCGGCATCACTTCTGACGGATAAAGATGTTGATGGGAGAGCCGGTGAGCGACCAGTGCTCGCGCATCTTGTTCTCCAAGAAGCGGCGGTAAGGCTCCTTGATGTACTGCGGCAGGTTGGCATAGAACACAAAGGAGGGTATCTGCGTGTTGGGCAGCTGCGAGCAATACTTGATTTTGATGTACTTTCCCTTAGTGGATGGAGGTGGCGTATTCTCGATAATGGGCAGCATGACCTCGTTGAGCTTATTGGTTCCGATGCGGATCTTTCGGCTTTCATAGACGGCCTTGGCTGCCTCGAGCACCTTGAAAATGCGCTGCTTGGTCAGTGCCGAGCCAAAGATGATGGGGAAATCGGAGAATGGTGCCATGCGGCTGCGGATGGCATTGGTAAAGGTATTGATGTGCTTCTGGCTCTTCTCCTCGACCAAGTCCCACTTGTTGACCACCACGACAAGCGACTTTTTGTTCTTCTGGATAATCTGAAAGATGTTCATGTCCTGTCCCTCGATGCCACGGGTAGCGTCAATCATCAGGATGCAAACGTCGCTGTTCTCTATCGCACGGATAGAGCGCATCACGCTGTAGAACTCCAAATCCTCGCTTACCTTGTTCTTGCGACGTATGCCGGCAGTATCGACCAGATAGAAATCGAAGCCGAATTTGCTGTAGCGGGTGTAGATGCTGTCGCGCGTAGTGCCTGCTATATCGGTGACAATGTTGCGGTCCTCACCGATAAAGGCGTTGATGATGCTCGACTTTCCGACGTTCGGACGGCCCACAACCGCAAAGCGTGGCAGGTCGTCGTCGACCACTTCGTCGGGCACATCCTTCAACTTCTCAAGGATAATGTCAAGCAAGTCGCCGGTGCCTCCGCCCGTGATGGCGCTGATGCAGATGGGATCGCCCAGCCCCAACTTGTAGAACTCAGCCGCCTCATAGGCCCGTCCGCTGTTGTCCACCTTGTTCACGACAAGCAGAACGGGCACCTTTGTCCTGCGCAGAATCTGCACAACGTCCTCGTCCCAGTCCGTAATGCCGGTCTCGTTGTCGACCACAAACAGCACAAGGTCGGCCTCATCGGTGGCCACACGCACCTGTTTGCGGATGGCGTCTTCAAATATATCTTCTGATTTTACTACCCATCCGCCGGTGTCGACGATGGAAAACTCACGCCCGTTCCACTGACATTTGCCGTACTGACGGTCTCGGGTGGTGCCTGCTGTCTCGCTGACAATGGCGCGACGGCTGTTGGTAAGGCGGTTGAAAAGCGTTGACTTGCCCACATTCGGACGGCCAACGATTGCTACTAAACTTGCCATGATGTTTGTTTAATTACTGAAGTTTGACATTCTTCGGCCCTCGCTTGAAATGGCGAGAGTATGCCCTGCATACAGTTAGGGCCGCAAATAGATTCCGTTTGCTCCGCCCGCTGCGCGCGAGACGGAAAGAAAAGAAGTGGAAAGTGCTTCCGAGTGACGGAGAAAGGAGTACGTCCTACTGCGGGTCGTAGCCGAAAAGGCGAAGCTCACGGTTGGAATTGCGCCAGTCTTTGTCGACCTTGACGTAGGTTTCGAGAAAGATTTTCTTGCCAAAGAAGCGTTCGAGCGACTTGCGCGCCTCTGCCGAGACCTTCTTTAATGCCTGTCCCTGGTGGCCGATGATGATCCCTTTCTGGCTGTCGCGCTCCACATAGATGATGGCGTTGATGCGAATCAGCTGGTCATCCTCCTTGAAGCGCTCTACTGCTACCTCCACGGAATAGGGGATTTCCTTGTCGTAATAGCGGAGAATCTTCTCGCGTATGATTTCAGACACAAAGAACTTGGCGGGCTTATCCGTAAGTTGATCCTTGTCGAAATAGGCCGGACTCTCAGGGAGAAGCTCCAAGATGCGCTTCATCAGGATATCCGTACCAAACTTGTTCTTGGCCGATATGGGCAGAATCTCAGCCTTAGGGAGCAGCCCATGCCAGGTGTCCACAAGGTCGCCAAGCTGCTTTTGGTCGCTCTCGTCAATCTTGTTGATAAGGAGGATGACGGGTATCTCCAGCTTGGAAACCTTCTCCAAGAAGTCCATGTTCTTCGTTGGGGTCTCGCGGACATCCGTTACATAGAGCAGAATGTCGGCATCGGCGAGCGCACTCTCCGAGAATGCCAACATCATCTCCTGCATTTTGTAGTTGGGTTTGAGCACACCAGGGGTGTCGGAGAACACCACTTGTGCCTCCGGCGTATTGACAATGCCCATGATGCGGTGCCGGGTAGTTTGCGCCTTGAAGGTCGCAATGCTGATTTGCTCGCCCACGAGCTGGTTCATAAGGGTACTCTTGCCCACATTGGGGTTGCCCACAATGTTGACGAATCCTGCTTTGTGCTGCATGATTATATGGATTGACGAATAATAAAATTAACGGATGCGCCGCTTAGTTGGACATGGCGCGACACGCCAATGAGGATGTCCGCCCGAAGCCTCCCGGGCAACTTGCGTCCCTTCCACCCTCAAGTCTCGGGGCAATCAACTCCCCGTAGACGAAAAAGTCCAGAGCGTCAGACCACGGGGAAAGCCTCTTCTCTCCCCTTGTGCCTCACGCTCTGGACCCAAGACATTTTGATGTGAAGCCGCTATTACTTTGAGATTTGCGCCGACTCGCCGTCGTACGCCCACTTGTAATAGGACGCACCATGCGTAAAGCCAGCCCCAAAGGCCGTGAAGATTATGTTGTCTCCCTTCTTCAGCAGCTTCTCATTGTCCCACATGGCCAACGGTATCGTCGCTGCGGACGTGTTGCCATAGTGATCGATATTGATGAGCACCTTGTCGAGGGGTATCTCCGCACGCTTTGCCACGGCCTCAATAATGCGCCGGTTGGCCTCGTGAGGAATCACCCAATCAATTTTATCGGGTGTCAAGCCATAGCGGTTCATGATGACACCCACGTCGTTGCCCATCTCCGTCACGGCGTAGCGGAACACCGTGCGCCCCTCTTGGTAAATGTAATGGAGCTTGTGCGACACCGTGAACTGTGACGGGGGACATACCGATCCGCCAGCTTTCAGGTGCAGAAAGGGCAGTCCCTTGCCATCGGTACGCAAGTAAGAGCCCTGCATTCCGACCCCTTCCTCCGTCGTACCCTCAACGAGTACTGCGGCCGCTCCGTCGCCGAAGAGAACGCAAGTGTTACGATCCGTATAGTCGACCATGGACGACATCTTGTCGGCTCCGATGACGATGATGCGCTTATAGCGCCCGCTTTCTATCATCGAGGTGGCCAAGTCGAGCGTGTAGAGGAAGCCACTGCAAGCCGCCGATGTGTCCAAGGCGAAAGCATTGTGCATCCCCAACCGTCCCACAACGATGGATGCCGTCGAGGGAAACTTGTAGTCGGGAGTGGTCGTGGCGACGATAAGCGCGTCGATGGAGTCGGGGTCTGCCCCCGTTTTCTCCAGCAGCTGGCTTACGGCCTTGCGAGCCATATAGCTCGTGCCCAGCCCTTCCTCGGTGAGGATGCGCCGCTCCTTGATGCCGACGCGCGTCTGGATCCATTCATCAGAGGTATCGACCATGCGCGAAAGCTCCTCATTGGTGAGGACATAGTCGGGCACATAACCGCCGATACCGGTGATGACTGCGTTTATCTTCTCCATTTATAATAAGGATAATGAGATTACTCGGCAGCTGCTACCTCCACAGCCAGCTTACCACGGTAGTAGCCGCAGGTGGGGCATACGGTGTGATAAACATAATAAGCGCCACAGTTGGGGCAAACGGCGAGCGTGGGAGCTACAGCCTTGTCATGGGTTCTGCGCTTGAGAGTGCGAGTCTTCGATTGTCTTCTTTTAGGATG
>DLLX01000054.1:24087-24371 GCA_002479145.1 Prevotella sp. UBA7551 | reverse complement strand
GCATGACATGGAGGATGAGCGTGTCAATATATACGGAGCATACAAAGAGCTCTATCAGCAAATGGGCAATAGGGAGGGAATACAGAAGTATGATTATCTGTATCTAAAGGAAAAAGACAGAATCTTTCATCGAAGCAATGTCGAGAAAATGGAGCGCTCACAATTTGTCAACGAAATAAACCGCGTGAATGGACAGATGGAGCAAATTGATGAAAAGCGAAAGAGTCTGCTGGTCACGCTGTCTGTCGTTTTGTTTATAGTGCTCATTGTTATTATTACGCTCG
>DLLX01000054.1:18953-23991 GCA_002479145.1 Prevotella sp. UBA7551 | reverse complement strand
CAAGGCGGACAAACAGGAAAAGCTGATAGACCGGAGAGCGTCACGACTGGATGAAAGCCGCATCAGCGACCTTTGCGAAAAGATTGACGCAGCAATGCATGACACACAGCTCATCTGCTCACCCGACTTCTCTCTGCAGCAATTGTCAGACAGCATAGGTTCCAATTATAAGTATGTGTCACAAACGATCAATGACCGTTACCAGAAAAACTTCCGAATGCTGCTAAATGAAGCTCGGGTTAAGGAAGCTTGTCTTCGCCTTGGCGACCCAGAGCACTATGGCAACCTCACGATAGAAGCCATAGCAGCATCACTCGGGTTCAAGTCACGGTCTAATTTTACCGTCACGTTCAAGAAAATTACGGGCATATCACCATCCGATTTCCAAAAAATGGCGAAGAAATAACCTCGTTCAACCATGCTTCCATTGAAATGTCAAGACTAAAAGTCTACTCCCCCACTCGATTGACTCAAAACTTTCTGAGGAGCACACGGGCAAATTCAGCTAATTATTGGAAGGAGCAAAGACACAGAAAAACTAATCAACTTTTCGGAGTTTTATATCAATTAAAAGCTATAGGCACGTTCTAAATGCAACAAAGGGACGAAATATTGCACAATACATTTGGCACTGTGCATAAAATCCCATACCTTTGCACAAATTTTTTATGACTGTGCAATGAAGCCTACACAAAGTTTCAACTCATATATAGAAAAAAGCATCAAGGACAACTGGGATAGGGATGCACTGACAGACTATAAAGATGCCACCTTGCAATATCATGATGTGGCACGAAAAATAGCCAAACTGCACATCCTTTTTCAGCGGAGCGGAATCAAAGAAGGTGAAAAGATTGCGCTTTGCGGACGCAACTCCGCCATGTGGGCAGCTGCATTCCTGGCCACACTCACCTATGGAGCTGTAGCAGTACCCATTCAGCATGAGTTCACACCAGAAATGGTTTATAATATTGTCAACCATTCTGAGGCACGCCTGCTTTTTGTCGGCGATGTCGTGTCACCGATGTTGGATGCCGAACAGATGCCCGCACTTGAAGGCATCGTTTATCTTCCAGACTTCTCGCTGACCATGTCACGCTCGGAAGAACTTACTTTCGCCCGCGAACATATAAACAAGCTCTTTGGAGAAAAGTATCCAAAATGCTTTCATGCCGAACATATTAGCTATCATCAAGATGCCCCTGAAGAGTTAGCTCTTATTAACTATACGAGCGGAACGACTGGGTTCTCAAAAGGTGTAATGTTGCCCTACCGTGCACTTTGGAGTAACTTGATGTGGGCTATGCACAGTATGGGACCCAATATGAAGCCTGGTGACAACGTGCTCTGCACGCTCCCAATGGCACATATGTATGGAATGATGGTGGAGTTTATCTTCAACTTCTGCTTCGGCAACCACCTTTTCTTCCTTACTCGACTTCCCAGCCCTTCTCTCATACAGAAAGTTTGTGCCGAAGTACGCCCAAAGATTGTCATTGCCGTGCCAATGGTAATCGAGAAAATCGTCCGCAAGATGGTGTTCCCGCTCATCCAGCAACGCCGTGTCCATCTCCTTCTCAATATGCCGGTGGTGAACAAGAAAATAAAGTCACGCATTCTCCAGCAAGTGAAGAACATCTTCGGTGGACAGCTCTATGAGTTAATGTTCGGCGGAGCAGGATTAAATCGAGAGGTGGAGGATTTCCTCCACAATATCGGGTTTCCTCTGGCAGTGGCCTACGGAACGACGGAGACGGCCCCACTCATCACCTACGGTGACTATAAAGACTATGTAGTCAGCTCCTGTGGAAAAGTAGTGGAAAACATGGAAATCAAAATTGCCAGCGAAGACCCTGCCAACGTACCCGGTGAAATTCTTGCACGCGGCATGAACTTGATGTTGGGCTACTATAAAAACAAGGAGGCCACCGACGCTGTGATTGACAAGGACGGATGGTTTCATACCGGCGACTTAGCCACCATGGACAGCCAAGGACATGTGTATGTACGAGGACGCATCAAGAATATGCTTCTCAGTGCGAACGGGCAAAATATCTATCCTGAAGAAATCGAAAATAAGCTCAATTCCATGACGATGGTCAGCGAAAGCGTTATCATACAACGCGGAGACAAGCTCGTCGGCCTTGTGCATCCAGACATGGATGCCGCCAAATTACTTGGCTTCTCCATCAACGACCTTAACGACGTAATGGAGGAGAACCGAAAGCAGCTCAATGGGCTTCTGCCAAGTTTCTGCAAAGTGTCTGCTATCCAAATTCACGAGCAGGAATTTCAGAAGACACCCAAGAAGAGCATTAAACGCTACCTCTACCAAAATGCCTAAAAGCATCAGACATACACCCGCATAGAAGCGGTGTGCTGCTATAAGTAACGATTATTTTTACATAACGATAACAAGTTGCGACAGATGGAAAAAATTCCAAGCTTCAACGCCCTCATTGAGAAGAGCATCATAGACAATTGGGATCTCGACTCGCTCACCGACTACAAAGGTAAGACACTACAATATCACGATGTGGCACGCAAAATAGAGAAACTGCATATTATGTTTGAAGCCTCAGGCGTGCAGCGTGGAGATAAGATTGCCCTTTGCGGAAGAAACTCCGCTGCCTGGGCAGCAGCATTCCTCGCCATTCTTACCTATGGCGCGGTAGCAGTACCCATTCTTCACGAGTTCACCCCAGAGCAGATCCACAACATCGTCAATCACAGCGATGCGAAGCTTCTTTTCGTTGGTGACGTGGCCGCGACACAGATTGATGCAACGAAGATGCCCGCCCTGGAAGGCATCATCTACATACCTGACTATTCGCTCATGGTAAGTCGAACTGAAAAGCTTACCTATGCCCGCGAGCATCTCAATGAAATGTTCGGCCAGAGGTACCCGAAGTTTTTCCGTCAACAGCATGTCCACTATTATCATGAGGAAAGTCCTGACGAGATAGCACTTATCAACTATACCAGTGGCACGACCGGACGGTCTAAGGGTGTCATGCTACCCTATCGTTCTATGTGGAGCAATGCAGACTTCGCCTTTCATGTATTGGGAAAAATTCTCAAACGGGGAGATAACGTCATCAGTATCTTGCCGATGGCACACATGTACGGTATGTCATTTGAATTTATCTTCGAGTTTCTCAAGGGCATGCACATCTACTATTTGAACCGCGTCCCCTCACCTGCCATCATAGCACAAGCTCTGGCTGATGTCAAGCCACGGATTATGATAGCTGTACCCCTCGTCATAGAAAAAATCATCCGCAAGAAGGTGTTTCCCAAAATACAGACTAATAAGATGAAGTTGCTCATGGCCATGCCCGTTATCAACAAAAAGGTATGCGCCGCCATTCTTACACAAGTAAACAAAGCTTTTGGAGGCAATCTTTACGAGGTCATTATAGGCGGAGCCGCACTTAATGGTGAAGTGGAGGCATTCTTACGTAAGATAAGATTCCCATACACCGTGGGATATGGAGCAACAGAATGTGGGCCAATAATTTGTTACCGAGATTGGAAAACGTTCGCAAAAGGTTCGTGTGGGCAAGCAGCTTACCATCAAGAGGTGCGTATCGACAGCAATGACCCCGCTAACACACCTGGAGAAATCCTTACTAAAGGGCCAAACGTCATGCTGGGCTACTACAAGAACCCTGAAGCCACCAAAGCTTGTATAGACAAGGAGGGATGGTTTCACACTGGCGACCTCGGCACCATGGATGCTGATGGCAATGTCTATATTAATGGACGCTCAAAAAATATGCTCCTCGGATCCAATGGACAAAATATTTATCCAGAGGAAATTGAGGATAAGCTCAACTCGCTTCCACTGGTTGGAGAAAGTATTGTCGTACAACGCGGCGACAAGCTTGTCGGCCTGGTACACCCTGATTACGAAGAAGCAAAGAGTCTCGGACTCAGCAACGATGAGATAAAGGGGGTGATGGAGCAAAACCGACTGCAACTCAACCAAGTCGTACCCGCATACAGCAAGGTGGCCAGCTTCGAAGTAGTCGAGGAAGAGTTTGAAAAAACACCTAAGAAGAGCATTAAGCGATACCTATATAAATAAGAAGAAATAGGATCGAAAGAATATTTCATGAAGGATTTTGCAGCGATAGACTTCGAGACTGCCAACTTTGAACGCTCATCTGTATGTGCCGTGGGTGTTGTCATTGTACGGGGTGGAAAAGTAGTGGACCAGTACTACTCCTTGATCAGGCCCGAACCAGAATACTATACCTACCGTTGCACGCAGGTACACGGACTCACAGAGGCCGACACAAGTTGCGCTCCAAACTTTCCTGAAGTTTGGGCAAGTATTGAACCTAAAATTCATGGTCTCCCACTTGTTGCACACAATAAGGCTTTCGACGAAAGTTGCCTTAAAGCAGTGTTCCGAGTCTATCAGTTGGACTACCCCAACTATGAGTTCCACTGTACCTGCATCGCCTCTCGCAGAGTATGGCCAGAGGGACGACACAATCTGGATGTCATTGCAGCCAAATGTGGTTACAACTTGAAACGCCATCACCACGCCCTTGCCGACGCAGAAGCTTGTGCGGCCATTGCGCTGAAAATATTATGACTTTTGCTTTCCGCAAAATACGGATAAACATCAAGCTGTAGTGATATCCTATGAGTGGCATATTTTTTTTCAAAATACAATAGCAGTAAATCAAATACTTTGCTCTTGGAAGAATGTCGAAATCTGGCCTTTCATAGCACGATTTCCATAGAGATTCGCCTTCTATGCCATTATAAAGTAATAGTGAGTAAAAATATTTTTAAATTAAAAATATGATATTTTTAATTTATTTTTCTCTCATTTTTAAATTAAAAATTCTCGTATTATAGGCCCAATAACAATTCAACACGTTTAACCTTACCTAAACATACCCCTTGTACTCCCTTCCATTCGAACTCATCCAAGAAGAATAGTCGTGGAATGTTCTGCACAATTAAAACCAAATCGGTCAGTAGACCGAAATCGACAAAGAACGAGACGTTTTCCATCTTT